>NZ_JBFREX010000024.1:0-115042 GCF_052114525.1 Pseudomonas sp. KB_15 | reverse complement strand
GTCGAAGACTACGACGTTGATAGGTTGGGTGTGTAAGCGCTGTGAGGCGTTGAGCTAACCAATACTAATTGCCCGTGAGGCTTGACCATATAACACCCAAGCAATTTGCTTACTTCGAAAGAAGCATCAGATTGCGGTGTGTGAAGACGAAAGAACCGAAAGTTCGAGAAACACACAAATCTATTACATACCCAATTTGCTGAAGCGAGGCCAACTGGTCACGACTCAGTACCCGAATTTCTTGACGACCATAGAGCGTTGGAACCACCTGATCCCATCCCGAACTCAGCAGTGAAACGATGCATCGCCGATGGTAGTGTGGGGTTTCCCCATGTGAGAGTAGGTCATCGTCAAGATTAAATTCCGAAACCCCTATCTGCGCATACAGGTAGGGGTTTTGTTTTGTCCTCGAAAAAGCATCCTGAGACTGGTATGGATGAAATGATCTGTTGGATTGCCAAGGCCGGCATGACGCCGGCGATCATGGGTTTTTCTCTAGGTTGGGAACAGCGCCCGCTCAGGAACTGATTTTGTCCCTCCAGCGAGTGTCGCCCAACACTCGCTGAGCTCTCCCCCTTCCCCCTCCCCGGCGCTTCACACCGCGCTCGTTGCTATGAGTGGCAAATCAGACTTTGATTTCTACACAACCGTGGTTCGCCGTAACCGTCTGGCGAAGTCACCTACCTGATCCCCGTCATAAGGATCGCCATGCACCAACGAACCTCTGATCCCAAGCCCTTCAAAGCCTAGCTCGTTTAGGAATGCCTGCTGCCTGGGGTGTCGATTGCCAGTGTGGACGGCATCAACGCCAACCTGGTTCGTAAATGGATACTGTTTATCGCAATGGTCAGACACACTTAGCTGGATAAAGAGCCATTGGCTACCGTGTCGCTGACGCATCCAGCGCTTTGGATCTGTACTAGAGTTGTCTGCATTGGATGAGGGGAGCAGGTAACTGTCCAGGTAACAGGCATGGACAGAATGATGGCATGTTGCCTATTCTCAGCGTTGGACCTGCAACAGGTGTACTAGGGAACAAGGAAATAACATGCCAACCTTGGGATGGATTCAGGAAACAGGTCTGGACCGCTTCTGGGAGAGAGGCAGTGAGCCGGGAACCTCGCCCTTGCCAACTAGTTATGCATGCCGTTTTTGCATTCAGGTTTTCGAGTCAATCGCAGCTCGCGAACAGCATGAACTTGAGCATCCGCTACTCAATCCCACCATGTTCTATCGTGACCGTGAGCTCGGCGCCACAGGACTGCTGATCAACACACCCATTCAGCTTGGCGATATTGAAGCGCGCAATGTTAGTAGGATTGAACTCAACGGCCAGTCACTTGGCTCTATCGCCGAGTTGACGCAGGCTTTGCAGCCAGCCAGCAAGGGCTTGTTTAGTCTCACCTATGCCAATGGGGTGCTGGAAAAAAACCTCAAAATTGAGGTATGCATTGCCGACCCGCGGCAAGTGGCTGAGGTTGACCAGGTCTTTAAGGCGCAATTTTCTACAGGAAGTATTGCCGATCCTTTGATTGAGGTGTTCACTGCCTCCGTCAAACACTGCGACACTGTGAGCAGATATGTGGACGGATTGGTGCGCTACCTCCACGGTTTGAAAGCCAAAGACCATTTATCTGACATCACCACGTTCGAAGATTTCGACAAACGCTTCAATCAGGCACTGGACTCTCTGAGGGATTACACTACGCCGCTTGCAGCGGCTGTGCGCGCCGTAATCCGTTTCAATAGAAACGACTTCAGTTTGCTGCAGAGAGCCTCAGGCCTACCAGATCTAGACAGAACCATCGCCTTTTTCTGCGGCGACGATTTAGTCAGCCGTAAATTCACATCGCCAGATGCTCAATTGCCCGTGGATCAGACCTGTGAGTTTATTCTTACGAATCTGATTCCGGCCTTTTCTGATTCAACGCTGGAAGATATCGAAGAACGAATCACATGGTTACCCGCCAAGTACCGGTCGTTGCAAGATACTAGCAAGCTCAACTACCTGTGTTTCCGTAAGGCTGCGGCGGTCGAGGACATGGCCGGGGTCGAAAAGTATCGCAAGAAGCTCAGGCATGATGACGTTTTCAACACCCTCATTAGAGAGACATGATCCATGACCGGGCATGAATCAGATACTGCATTGCCACAACAGCAGGCAGCTGAGGCCAAGCCGGCTAGAAAACAGAAGCCTTCTGCACAGACCAAATCAATTTCGGAGATTATTTCGCAGGTCTTCGCAATCAGCGTGGACAAAGATCAGAACATAAAACCAGCTACCCTGAGCAAGGCCGACTTCAAGTCCATCGTCAGTTGCCAAACTACTGCTGAACTGGATGCTCAGTTGGTGGATAAAGTGGCCGAAGATGCGAGGAAAACCGACCCGCAATTCAATGCGCTGGCGCTACTGACAGTTGCTACCAGCAGATGCCGTGAGGACGCACAGCGTCATGCATTAATGATTTTTTGTGTTCGCCTTGCCAGTGCTCTATGGATCAATCGGCATCGTGAGTCGCATGACCTTTTTCAGGATATTTTGGACGGCGACAAGGGGCTCGACTCTACCCCGTTGCGATTCCTGTGCAATTCCATTGCAGCGCTATACAGCAAACGTATCGAACATGTGCGGGCTGCCCTGTCGGCTACAACACTACCGGTGACATCAGACAGCGCAACAGACACCCTTGCTGGCTCGATACTCCTGACCCCGTCCGAACTGACCAGTCAGCGCGACAATCTGCTACTGATCGGTGGGCTTTGGCTACTTGCCAAAGGCAAGAGCGATCCATCTCAGTCGATTATGTTTTTTGCAGAGCTGCTTGAGGAGCGCCAGTCACGCAATCGGAGCAATCGTGACATTGCCCTTTATATAGCCGAGCAGTATGCCAAGCACGAGAGTTTGCTGGCCGACACTCTTGATTATTTCAAGCAACAAGCCAACGAGCAGGCTACGTATGGCAAACGCCTGCAGTCCGCACTTGAGCACAGCGAACAAGAAGCTGCGCGTCTCAGGACACAACTAACTGAACACAAGCGGACGACTGAAGAGCAAGCTCAGCGAGTTTCTACAATGGAGGCGGAAATCACCCGACTGCAGCACATGCTTGAGGAGCAGCAGTTGGACGAGCGAGCCAAACGAACCCACCTGCGCGATAACACTGGGCAGGCCAAAGCAAGAGCTTTCAATCTGCTGACCGGGGATGTGCTTGAACCGCTTAAGCTTTCACTCTCGGCCTTGCAACGCGAAAAGCCAAAAACGGAAGTTGCTGCGCATCATATTGAACTGGCAGTGGAAAGCATTGAAAGGGATATCAAATGGTTCAAAGAATAGGCATTGACTTCGGTACCACCAATAGCCTGATTTCTGTCGTTACCCGCGAAAGCAAGATCTCTTCTTTCGATGATACGGGCCGCCCGCATCCCTCGGTGGTGCGCTACGAGGGCGAGCAAGTAATCTGTGGCCGGCGTGCATACGATCAGTTAGAGCATCGGAACATAGGTGTTTTGGGTAATACCGTGCGCGGCCCAAAGAAACTGCTGGGTAAAGAGCATGTGAGCGTCGATGGACGGATGATGACGCCTATTGGGGTGATTGCCGATTACATCAAACACCTAATTGAGCATGCCCGAGCTTTGGACGAAGAGCAGGTGGCCGACCTTACCCGTGCTGTCGTGACTATCCCGGTTGCCTTGGATGGACGAGGTCGTCAGGACTTGCGCGAAGCACTGCTGCAGGCGGGCGTGCATGTCGATACCTTTGTACATGAGCCGCTTGCGGCCCTCTATGGTTATTTCAAGGATCTGGATAACACTCGCGACGCCTTGTCTTTCTATGAGGGCAGGATGATCCTAGTATTTGACTGGGGTGGCGGAACACTGGATCTCACATTGTGCAAAGTAGTTAATGGTGCTCTGGTGCAGATCCTCAATCGGGGCAACAATTCGGTTGGCGGTGACTATCTGGATGATGCCGTCCTCTCCTATGTCACCGATCAGCACGCGGCCAAATTTGGTTGGACCACCGAGGACAAGCTGCCTGTCAATCCTGGCATGCGAGCCAAACTGCTGACTCAGTGCGAACGTGCCAAGATCACGCTCTCTRCACGTGAAAAAACACATGTTTTTCTACCGGATTACTATCAAGGCGATAGCACCGAAGAAACCGAAATCGATATCTGGCTCACGCGCTATGAGCTTGAAAAAGTCTGTACCAGATTGATCAACCAGGGCATCAACGAAATCGATGCGCTGCTCGCACCTGACAAGGCCGATGTCGACCCGCAAACCCTGGCGCTCTGCCTTGCAACTGGCGGTCTGGTCAACATGCCGCTCATAAAGARCAAACTTACAGAAATTTTCGGTGTTTCGGCCCTCCATATTTCCGATAAAGGCGACCGCATCATCTCAGAAGGTGCCGCCTGGATCGCACACGACAACCTTCAATTGGCATTGGCAAAACCCTTCGAACTGGTCGAGGCAAGGAATTCTTTGTTGACCATCATTCATGATGGAACACGCTTGCCACTGCGCGGTGAGTCCATCCAGAAGAAGCAGTCGATGTACTGTTCTGATCCGCGTGACGGCAAGGCCATTTTTACCTTCAAACGCCCCCAAATGGTCCAGAAGTCTGCGGCTGCAGACCCYAGAACTACCTATGGCAGCCTGGTAGTGGAAGTGAATCCGGCGTTCCCGCCGTTGGGTGAACGCATCGAGCTGACCGTGACGATTGACGACAACCTGATCCTGCATTCTCGGGCAATTGCCAGCGACCGGAAAGATTCGGTCGAGATTCAGTTCTATGATCTTGAGTTCTCGTTGGTAGTCAATGAACAGCTCGTCAATGCGGAGCAAAAAAAAAACCGCGTGAACCTGCGCATTGACACCAAAGGTCCAAAGCAACTCGTAGTTCAAGCCAACGTGACCAATGATTGTGAGCGCTGGGACACCGTCCCCGGGGAATTACTAAAGACTTATAACGACCAGCACATTTACTTGCGCAAACAGCTCTCACCCCGGCAGGAGGAGGAATATGTCAGATACCAGCCATGCTCCAACTGCGGCTCACAGTGGTCGGAAAAGTGCTGTGGGGGCAATGAAGCGAGCGCAAAGGAAGGCCTGAAACCATAATTTGGCCGCATAAACTCTGTTGCTATTTTGATGTGTTAGCTAGCAGTACCAAGTGATTTTCTGCTTAAACCCCCTTCTGCCAATATTTCCTCCAGTAGGTCCTTAGCTCTGCATCGGCCAGCACAATCAGTGGCTCCGACAGATATTCCATTCCGATAACGGTGTGGTGTTCAAGCTCGCTGAGGATGTGCCACTGACTTACTTCCTATTAATTGCCACCAGTTAAAACGTATTAAGCATTTCTAGCAAAAATCCCCGCATAGATCTCTAAATACTTGTTCGATTTTTTCCTTAGTTCTACCTGCCTCGTCAATAATATTATTTACCGCCGTCTTGCCTTCCCGAATAACATTGTCGGGCAGAGCCTTAACAGAGTCAAATGGCCGATTATAAAACTTCTCCGCCTCCTTTTTCGTTTCATCTGCTATATGTTGCCCTTCCTTGGCGGCAAACATAATGTATGACATTAATATCCCTTTGTCGGATAACGTTGGAGGGCCTAGCAGTACTTCAACATCATTGGGGTTTTCGCAATCCTTTCCTTTTATAGATTTCGATATGGCATCGTGCAGAGCCTTCTTGGCCTCTACATTATCTTCAGGTTTCTTATCAGTGGGGGAAATGTCTATACCTGACTCCAACTCTAGCCCGCCGGGCGTTACGGAAATTGTTTTAGGTGAAAGAGTCAGTAGAAAACCTTTTTCAGCAAATCCAGGCTGGTTTTCTTTTTCGTTAGGTTTTAGTGCGGAAATATATTGCGGCGTACTATCAAGCAAAATACTAGGAGCCGAATTTTCACCACCGATGACTTTCTTAAATCTAAATTTTACAGTGGCCACCTTCACAATGTCGAAATCTATTCCTTTATATGATGCGTCCGGAATGGTATCGACATCAACCGGTGTGCACTCCAATATGGTCCGCATGACAAATGCACTGCCAACCGCCGTTGAAACGGCCTCAAGCTTTAGTTGAACTGGTATTGCCGCCTCTGTCGTCCCAGCTACCGCTATATCCAAGCCAACTCCACCACCAATATTTCCTGTAGAAAGATGAGCATGGATATCAGCATTTACGTCTACTTTTGTTACCAGCTTTCCCTCAATTCCGATTGAGGGTTTCCAGTCCAACACAGGAATATCAATTAGGGCAATACCCTTTGCCAAATCGCTAGTTCTCGGTGTTATTTTTACACCCACATCTCCTAGCAAGTTATCCTTCATGATCGATTGATTTGAAATAACCCCAGTCGCGTTATAGGCATGTAGGTTCATTTCGTACTTGGATTTTGCGGGGACTTGGCCAAAGGCGATAAAGGGAAAATCTCCGACAAATCTTAAGCCGGGTACTAGCCTTGGTTTTTTTAATTCATCTAGCATCTCAACAATTGCATTGTTTGAGATTTTTGCTTTTATATTGTCAGTTTGCACTTCATATGGATTCATTTTTTCCTTTATGACGGAGCTATGGGTTTCTAGCCAATTACTCAAGCCTGCATCGTCCAGTGGAAGATTTGGAATTTCTGCCAGATTAAGGCCGCCTAGAAACCATATTCCCGTGGTTGAAATCAGTACATTGTCCGCGTTCAATAATTTCTTTTGCAGCTCACCACCCATTGACTGGCGAAGCGTGTAACCCCCTTCGACTTCAAATTTGGTATATTGTTCGGAGTTGATGTTGGTGTTTATTTCTAGGGCTGACGAAATCGTTGGTACATCGATATAAAGATTGTCATTCATTTTTTCAATAACCTGAGCAGCCGCAATCTGGGCGACCAATCCGCTTGCCTTTAGTGTTAACGGCCATACATTAACTTTTGGCGATATATAAAGAGGAACGATTCGGAAGACTTTTGTAAGTTGTTCGTTTGCTTTATCGCTTGGTGTTGTCCGTTTGCTCGGTTGTAAGATACCAACTATGTCGAACCTCACTACTGAATCAGCCCAGGCCGGTGGGTTCCCATTAGGTATGTAGCTTGCTGTGACTTGAATTGTAGGTGATAACGCCCCATCGGAAACTTTTAGGTCAAATTTGTCAACGACCAGTTTGAAATTTCCTTTTGGTTTGTTCGTGGTGCTGTCAACAGCATCAGGAATCGTGTATTCAGCCCCAATTAGGGCATTAGCTAATTTCTCTATCGCTTTGGCAGGAATGAAAATCGTGGTGGGCCAATCCTCTGGCGCTTTACCAGTTTCAATTATTTGTTCTGCGACCAAAATTGAAATTGCTCTATCGTGGCTGGCTGACTTAGAAATTATTTCCTCCTGTCGTGATGCCCACCAAAGAAAAGCACCGGCGATGATAGCGACCAGTAAAACTAAGTATTTATATTTCAATAGAATGGCCATTTTAGCCTCGTTGAATTTTGCATAGTTGTATTGGCTATCATCACACCAAGTGAAGTATAGGTTAGCCTAACAATCAAATAGCTGAGGTCATATGCGCCGGCTTACACGCAAACGTGAGGCAAAAAAGATGAATCGAAGCCGGGGTTCAGAAGTACAAACCTCAGCGGTGTCAGGTGGGGTCCAGGCAAGCTAGTTCCTGCTATTGAGCTAATCTTCAGCGCGTGCTCCGGAATAATTCATGGACGCACAACGAAACCTGCACCATCTATGTTGACGGGGYGGAGTTAAGCTTAAGAGGGGCATTCTATGGCTGTGCATTACGTGATGATCGATGGACCGGACTGGCAGTACAGCGGCGAGACCTATGTCTACCTGATGGCTACATACATGGTTGCCTGCCCGCCAGACCGAACCTGTCAAGTCGGCATGGGGGCGAACTGGTTCGGTGAACCACGTGGAGAGAAAATCAGGTTCTCAGGTGAACAAGAGATCACCGTTGCCCTAGCCGGTCAGTTGCACTTTCGGGTGGATGACGGGCAAGGGCCTTGCAAAGTGGGATTCGCCCGCAAGTCCGCCGAGCTCATCAAGTGGACCTGGGATATCTGAAATTAATACAGGGGCACTGGCGTCCCTCAAGCGGAGCATGGCGAACGAATGGCGATTCGGTCGATCAACACTTCCCGCATGACGGTGAACTTCTCTGGCCTCCCGCAATGGGCAGCAACCATCCACAGCGCATTAGACAGCGTACTGGAGGTCACGGGGGCCATCGCAGTCACTAGACGTTTCGAAGGCTCGGTTTTTGGCGCTACTGGACCAGCTTCGCCGCGAAAATGCAGTCCCAATAGCATGAGTGCTCCCAGGCCTTATCCGCATTCTCCCGTTCCCATTGCCACTGATGTAGCGGTGGAGTCAACACAGTCGTGGGGGATGGGCAGCGGACTATGATCTGACTCTTGACCGCCTCCGTTTTACCTTCCTTGAGGTAGGTAAAGAAGGCGTTGCCTGGATTCTTTTCGACGAGCCGTGCGGCTGCTACATCAAGACGTGGATCTTGTTGCCCCATGCTCTGCATTAGATACAGTGACACGCCGACCAAGTGCTGAGAATAGCCCGGCCTATTCAGTCGGGAGTCCATGTCCTCAATCGCAGGCCCATAGCCAGAAAATGTGCCTAGGTAACCACGAAGACGCCCATCAGGAAGAGCGGGAAGTCCTGCATTCTCCTGGAGGTATGAGACAGTTGCGGATAGCTGCGCAGCGTCTCCAGGCCGCATCGTGCAGCCTTTTTCCTTGGCATCGTCTGTGCAGAATCGCGGTAGGCCGTCTAACAGACAATGCCCAAAAATCTCCAGGGTGCAGGGTACGTGCGAATCGATCCAAGCCAGCCATTTTGCCGCGCGCGCAACGTCCCTAGTTTTGATGAGATACAGCTGGGCTCCTAAGGCCATGTCAGGGGAGAAATCACTCCCTCCCCGGTCATTCCCATGCTCTCGGATCCTCGGGGATCTGAACCACTGACCTGTGTCTGGGTCCTGCGCTTCGGCGACGCCCACGCACCCCAGCTCGACACCCGCCGCGCAGAGCAAACCATTGAAGAGTGTGATATCGCCATCATCGCATGGCTGGTCAGCTTCACCAGTTGGCCTACTCGGAAAGCGGACTCCACTCGGATTTGTGGTGCACACATACGCCTTAGCTTCCCAGTCTTTGAGCCAATCGGGAAGAGTGTCTGCACTTGCCGAAAGTGAGAGCAACAGAGCCGAAGGAGCGAAAATCCCGGATATGAGGACAAGTTTGAGGAACGGTAACGGGCGCAATTCATCTCTCTCCACGGATTGTATTGGCCAGCCAGAGTAGATAACTACCTCTCAAGTTAGTACGGTGCTTGGCCACCTCAGAGTAGCCACCGCCACACATACTTGCCATTCTGCGGCTGGGTGAGTGTCTGGGAGAGGGTTGAGGAAGGTGCGGATATCATTTTCTGTGAGATCAATAAGTGCCGAAGCATGCGATTCGAGTGCCCTGTTGATCGTATGAGCGTCGCTCATCCAGCCATCTGTTGACACCTATGCCGAATTGACCCACGTGCCGAGGCAAGACTGACCCATCTCCAATCCTGCACAAATCCAGCACAGACAATGATTCGTAAGGAGTCAGACTGGGTCAGTGAAATCTCGGCAACTGGGTCAATTCGGCGTCGACGCCAACAATTTTTCCTAACTTGGTCGACCGGAGCTTTCCAGTGACAACGAAGTAAGTGAAATCCTCGCCGCACGTGCGGGCAGCTTCGCGCACCAACGTGACTGGATCGCGGTTACCTTTCTTGACGCGTGGCTTCGGTATAACGGGTTGTGCCGGGCTAGGGTTGCTAAAATGCATCATGCGAGATTCCTTCTTTAGGGCTCGTGAAACCGACACTACGGGATGTCTGATTTGAGGATCAGTGGCATGCGCTATCCACCAATAAATATGCGTTTCCTTCCTTTATATACACAAACACACTGGATGGACGGTTGAGCGGCTGAAGCCTGAAGTGAGAGCGTTTCTACTCGGACGCATCTATTCTGTGATGAGAGTAGGTTTTTCTCATTTATTTTGTGAATTCCAACCGGAGGACTCACAAAAAAGATGAATTTCTGCAAGCGTTTGCAGGGGGGGCCGAATCATCTATTTTGTGACCCTACAGGTGGGGTTGTAGCTGGCCGTGATGCAAAATTAAGCCCGGAGGATCTCTGATTCACCGGGCTTTTTACTTGTGGGTGTAATTGCTTTGGAGTGACGGCGCTGTCTGTGACCACGGGGTAACTATGTTTGCATTTGTTAATGCACCATTGATTAGTTTTGGTGTCGGTGCAACGCTCAACCTGGTTGCCGAACCGAACCAGTTCTGGATATCTAATCCTGTGGAGGATTACCTTTGAGCGAGCAGCATCAGTTTTTTGAGGGCCTGAAGCACCAGTCGAACGAGGGTTTTGAATACTGGTCTGCCCGAGAGCTTGCGCCTCTGTTGGAGTACCGAGAGTGGCGGAACTTCGAGAATGTCATTGGCAAGGCTATACAGGCTTGTGAGCTCAGTAATCACCTGGTCACCAACCATTTTGTTGACACCACCAGAATGGTTTCCCTGGGGTCCGGTTCCCAGCGGGAACTGAAGGATGTTCGGCTCTCTCGTTATGCTTGCTATCTGATCGTACAGAATGGCGACCCTACCAAGCCGGTTATTGCCGCGGGTCAAACCTATTTCGCGATTCAGACTCGACGCCAGGAACTGGCAGACGACGCTACCTTTCAGAGGCTAAGGGACGATCAGAAGCGCTTGTTACTGCGTAATGAGTTGCGTGAGCACAACAAGCAATTGGTTGAAGCGGCACAGCAAGCAGGAGTTGAAACAGGCTTGGACTTCGCCATTTTCCAGAATCATGGATATCAGGGGCTATATGGCGGGCTTGATCAGAAAGCCATTCACCAACACAAAGGACTTAAAAAGAGTCAGAAAATACTGGATTACATGGGGTCAACCGAACTGGCTGCCAATTTGTTTCGTGCTACACAAGCTGAGGAAAAATTGCGCCGCGATAACGTCCAAGGCAAGCACCAGGCCAATCAGGTTCATCTGGAAGTAGGCAGAAAGGTACGAGAGACCATCGCCGAATTGGGAGGAACCATGCCAGAGGATCTACCTGTCCCGGAAAGCAGTATCAAACAAGTAGAGTCCGCCGCGAAGAAGCTTCATGGAAAGTCGGTGGAAGAATGACCAATAAGACTCAGCCTCCACCAGAACATAAATGCTCATGAGTTAATCGACTATGTGCGCCACACTCTCCAATCGATACCCATACCCATAAATCGTCAGCAACTGCCAACCGCGATCCGCCGTCAGCCCAAGTTTGTTGCGCAGGCGATAGATGTGGGTGTCCAGCGGCCGGGACGACGACATTTCTTCATGGGGCCAGAATCGTTCGTACAGGTAATCCCGCGACAGCGGTCGACCGAGGTTGCTGAACAGGCAATGCGCCAGGCGGTATTCGCGTTCGGTCATGACGATCGGTTTGCCGTCGCGGGTGACGGTCAGTTCGGCGTCGTCGAACACCAGGTCATTGAAGCTCAACCCTTCGGCAGCTATGCGCTGCTGGCCATGCCGGCGCAGTACAGCGCCAACACGGGCTTTCAGTTCATTGGGGCGGAACGGTTTGCTGACGTAGTCATCGGCGCCGGCATTCAGGGCCTGAACGATATCGCTTTCACCGTCGCGACTGGTGAGCATGATGGCCGCAGGCGGCGCTTCCATGTGTTCGCGGGTCCATAGCAGCAATGACAATCCCGTGAGGTCGGGCAGTTGCCAGTCGAGGATCAGCAGGTCGAAGGTTTCCCGACGCAGTTGGCGCAACAGGTCTTCGGCCCGTTCGAAGCTGTGCAGCGACCACGGCTGCTCCCCGGCTTCGGCCATCTGTTGCAGGGTTTGTTCAACCCGGCGCAGTTCTGCGGGCTCATCGTCCAGAATCGCAACGCGCATACACGGTGATTCCTTGTCGCTTGGGCAGCTCTTTATCGACGATAGCGGCTCAATCGACACAGTGAAAGTAAGCGGTCCGCCGTTGGTCGACCTCCGCTATGCTTTTTGGGGTCTATGTCCTCAAACCGGCAATCCATGAACCCCTTTATCCCGCCCTGCCCTATTACCCATGGATAACCTACGCCGCCCTGAAAGTCGTGAGCCGAGCCAGGTTGAGCGGTTGTTTCGGCAATTGGTGCACGAATGGTTGTGGATAAGCCTGGTGCTGCTGCCACTGACTGCGCTGTTGTCCTATCGCGCTCAGGTCAATCTGCATGACGCCTCGCCAGGCTCGAGCGCGTTGCTGTCGATTGGCTTGCTGACGTGCGTTCTCGGGTTGCTGCTGTGGCGCCCGCGATTGGCGCTCTGGCTGACGTTGATTGGCATCGCTTGCACGTTGCTGACCAGCACCGCCCTCGCGGAGCTGCAGAGATGGTGGTCGCCGACACCGGCGGCGTTGGGCATGTTGTTCGGTTATCTGATCTGGAACTGGCGTCGCCTTAGTGTGGTGCTGACCTATTTCGGTTGGGAGCTCGCGCGACTGGACAGTGAGCCGAAGGTTTTTCCGGAGCGCCGTCGGGCTCTGTTTCCCGGTGGCGATCACCTGCAAAAACAGATCATCGCCCTCGAACAAGCCATGAGCCGGGCTCGCGATACACATCGGTTCATCTCCGACGGCCTGGAGTACCTGCCGGTGGCCACGATGATCAGCGATCCCCGCGGAAAGATTTTGCTGGGCAACCGTAAGGCCCGGGACCTGTTTGGCGGAGAATTGGTTGGCGATGATGTGCTGGAGCGCCTGGTAGAGCTTGGCTACCCGAATTTGACCCGCGAGCCGGGTTCGCCTTTGTCGACGCTGCCACTGATGGAGTTTCGCGACCTCAAGGAACGCAGCCTGCGACTGGAGCGCGCCGAGTTGTTACCGGTGGATGGGGAAACCCACGTCGGCTGGTTGTGGAGCCTGACTGACCTGAGTGTCGAACGTGATGCGCAAGAGCAGCGTGCCGTCCTGTTGCGTTTTCTGTCCCATGACCTGCGGGCGCCCCACTCGGCCATTCTCGCGCTACTCGATGTGCATCGCCATCAGGTGGGCGGTGATCTGCAACTCTTCGATCAAATCGAACGGCAGGTGCGCCGGGCACTGAAGCTGACCGATGGCTTCGCTCAACTGGCGAGGGCCGAGTCCGAGGCTTATCAGTTTCAGCCGAGTCTGTTTGCGATGCTGATGCTGGATGTGTTCGATCAGGCGCTGCCCATCGCGCAGTTGAAACAGATCGAACTGGTTCATCACGTGGAAGAAGAGGCACAGGAAAGTCTGGTTCTGGCGGATCAGGCGCTGCTGACCCGGGCGTTGTTCAATCTGCTGGAAAATGCCATCAAGTACAGTGTTTCAGGTACTCGTATCCGTTTGCGCGTCAGTCAATGCGGCGGCTGGCTGATCTGTGAGCTCATCGATCAGGGCAAAGGCATCGCCGCTGAGGAGTTACCCGAACTGTTCAGCCAATACCGGCGCTTTTCTTCCGCCCAGGGTATCGATGGCGTGGGGTTGGGATTGTCGATGGTCAAAGCCGTAGTGGATCGACATGGCGGGCGAATCGAGTGTCAGAGCGAGGTGGGTCGGGGCACGACATTCAGGCTGCAATTTCCACTGTTTACAGAATGAAAGCGAGCGATACAGGTCGCCCTGTCATGTCGACGGTCAGCGATTGCTCCGGGCATAAAAAAACCGGCTATAAAAGCCGGTTTTTTTACGTCCGAAAAAAACTTATGCACGTTTTTATGGTTTTTATCATTTGAAGAAATATGTAAAAAAATCATAAGGTTACGTACAAAAAACAACAGTTTTCAATGAAACGGTACACAGGTTATCCACAGAATCTCAGACAGCCAGCTGATCGTTTGAAAGCGGCGCTTGCGGAGCCGGTGGCAGCGAGCCCATTTCCCGTTGCATTTGCTCATTCCACGCCTGGACCCGGTCGTTCAATTCAGCAATGGCTCGCGGCCCGGAGCCTTCTGCATACATCGGTGCGCCGATGATCACAGTGATGACGCCCTGCTTCTTTGCCCAACCGGTTTTCGGCCAGAACTTGCCAGCGTTGTGTGCAATCGGCAGCACCGGCAACTCGGCGTTGACCGCCAATGCGCTGCCGCCACGCGAGAACTTCCCGATGGTGCCAAAAGGAACGCGCGTGCCTTCGGGGAAGATCAGCACCCAGACATTGTCCTTGAGCAGTTCATCGCCCTTCTTCGCTACATGCTTGAGTGCTGCTTTCGGGTTGTCGCGATCGATGGCGATCGGTCGCAGCATGGCCATGGCCCAACCGAAGAACGGCACATAGAGCAATTCACGTTTGAGCACCTGGCTCAGCGGCGAGAAGTAGGCAGAGAGAAAGAACGTCTCCCATGTGCTCTGGTGGTTCGACTGAATGACGCAAGGCCGTTCAGGTACGTTCTCGGCACCCTTCACTTCGTAGCGGATACCCAGAAACACTTTGCTCAGCCACAAGGCGCAGCGGCACCAGTACACGTTGATAAAGCGGTAACGTGCCTTGAAGGGCAGAAACGGCGCGATAAAAAAGCTCAGGCTGCACCACAGCAAGGAGCTGGTGCCCAGCAGCAGGTAAAAGAGGAAGGTTCTGATGGCCTGCAGTATCGACATGGTGACGTTTACCGTGCGGGCTTTGCCCGTCTATATAAAGCGCACTTCCGATCACTCCCTGGTCAGGAGTCTCGAAAACGCTCTAATTGTGGATAAGTTCTGCGGCAATCGCCGCCAGATCGTCAAAAATCAAGGTGCCTGCTGGTAAGGTCTTGCCCAAGGTTTTTTCGCCTTTTCCGGTCTTAACCAAAACTGGCTGTGAATCGACGGCTTTAGCGGCTTCCAGGTCACCAAGGCTATCGCCGACGAACCAGAGATTAGTCAGCGATACGTTGTAATGTGCGGCGATGCTTTTCAACATCCCGGGTTTCGGCTTGCGGCAATCGCAACCTTCGTCCGGCCCGTGCGGGCAGTAGACGATCAGCCCGACTTCACCACCCTGCTCCGCCACCAGCGCGCGCAAGCGCTCGTGCATGGCGTCCAGGGTGGCGAGGTCGTAGTAGCCGCGAGCGATGCCCGACTGGTTGGTAGCGACCGCCACCGTCCAGCCGGCCTTGCTCAACTGCGCGATGGCTTCGATCGAACCGGGGAGCGGAATCCACTCCTCCACCGACTTGATGTAAGCGTCGGAGTCGTAATTGATCACTCCGTCCCGATCGAGAATCAGCAGTTTCAACAGCAGTCCCTCAACCCAGCARCGAAATGTCGGCGACGCCGAGGAACARCCCACGCAGACGCGCCAGCARCGCATARCGGTTGGCKCGSACCTTTGCGTCCTCCGCGTTGACCATAACGGCTTCGAAGAACGCATCCACCGGCTCGCGCAGGGCGGCCAGGCGTGCCAGGGATTCGCTGTACTGACGCGAGGCGGCCATTGGCTGCACAGCCTGGTCAGCCTGCTGGATCGCCGAGTACAGGGAGAACTCGTTGGCATTGTCGAAGTACTTGGCTTCCACGACGGTAGGCACCGAACCTTCGAGTTTGCTCAGCAGGTTCGATACACGCTTGTTCACCGCGGCCAGGGCAGCGGCTTCCGGCAATTTGCGGAAAGCTTCTACCGCTTGTACGCGCTGGTCGAAGTCCAGGGCCGAGCCTGGTTTCAGGGCACGTACCGACAGGTAGGTCGCGACATCCACGCCTTCGTCTTCGTAACGGGCACGCAGTCGGTCGAAGATGAACTCCAGCACCGAGTCATTGAGGCCGGCAGCCTTGACCTTGGCACCGAACGCGTCCACGGCGAAGGCCACGGCGTCGGTCAGGTCCAGGTCCAGTTGCTTCTCGATCAGGATGCGCAACACACCCAGCGCTGCACGGCGCAGGGCATACGGGTCTTTGCTGCCGGTCGGCAGCATGCCGATGCCGAAAATGCCGACCAGAGTATCGAGCTTGTCGGCAATGGCCACGGCCGCGCCGGTCAGGGTGGACGGCAGTTCAGCGCCGGCACCGCGCGGCATGTACTGCTCGTTCAGGGCCAGGGCGACATCTTCCGGCTCGCCGTCGTTGAGGGCGTAGTAGTAACCGGCGACGCCTTGCATTTCCGGGAACTCGCCGACCATCTCGGTCGCCAGGTCGCACTTCGACAGCAGGCCCGCACGAGCGGCCCACGCAGCGTTGCCGCCGATGCGCTGAGCGATGAACGCAGCCAGTCTGGATACGCGCTCGGCCTTGTCGTAGACGCTGCCGAGTTTTTCCTGGAACACCACGTTTTGCAGGCGCAGGTTGAAGTCTTCGAGTTTCTGCTTCTTGTCTTGCTTGAAGAAGAACTCGGCGTCGGTCAGGCGTGGGCGAACCACTTTCTCGTTACCGGCGATGATCTGCTGCGGGTCTTTGCTTTCGATGTTGGCCACGGTAATGAAACGTGGCAGCAACTTGCCGTCGGCGTCCAGCAGGCAGAAGTACTTCTGGTTGTCCTGCATGGTGGTGATCAAGGCTTCCTGCGGCACATCGAGGAAGCGTTCCTCGAACGAGCACACCAGCGGCACTGGCCATTCGACCAGCGCGGTCACTTCGTCGAGCAGGGCTGGTGGAACGATTGCTGTGCCTTCCTGACGGGTGGCCAGTTCTTCGGTGCGCTTGCTGATGATCTCGCGACGCTCGTTGGCATCGGCCAGCACGTAGGCGGCACGCAGGTCGGCCAGGTAGCTGGACGGCGAACCGATGCGCACGTTTTCCGGGTGATGGAAGCGGTGACCACGGGAATCGCGGCCGGACTTCTGGGCGAGGATGGTGCAGTCGATGACCTGGTCACCGAGCAGCATCACCAGCCATTGGGTCGGACGAACGAACTCTTCCTTGCGCGCGCCCCAACGCATGCGTTTCGGGATCGGCAGGTCGTTCAGGGAATCTTCGACGATGGTCGGCAGCAGGCTCACGGTCGGCTTGCCGGCGATGCGCTGGCTATAACGCAGTTTCGGGCCGCTCTGATCGATTTCGCTCAGTTCGACGCCGCACTTCTTGGCAAAACCCAGTGCCGCTTGGGTCGGGTTGCCTTCGGCATCAAATGCCGCCTGACGTGGCGGGCCGTCGAGGTTGATGCTGCGATCCGGTTGCTGGGTGGCCAGTGCGGTGATCAGCACGGCCAGGCGGCGCGGCGCGGCATAAACGGTTTTGGTCTCGTAGTTCAGGCCGGCTGCTTGCAGGCCCTTGTCGATACCGGCGAGGAACGCCTCGGCCAGGGTGTTCAGGGCTTTGGGTGGCAGTTCTTCAGTGCCCAGTTCAACCAGAAAATCCAGAGCACTCATTGTGCAGCCTCCAGCTTGGCCAGTACTTCATCACGCAGGTCCGGGGTCGCCATCGGGAAGCCCAGCTTGGCGCGAGCCAGCAGGTAGGCTTGCGCAACGGAACGCGCCAGGGTGCGTACACGCAGGATGTATTGCTGACGCGCAGTCACCGAGATTGCCCGGCGCGCATCCAGCAGGTTGAAGGTATGGGAGGCCTTCAACACCATTTCGTAGCTCGGCAACGGCAGCGGCTGGTCGAGTTCGATCAGGCGCTTGGCTTCGCTTTCGTAGAAATCGAACAGTTCGAACAGTTTCTCGACGTTGGCGTGTTCGAAGTTGTAGGTCGATTGCTCCACTTCGTTCTGGTGGAACACGTCGCCGTAGGTCACCTTGCCGAACGGACCGTCAGCCCAGACCAGGTCGTAGACCGAGTCCACGCCTTGCAGGTACATGGCCAGACGCTCGAGACCGTAAGTGATTTCGCCGGTTACCGGGTAGCACTCGATGCCGCCCGCTTGCTGGAAGTAGGTGAACTGGGTCACTTCCATGCCGTTGAGCCAGACTTCCCAGCCCAGACCCCAGGCGCCGAGGGTCGGCGATTCCCAGTTGTCTTCAACGAAACGGATGTCGTGCACCAATGGGTCGAGGCCCACGTGCTTGAGCGAGCCCAGGTACAACTCCTGGAAGTTGTCCGGGTTCGGCTTCAGGACTACCTGGAACTGGTAGTAATGCTGCAGACGGTTCGGGTTTTCGCCGTAGCGGCCGTCAGTCGGACGGCGGCTTGGCTGCACGTAGGCGGCGTTCCAGGTTTCCGGGCCGATGGCGCGCAGGAATGTTGCAGTGTGGAAAGTGCCGGCGCCTACTTCCATATCGTAGGGCTGAAGTACCACACAACCTTGCTCGGCCCAGTATTGCTGGAGGGCGAGGATCAAGTCTTGGAAGGTACGCACGGCTGGCGTAGGCTGGCTCACGAAATTCACCTGTTTCTTGGGCTGCGATTTAAAGAGCGGGAGTATACCCGATTCATTGCTGCGCACGCCCCCTGGAGCCTTATGCCACGCTGCTTTTGGTGTTCCGAAGATCCGCTGTACATGGCTTATCACGATAAGGAGTGGGGCACGCCGCTACGCGATGCGCAGGGATTGTTCGAGTTACTTTTGCTCGAAGGGTTCCAGGCCGGGCTTTCCTGGATCACCGTGCTGCGCAAACGCGAGCATTATCGTCAGGTGATGTTCGGTTTTGATGTCCAGCGTGTGGCGCAGATGAGCGACGCCGAAATCGACGAATTGATGCTCGATCCGGGCATCATCCGCAACCGCCTCAAGCTCAACGCTGCCCGGCGCAATGCCCAGGCCTGGCTGGCGCTGGAGGACCCGGTGGGATTTCTCTGGTCCTTTGTCGGTGGCACACCTGTGATCAATCATTTCAAGGATCGCAGCGAAGTGCCGGCCGTCACGCCGATCGCCGTCGAGATGAGCAAAGGCCTGAAAAAAGCCGGTTTCACCTTCGTCGGGCCGACCATTTGCTACGCGTTGATGCAGGCCTCGGGCATGGTCATGGATCACACCCGGGACTGCGACCGCTACGCGCAGCTGGCGAACGGCGGTTAGAATGGCCGCCTCGCGCACAGCACAAGATCAGGAGTGAACTGTGGATAAGTTGAAAGGCGCCTTGCTGGTAGGCGCTCTGCGGCTGTTTGCCCTGCTTCCGTGGTGGGCCGTGCAGGCCGTGGGCTCGGCGATTGGCTGGGTCATGTGGAAAACCCCGAACCGTTCCCGCGACGTGGTACGGATCAATCTGTCCAAGTRCTTTCCGGAGATGGACGCCGCCGAGCGTGAGCGCCTGGTGGGCCAGAGCCTGAAAGACATCGGCAAGTCCCTGACCGAAAGCGCCTGCGCGTGGATCTGGCCGGCCCAGCGTTCCATCGACCTGGTGCGCGAAGTCGAAGGCCTCGATGTGTTGAAAGACGCCCTCGCTTCCGGCAAAGGCGTGGTCGGCATCACCAGCCACCTGGGAAACTGGGAAGTGCTCAACCACTTCTATTGCAGCCAGTGCAAACCGATCATTTTCTATCGTCCACCGAAGTTGAAGGCAGTGGATGAATTGCTGCAAAAGCAGCGGGTGCAGTTGGGCAACAAGGTCGCCGCTTCCACCAAGGAAGGCATCCTCAGCGTCATCAAGGAAGTGCGCAAAGGTGGTGCAGTGGGCATTCCCGCTGACCCGGAACCGGCCGAGTCCGCCGGGATCTTCGTGCCGTTCTTCGCCACCCAGGCGCTGACCAGCAAGTTCGTGCCGAACATGCTGGCCGGCGGCAAAGCGGTCGGCGTGTTCCTGCACGCCCTGCGCCTGCCCGACGGTTCAGGCTACAAGGTCATCCTCGAAGCTGCGCCCGAGGCCATGTACAGCACCGATACGGCGGAATCCTGTGCGGCCATGAGTAAAGTGGTCGAGCGTTATGTCGGGGCCTACCCGAGCCAGTACATGTGGAGCATGAAGCGCTTCAAGAAGCGGCCACCGGGTGAAGAGCGCTGGTACTGACTTACTTGGCACACTCTGTGGATAACCTTGTAGGAGCGAGCTTGCTCGCGATGGACGTTAACGATGATGCGGGCTGCCTGGCTGAACGCGGCGCCCTTGCATCCATCGCGAGCAAGCTCGCTCCTACGCGTATCCACAACCCGTTCTCAAGGGCGCACAAGATGTCCGAACACCGCAAGTCATTGCGCATCAAGATCAGTCACGAAAGCATCGGCGATTGCCTGGGGCAGACGCGCAACCTGTCGACCACCGGCGTTTACGTCAAGCATCCGCTACTGTCGGCGCTGCCCCGGGGCGCGGTGGTCTACGGGCAGGTGCAGGACTTACCCACAGGCGCGCCGCGGGTGCGCATGGAAGTGGTGCTGGTGGATGCCGAGGGCATCGGTTTGCGTTATCTCTGATCAGTGCGCCTGACGCTCGAGCTTCTTCAGGAACACCGTCATTTCCTTCTCTGCCTGCTTGTCGCCATGGCCGCGAGCAGCTTCCAGGCCTTGTTCCCAAGCCTGCCGCGCGGCCGCAAAGTCCGCCAGCGCCAGATGGGCCTTGCCCAGTAGTTTCCACGCCGCCGAATACTTCGGATCGAATTCGACGCAGCGTTGAAAATGCTCGGCAGCCTTGGCGTTTTCCCCCAGATCCAGATAGCCCTTGCCCAGGCCGAAGCGCAGCAAAGAGTTATCCACACCCTTGGCGAGCATTTTTTCCAGGGATTCGATCATCTTTTGTGCCTTGGCTTATGTGGTGGTTGTGAGATTGCCTTCGCGGGCAAGCCCGCTCCCACAGTAATTGAAGTGAACATACATCTTGTGTACGACCGAAACTCCTGTGGGAGCGGGCTTGCTCGCGATGAGGTCAGTCTGATCACCGAAAAATCCGGATCAGAAGAAGCTCAACCCCACATGGAACAACTTCTCCACATCGCGAATATGCTTTTTATCCACAAGGAACAGAATCACATGGTCGCCAGTTTCGATCACGGTGTCGTCATGGGCGATGATTACTTCCTCATCGCGGATGATCGCGCCGATGGTGGTGCCCGGTGGCAGGCCGATGTTCTCGATGGCCCTGCCGATCACCTTGCTCGATTTCGCATCGCCATGGGCAATCGCCTCGATGGCTTCTGCCGCGCCCCGACGCAGTGAGTGCACGCTGACGATGTCGCCACGGCGCACGTGGGCCAGCAAGGTGCCGATGGTCGCCAGTTGCGGGCTGATGGCGATGTCGATGTCGCCGCCCTGGATCAGATCGACATAGGCAGGGTTGTTGATGATGGTCATCACTTTCTTCGCACCCAGGCGCTTGGCCAGCAGCGACGACATGATGTTGGCTTCGTCGTCGTTGGTCAGGGCGAGGAACAGATCCGCATCGGCGATGTTTTCTTCCAGCAGCAGGTCGCGGTCCGAGGCACTGCCCTGCAACACCACGGTGCTGTCGAGATGGTCCGAGAGATGGCGGCAGCGTGCCGGATTCATCTCGATAACCTTTACCTGATAACGGCTTTCGATGGCCTCGGCCAGGCGCTCGCCGATCTGCCCGCCACCGGCAATGACGATGCGTTTGTAAGTCTCGTCGAGACGGCGCATTTCGCTCATTACTGCGCGAATGTTCGCTTTGGCGGCGATGAAAAACACTTCGTCGTCGGCCTCGATCACCGTGTCGCCCTGGGGCAGGATCGGCCGGTCACGACGGAAAATCGCCGCGACGCGGGTTTCCACGTTCGGCATGTGTTCACGCAACTGCCGCAGTTGCTGGCCCACCAGCGGCCCGCCGTAATAAGCCCGCACGGCCACCAGTTGCGCCTTGCCTTCGGCGAAGTCGATCACCTGCAAGGCGCCGGGATGCTGGATCAGGCGCTTGATGTAGTTGGTGACCACCTGCTCGGGGCTGATCAGCACGTCCACCGGAATCGCTTCGTTCTGGAACAACTGCTCTTCGCGGGTCAGGTACGCGGCTTCGCGCACCCGGGCGATCTTGGTCGGTGTGTGGAACAAGGTGTGGGCGACCTGGCAGGCGACCATGTTGGTTTCATCGCTGTTGGTCACGGCGACCAGCATGTCGGCGTCATCGGCCCCGGCCTGGCGCAACACAGTCGGGAATGAGCCGCGACCTTGTACGGTGCGGATGTCCAGGCGGTCGCCGAGATCACGCAGGCGTTCGCCATCGGTGTCGACCACGGTGATGTCGTTGGCTTCGCTGGCCAGGTGTTCCGCCAGCGAACCGCCGACCTGCCCTGCTCCGAGGATGATGATTTTCATCCAGTCACTCCATTGAATCCATTTAACCGCGAGCGGCGGCGATCTTGATCAGCTTGGCGTAGTAGAACCCGTCGTGACCGCCTTCCTGGGCCAGCAACTGGCGACCATGGGGCTGCTTGATGCCGGCTGTCGTGGCGAGGTCCAGCTCACGGGCGCCCGGCGTGCGGGCGAGGAAGGCTTCGATGACTTCGGTGTTCTCGGTCGGCAGCGTGGAACAGGTGGCGTACAGCAGGATGCCGCCCACTTCCAGCGTGTTCCACATGGYGTCGAGCAGCTCGCCTTGCAGCAGCGCCAGCGCGGCAATGTCGTCGGGTTGGCGGGTCAGCTTGATGTCCGGGTGACGACGGATCACGCCGGTGGCCGAGCATGGCGCGTCCAGCAGGATGCGCTGGAATGGCTTGCCGTCCCACCACGCCTGAGTGTCGCGGCCGTCGGCGGCAATCAGTTCGGCGCTCAGCTTCAGGCGTTCGAGGTTTTCCCGCACCCGCACCAGCCGCTTGGCTTCCAGGTCTACCCCCACGACGCCGGCCAGTTTTGGCTCGGCTTCGAGAATATGGCAGGTCTTGCCGCCCGGTGCACAACAGGCGTCGAGCACCCGTTGACCGGGGGCCAGGTCGAGCAGATCAGCGGCCAGTTGCGCGGCTTCGTCCTGCACGCTGATCCAGCCCTCGGCGAAACCCGGCAGGCTGCGCACATCGGCGGCGGCGTCGAGCACGATGCCGTCGCGGCTGTAGACACAGGGTGTGGCGGCGATACCGGCGTCGGTCAGCAAACCGAGGTAGACATCCCGGGTGTGATGGCGACGGTTGACCCGCAGAATCATCGGCGGATGCGCATTATTGGCCGCGCAAATGGCTTCCCATTGCTCCGGCCAGAACGCCTTCAGGGATTTCTGCAACCAGCGTGGGTGGGCGGTGCGCACCACCGGATCACGTTCCAGCTCGGCGAAAATCGTTTCGCTTTCGCGCTGAGCGTTACGCAGCACAGCGTTGAGCAACGCCTTGGCCCAAGGCTTTTTCAGCTTGTCGGCGCAACCGACGGTTTCACCAATGGCGGCATGGGCCGGGACACGGGTGTAGAGCAACTGATAGAGACCGACCAGCAACAGTGCCTCGACATCGGCGTCGGCGGCCTTGAACGGTTTCTGCAGCAGCTTGGCCGCCAGCGCCGACAGCCGTGGCTGCCAGCGTGCCGTGCCGAACGCCAGGTCCTGGGTGAAGCCGCGATCTCGGTCCTCGACCTTGTCCATCTGCGTGGGCAGAGAACTGTTCAGGGAGGCTTTTCCGTTCAGGACAGCAGCGAGTGCCTTGGCGGCGGCCAGACGCGGATTCATTGAGCGTCCGCCGCTTGACCGAGGACAGTGCCGGTGGCGAATTTCTCGCGGCGGCTGTTGAACAGATCGCTGAAGTTCAGCGCCTTGCCGCCGGGCAATTGCAGACGGGTCAGGCACAAGGCCTGCTCGCCGCACGCGACGATCAGACCGTCCTTGCTGGCGCCGAGGATTTCACCCGGGGCGCCTTTGCCTTCGGCGAGGTTGGCGGCCAGCACTTTCAGTGCTTCGCCATTCAAGGTGCTGTGGGTGATCGGCCACGGGTTGAAGGCACGGACCAGACGCTCCAGCTCAACCGCCGGGCGACTCCAGTCGATGCGTGCTTCGTCCTTGTTCAATTTGTGCGCGTAAGTGGCCAGGCTGTCGTCCTGCACTTCGCCTGCCAGGGTTCCGGCGGCGAGGCCGGCAATCGCCTGGATCACGGCCGACGGTCCCATTTCGGCCAGACGATCGTGCAGGCTACCGCCCGTGTCTTCGGCGCTGATCGGCGTGGCGACCTTGAGCAGCATCGGCCCGGTGTCGAGGCCGGCCTCCATGCGCATCACGGTCACGCCGCTTTCCGCATCGCCGGCTTCCACGGCGCGCTGGATCGGCGCCGCACCGCGCCAGCGCGGCAGCAGTGAGGCGTGGCTGTTGATGCAACCCAGTCGCGGAATGTCCAGCACCACTTGCGGCAGGATCAGGCCGTAGGCGACCACCACCATCAAGTCCGGCTTCAGTGCAGCCAGTTCAGCCTGAGCATCTTCGTTGCGCAGGGTCGGCGGTTGCAGCACCGGGATATTGTTTTCCAGCGCCAGCTGCTTGACCGGGCTTGGCATCAGTTTTTGCCCGCGACCTGCCGGACGATCCGGTTGGGTGTAGACGGCGACGATCTCGTAAGGGCTGCTCAGCAGGACCTTGAGGTGTTCGGCGGCGAATTCCGGGGTGCCGGCAAAGACAATGCGCAGTGGCTCAGTCATGGGTGACGTCTCTTGAAAAGAAAAAGGCTTGCCGCAGCAAGCCTTTGAAGATGGGCATCAGGCGTTCTGGCGATGAAGCTTTTCCAGTTTCTTCTTGATGCGGTCGCGTTTGAGCGTGGACAGGTAATCGACGAACAATTTGCCGTTGAGGTGGTCGCATTCGTGCTGGATGCACACGGCGAGCAAATCTTCGGCGATCAGTTCGTAAGGTTGGCCGTCGCGGTCCAGCGCCTTGACCTTGACCCGTTGCGGGCGATCGACGTTTTCGTAGAAGCCTGGCACCGACAGGCAGCCTTCCTGATACTGACCCATCTCGTCGGTCAGCGGTTCGAACTCGGGGTTGATGAACACTCGCGGTTCGGTGCGGTCCTCAGAGAGGTCCATCACGACGATACGTTTGTGCACGTTGACCTGGGTCGCGGCGAGGCCGATGCCAGGCGCTTCATACATTGTTTCAAACATGTCGTCGACCAACTGACGCACTTCGTCGTCCACTACGGCCACTGGCTTGGCGATAGTGCGCAGACGCGGATCAGGGAATTCGAGGATGTTTAAAATGGCCATAAGCTTGATTAGTGCACGTGTGAAGTAAGGTCGGGTCGATGGCCTGGCGGGTCCGAAGAAATGCAGGCTACCGTTGTAAAACGTAGCTCCCTTCTGTTGACAAGCAAGTTTTGACAAGCAAGCCGGGAGCGAGCCACTGAGGGCTCTGGCGTTTCACGCGAACGTACATAATAAAGGGATTCACCGCATGAGGAAATCACTACTCGCCCTGCTACTCCTGGCCTCGGCCGGTTTGGCCCACGGGCAAGTGCCGCTCAGGGAAGATATTCCCACCATAAAGCTGTCGCCCCAGGTGCGCAGCAGCCCGGTGACCGAGACGATCCCCGGTATTGCGCTGAAATCGATCAACAGCTTTCTGCTGAGCAACCGCATCGTCGACAAGGCCGAGGATTTCGACAAGGCACCCTACATTGTCGCCGGCGATGCCGAGCGCGTGCTCAGCGGCGCCGGTGACCGCATCTTTGCCCGCGGCCATTTCGATCCGGCGCAACCGGTGTACGGCATCTTCCGCCAAGGCAAGGTCTACACCGATCCGCAGAGCAAGGAAATTCTGGGGATCAATGCCGACGACATCGGCGGCGGCGAGGTCGTGGCCATCGAAGGCGACGTCGCCACCCTGGCGTTGCAACGCACGACCCAGGAAGTCCGCATCGGCGACCGCCTGTTCAGCGGCGAAGAGCGCTCGATCAATTCGACCTTCATACCCAACGCGCCGGGCACCGAGATCAACGGCTTGATTATCGATGTGCCGCGCGGGGTCACGCAGATAGGCGCACTGGACGTGGTCACGCTGAACAAGGGGCAACGCGACGGCCTGGCCGAAGGCAATGTGCTTGCGGTGATGAAGACCGGTGAAACCGTGCGCGACCGGATCACTGGCCAGCCGTTGAAAACCCCCGATGAGCGCGCCGGTCTGCTGATGGTTTTCCGTACCTACGACAAACTCAGCTACGGGCTGGTGCTCAATGCATCGCGCTCGCTGGCGGTCATGGACAAGGTGCGAAATCCGTAAGTGTGCTTCACAAGTTACCAACAGAGTTATCCACAGCTTATTCCCGTTTGTACGGGTGCTCATAACGATCAAGGATGATCCATGTCGCTGTCTGCCGTTACACCGGTTTCCCCTGCGGAACTGGAAGCCCGCTTGCGTTTGCATCGACTGCCGGAACTCGGTCCCGCGCGTTTCAAAAAATTGCTCGAGGCCTTCGGTTCGGCATCCAAAGCTCTCAGTGCGCCCGCCAGTGCCTGGCGTGCACTGGGCCTGCCGCTGGCGTGTTCGCAGGCTCGACGTTGCGCTGACATTCGCGATGGCGCGAGCCATGCATTGGCCTGGCTGGAGCGTCCGGGTCAGCATTTACTGATGTGGGACCAGCCGGACTACCCGGCACTGCTGGCACAAATCAGCGATGCACCACCGCTGTTGTTTGTCGCTGGCGATCCGGACATTCTGGAAAAACCACAGCTGGCGATGGTCGGCAGCCGTCGCGCGTCCCGGCCAGGGATGGACACCGCTGCCGCGTTTTCCCGCAGCCTGGCGGGTGCCGGTTTTGTCATTACCAGCGGCCTGGCCCTGGGCATTGACGCCGCCGCGCACCAGGCCGCGCTCGATGTCGGCGGGCAAACGGTCGGTGTGCTTGGTACGGGGCTTGAGAAGTTTTATCCACAGCGAAATAGACGCCTGGCGGACGCCATGATCGCTTCGGGCAGTGCGGTGCTTTCGGAGTTTCCGCTGGATGCAGGCCCCAGCGCCAGCAACTTCCCTCGGCGCAACCGGATCATCAGTGGTTTGTCGCTCGGGGTGCTGGTGGTCGAAGCCAGTGTCGCCAGCGGTTCACTGATCACCGCGAGGCTGGCGGCGGAACAGGGGCGCGAGGTGTTTGCGATGCCCGGGTCGATCCATCATCCCGGTGCCCGCGGCTGCCATCAGTTGATCCGCGACGGTGCGGTGCTGGTGGAAACCATCGAGCATATCCTCGAAGCCTTGCGCGGCTGGCAACGACTGCCGTTATCCACAGAATCCTTTACCCCTGAAACGACTCACCCGCTGTTGAAGTTGCTGCATGCCGCACCTCTGACCAGTGAAGCGCTGGCCGATGCAAGCGGCTGGGCCTTGCCGAAAGTGCTGGCGACGTTGACGGAACTGGAAATGGACGGTCGCGCTATTTGCGAAAGCGGGCGCTGGTTTGCACGGGTGAGCTAGGTTTTATAAACAAGATCGGTAAACTGCGCAGAGCCTTATTCTGGAGTGTTTTTCATGGTCAACAGTTGGCGTGTGCAACAAGCCGCGCAAGCAATTCGCGCCGGGGCGGTGATTGCCTACCCAACCGAAGCAGTCTGGGGCCTGGGTTGCGACCCGTGGGACGAAGAAGCGGTCGAACGTTTGCTGCTGATCAAGGGCCGGTCTGTGGACAAGGGCTTGATTCTGGTCGCCGACAACATCCGTCAGTTCGATTTCCTTTTCGAAGACTTCCCCGAGTTGTGGATGGACCGCATGGCCAGTACCTGGCCGGGGCCGAACACCTGGCTGGTGCCGCACCAGAACCTGCTGCCGCAGTGGATTACCGGCGTGCATGAAACCGTGGCGTTGCGGGTCAGCGATCACCCTCTGGTGCGGGACTTGTGCGCGCTGGTCGGGCCGCTGGTGTCGACGTCGGCCAACCCRCAGGGGCGCCCGGCGGCACGTACGCGGATTCGCGTCGAGCAGTATTTCCGTGGTCAGGTGGATCTGGTGCTGGGTGGCAATCTGGGCGGGCGCAAGAACCCGAGCGTGATTCGCGATCTGGCGACCGGCAAGGTTGTGCGCCCGGATTGAGACCGGGTTGACCTCATTCGCGAGCAAGCCCGCTCCCACACTGGATCTGTGTCGTTCACAAATCCAGTGTGGGAGCGGGCTTGCTCGCGAAGGGGCCCTACCAGTCAACTACCCATTCAGGGCAACAGAACAACCGAACCCGTTGTGCGTCGCGCCGACAACTCGGTCTGCGCTTTCGCCGCGTCAGCCAGTGGATAACGCTGGCTGATGTCCACCGTCAGCTTGCCGCTGATGATCATCTCGAACAGTTCGTCGGCCATGCGTTGCAGGTTCTCGGCGTTGTTCGCATAAGTGCCCAGGGTTGGCCGGGTCACGTACAGCGAACCTTTGCCCGCGAGAATCCCCAGGTTCACGCCGTCCACTGCGCCGGACGCATTGCCGAAGCTCACCACCAGCCCCCGCGGCGCGGCGCAGTCGAGTGAAGTCAGCCAGGTGTCCTTGCCGACGCCGTCGTACACCACCGGGACTTTTTTGCCGTCGGTCAATTCCAGCACGCGTTGTGCGACGTTTTCATGGCTGTAGTCGATGGTCGCCCAGGCCCCGTTGGCCTTGGCCAGTGCGGCTTTCTCCGCCGAGCTGACCGTGCCGATCAGCTTCACGCCCAAGGCCCTGGCCCATTGGCAGGCCAGGGAACCGACCCCACCGGCCGCGGCATGGAACAGGATGGTTTCGCCGCCTTTGAGTTCATAGGTCTGACGCAGCAGGTACTGCACGGTCAGGCCCTTGAGCATCACACCGGCGGCCTGTTCGAAACTGATAGCGTCTGGCAGTTTCACCAGATTGGCCTCGGGCAAGACGTGAACATCACTGTAGGCGCCCAATGGGCCGCTGCCATAGGCCACGCGATCGCCGACCTTGAAGCGGGTCACGTCGCTGCCCACCGCTTCGACCACGCCCGCGCCTTCGGAGCCGACACCCGATGGCAGGGACGGCGGCGGATACAGACCGCTGCGGTAATAGGTGTCGATGAAGTTCAGACCGATCGCCTTGTTGGTCACGCGCACTTCCTTCGGACCTGGCGCGGCGGGCTGGTAGTCCACATATTCGAGCACTTCGGGGCCGCCATGGGCGCGGAACTGGATACGCTTTGCCATCTGAACTCTCCATAGGTCGTTTTACCAAGCTCCCTATCGGACTCCTAAGCTTGATCTTCGTCAACTGCGACGGGTCGACTTGCGATGGTATGCTACGGGCCCATTTGCGCAGGCTGAGCTCCAAGGGAGCACCGCGTAGTTTTGCCCGATTCAAGGTGATGACATGACGACCCGCACCGAGGCCGTAAAGGCCTACCTGCTCGACCTGCAAGACCGTATTTGCGCCGCTCTGGAAGCCGAAGACGGTGGCACGCAATTCGTCGAAGACGCCTGGACCAGGCCGGCCGGCGGTGGCGGTCGCACCCGCGTGATTGAAAACGGCGCGGTGATTGAAAAGGGCGGCGTCAACTTTTCCCACGTCTTCGGCAGCGGTCTTCCACCGTCTGCCAGCGCCCACCGGCCAGAACTGGCGGGCCGTGGCTTTGAAGCCCTGGGCGTGTCGCTGGTGATTCACCCGCACAACCCGCATGTGCCGACTTCCCACGCCAACGTGCGTTTTTTCATCGCCGAAAAAGAAGGCGAAGAGCCGGTGTGGTGGTTCGGCGGTGGCTTTGACCTGACGCCTTACTACGGCAATGAAGAAGACTGCATCCACTGGCACCGCGTTGCCGAACAGGCCTGCGCGCCGTTCGGTCCTGACGTTTACCCGCGTTTCAAGGCCTGGTGCGACAGCTACTTCCAAATCAAGCATCGCCACGAGCCGCGCGGCATCGGCGGGCTGTTTTTCGACGACCTGAACGAGTGGGATTTCGACACCAGCTTTGCTTTCATGCGCGCCATCGGCGATGCGTACATCGACGCCTACCTGCCAATCGTGCAGCGCCGCAAGAACGATGCGTTCACCGCCCGGCAGCGTGAGTTCCAGGAATTCCGCCGTGGCCGCTACGTTGAATTCAACCTGGTCTATGACCGCGGCACGTTGTTCGGCCTGCAATCGGGAGGGCGTACCGAGTCGATCTTGATGTCGCTGCCGCCGCAAGTGCGCTGGGGTTACGACTGGAAGGCCGAGCCTGGCAGCGAAGAAGCGCGCCTGACCGAGTACTTCCTGCAAGACCGCGATTGGTTGGCCGAAGCCTGAACGAGGAATCCTGATGGACCGTTATGTCGTATTCGGTAACCCGATTGGCCACAGCAAGTCGCCGCTGATCCATCGTCTGTTTGCTGAGCAGACCGCGCAGAAGCTGGACTACAACACGTTACTGGCGCCACTTGACGACTTTTCCACCTGTGCCCGGACGTTTTTCCTCGAAGGACGCGGCGCCAATGTGACGGTACCGTTCAAGGAAGAGGCCTATCGACTGGCGAACAACCTGACCCCGCGGGCGCAGCGGGCGGGTGCGGTCAATACCCTGAGCAAGTTGGTCGATGGCAGTCTGCTGGGCGACAACACCGATGGTGCCGGGCTGGTGCGCGACCTGACGGTCAATGCCGGATTCAGCCTCAAGGGCAAACGCATCCTGCTGCTCGGTGCCGGCGGTGCGGTGCGCGGTGCTTTGGAGCCGTTGCTGGCCGAGCAACCTGCGTCGGTGATCATCGCCAACCGCACGGTGGACAAGGCCGAGTTGCTGGCGGAATTGTTCGGCGATCTGGGGCCGGTATCGGCCAGCGGTTACGACTGGTTGCAGGAGTCGGTGGACCTGATCATCAACGCGACGTCGGCGAGCCTTACGGGCGATGTGCCGCCGATTGCACCCAGCCTGATCGAACCGGGCAAAACGGTGTGCTACGACATGATGTACGGCAAGGAGCCGACCTCGTTTTGCCGCTGGGCCAGCGAACACGGCGCGGCGGTGGCGATGGATGGTTTGGGAATGCTTGCCGAACAAGCGGCGGAAGCGTTCTTCCTGTGGCGCGGGGTGCGCCCGGATACGGCGCCGGTGCTGGCAGAATTGCGTCGGCAGTTGGCTCTTTAAAAGCTTCGCGAGCAAGCCCGCTCCCACACTGGATCTGTGTCATGCACAAAACCAATGTGGGAGCGGGCTTGGTCCGGGCGGCGTTCCGACGATGACGGCGGTACATCCAGCATTGATGTGCCAGAAATACCGCTATTGCGAGCAAGCTCGCCCACAGTGATCAGAGTGAAGTCGGGTCAGTCCTCAAACCGGATCGGGCATTTCTCCGCCCCTTCGAGCTTCCTCAACTCTTCCACCACCTGCGGCCGCGCCCGGCGCAAGGTCAGGCTGCGGTCCTGACGCAACAGGCGCCGCGCTTCCTGATGCAGCATTTCCACCCCTGAATAATCGATGAAGTTGATCTGCTGCGCCTCGATCACCACCCGCACGCCATGCATCCGTTGCAGACGCACTTGCAGGTAGTGGCTGGCACCGAAAAAGATCGAACCGCCCACCCGCAGAATATCCTCCTCGCCATCTCGTACATGCTGCACCCGGGGTTGCGATGTGCGTTTGAGGTAGAAAAAAAGCGAGGCCAATACGCCGGCGTAGATCGCCGTTTGCAATTCCAGCAGCAGCGTGGCGACGCAGGTCAGCGCCATGACCACGAATTCAGCGCGGCTGACCCGCAACAACGCGCGAATGCCGCGATGGTCCACCAGTCCCCAGGCGATCAACAGAATACTGCCGGCCATGGCCGGAATCGGGATGTGCGCGATCAGGCTCGCGCCGAAGATCGCAAACAGCGCCACCCACAATGCCGAAAAGATCCCGGCCAGTGGCGAACAGGCCCCCGCTTCATAGCTCAGGCCTGAGCGAGTGAAGGAGCCGGCCGACAGCGATCCGGAAAAAAACGCCCCGACGATATTCGACAAGCCCTGGGCACGAACTTCCTGGTTCGCGTCGAGTAATTGCTGCGAACGTGCAGAAATCGAGCGGGCAATCGACAGGCTGGTGACCAGCCCGAGCATTCCGACCGCCACCGCGCTGGGCAGCAGGCGCAGGATCAGGTCGAGGTCCAGCGGCAACGGACTGAAGGGCGGTAATTGGCCGATGAATGCGTTGACCAGTTGTACGTGCCCGAACATCGATGGCCAGAGCCAGACGAGCAATCCACCAAGGATCAGGGTGATCAACAGCGTCGGCCAGCGTGGCAGCAGCAGTTTGAGGGTCACGCCCACCACCACCGTCGCCAGCCCCAGCACCAGCGAAGGTTTGTCCACTTCGCCGAGATGGCGCAACAACGTGATGAAACTATCCAGCGCGGTGGCTTGGCTGGGCAAGTCCAGCCCCAGCAGGTTAGGCAATTGACCGATGGCAATCACCACGGCAGCACCCAGGGTGAAGCCGAGTACCACCGAGTGCGAGACGAAATTCACCAGCGCGCCAAACCGCAGCAAACCCAGCAGCCACTGAAAGATGCCGGCAAGAAACGTCAGCAACAGGATCAACATGACGTAGTCCTGCGTGGCCGGAACGGCCAGAGGACTGACGCTGGCGTACAGGACAATCGAGATGGCCGCCGTAGGACCGCAGATCAAATGCCACGACGAGCCCCAGAGGCAGGCGATCAGCACGGGGATGATTGCGGCATAGAGGCCGTATTCCGGTGGCAGGCCGGCAATCAGCGCGTAGGCAATGGATTGCGGCAACGCCAGAATCGCGCCGCTGAGGCCGACAATCAGGTCACGACCGACGCTGGCGCGGGTTTGCTTGGGCAACCAACTGAGGAATGGAAAGAGTGAATGGCGGCTTGGCAGGGCCATGGGGCCTCTCGGTGAATAAACGGCGAAAATGTCAGGGTGGTGGGTCAGAACCAGGGCAAGCCCGCTCCCACAAGGATCTCCGAAAACCTGTGGGAGCGGGCTTGCCCGCGATGGCGTCCTTGAACGTTACAACTTGGCTTTCACCGCCGGCAACGCATCCTGCCCATCCACTGTCTTCACCCCATCGAGCCACTTGTCCAGAACTGCGGGGTTGGCCTTGATCCATGCCTTGGCTGCGTCGGTATTGCTGACTTTCTTGTTCACCACCTCGGCCATGATGCTGTTCTCCATGTCCTGGGTGAAACTCAGGTTGGTCAGCAGCTTGCCAATGTTCGGGCAGGCCTGTGCATAACCTTTGCGGGTCAGKGTRTRAACACTGCCSGTGTCRCCGAAGTAYTTCTCGCCRCCCTTSAGRTAATGCATTTTCARCTGCACGTTCATCGGGTGTGGSGTCCAGCCGAGGAAGGTTACGAATTTCTGTTTTTTCACCGCGCGGGACACTTCCGCCAGCATTGCCTGCTCGCTGGATTCGACCAGTTTCCACTGGCCCATGTCGAAATCGTTTTTCTTGATGATCTCTTGCAGCGAGATGTTCGCCGGTGCGCCGGAACCGATGCCGTAGATCTTGCGGTCGAACTTGTCGGCGTATTTGTTCAGGTCGGAAAAGTCATGCACACCCGCGTCCCACACGTAGTCCGGTACGGCGAGGGTGAATTCGGTGCCGTCGAGGTTTTTCGCCAATTGGGTGACATCGCCGCTGGCGACGAATTTGTCGTAGAAGCCCTGCTGCGCCGGCATCCAGTTACCCAGGAACACATCAACCTGGCCATCCTTGAGCCCGCCAAAGGTGATCGGCACCGCGAGGGTGTCAACTTTGGCCTTGTAGCCCATGCCGTCCAGCAAAAACCCGGTGATGGCATTGGTCGCGGCAATGTCGCTCCAGCCCGGGTCGGCCATCTTCACCGTCTCGCAACTCTGATCGGCAAACGCCGATGCACTGCCCAGAGCCAGGAGCCCGACCGTCAGTACTGTGGATAACCTTTGCATGGACTTCCCCTTAACATTATTGGTTTTGGCAGGGTTGTGGATAACGTGCTTTACGCTCCAGATCGTCGAGGTCGATGTGGTTGCGCATGTACTGTTGACTGGCGTCCACCAGCGGCTGGTGATCCCAGCTCTTCAGCTTGCCGAGGGTCAGCGCCTCGGCCACGAACCGCCGACGCCGCTGGCTGGCGAGCACCTGCTGGTGAATCGCCGGGATGTTCCATTTGGTCCGCGCTTCGGCAAGAAAATCGTCGAATAGCCGGCGATGTTGCGGCGAGTGGCTGAGTTCTTCCAGTTCGCGAGGGTCGTTGTGTACGTCGAAGAGTAGGCAAGGGTCGTCTTCGCTGTAGATGAATTTGTAGGCGCCGCGGCGGATCATCATCAACGGACTGATGGTGCCTTCGGCCATGTATTCGCCGAACACTTCGTCGTGACCACCCTGGCCTTGCAGGTGCGGCACCAGCGAACGCCCATCCAGCGGCAAGCCAGGTTCCAGTGAGCCGCCGGCCAGTTCAACGAAGGTCGGCAACAGGTCGGCGGTCGAAACGCTGGCGCTGACCCGGCCGGCACCGAATTGTCCCGGTGCGCTGATCAGCAGCGGCACCCGTGCGGCCATTTCATACCAGTGCATTTTGTACCAGAGTCCACGTTCGCCGAGCATGTCGCCATGGTCGCCGGAGAAGACGATGATGGTGTCGTCGATCAACCCGGTATCTTCGAGGGTTTGCAGGAGTTTGCCGACGTTACTGTCGATATAGCTGCACGCTCCGAAATAGGCGCGGCGGGCATCGCGGATCTTATCCACAGGCAGTGGCTTGTCCCACAGGTCGTAAACCTTGAGCAAACGCTGGGAGTGTGGATCGAGTGAATGCTGATCCGGGGCTGTAGGCAGCGGGATGTCGGCATCGTCGTACAAATCCCAGAAGGCTTTGGGAATGGTGTACGGGTCGTGTGGGTGAGTCATCGAAACGGTCAGGCAGAACGGCTGGTCTCCATCTTCGCGGATATGATCGAACAGGTATTGCTGGGCCTTGAACACCACCTCTTCGTCGAAATCCAGCTGGTTGGTGCGCACGCACGGGCCGGCTTGCAGCACCGACGACATGTTGTGATACCAGGTCGGGCGCACATCCGGTTCATCCCAGTTCACTGCCCAGCCGTAGTCGGCCGGGTAAATGTCACTGGTCAGGCGTTCTTCGTAGCCATGCAGCTGGTCCGGTCCACAGAAATGCATCTTGCCCGACAGGGCGGTGCGGTAGCCGAGGCGGCGCAAGTAATGGGCATAAGTCGGTACGTCGGCGGGGAAATCGGCGGCGTTGTCGTAGGCGCCGATCTTGCTCGGCAACTGGCCGCTGACCAGGGTAAATCGCGACGGCGCGCACAGGGGGCTGTTGCAATAAGCAGAATCGAACACCACGCCTTGTGCGGCGAGGCGGCTGAGATGGGGCAGCTTGATGGGCGACGGGCCGTAGAACGGCAACATTGGCGCGGCCATTTGATCGGCCATGATGAAAAGAATGTTCTTGCGCTTCATGTGATCGCGGCATTCCATAGTGGATGTTTATGCGAGAGTGCTGGCTTCGAGAATGAAACCCTCACGCTTTGCGGTAAAGCCCATGCACGGCAATGACTAGGATAAGCACAGCTTATGTATGACGCCCTTGGTGACCTGTCACTGGATCTGCTTCGCGCCTTCGAAGCGGCGGCCCGCCAGCGCAGCTTCACCGCAGCGGCGGTTGAACTGGGCACGACGCAACCGGCCATCAGCCAGCAGATCAAGCGCCTGGAAGAACAATTGGCGACCCGCCTGTTCGACCGCATTTATCGTGGAATCGGACTGACCGAGGCCGGGCAGATTCTTTTCGAGCAGGTTCAGCTCGGATTGCAGAATATCGACGCAGGATTGAGCGCAATCAGCGCACAGCAACAGCATGAAGTGCTGCAAGTTGCCACGGATTTTGCCTTCGCAGCCTATTGGTTGATGCCGCGTCTGCACCGTTTTCACGCGGCCAATCCGCAGGTAGATGTCAGCCTGGTCACCAGTGAACGCAGTCATAACATGCTACGTACTGATATCGATGTGGCAGTGCTGTTTGGCGATGGCCGCTTCAAGCAGGGTGAAAGCCATTGGCTGTTCAGCGAGGAAGTGTTTCCGGTGTGCAGCCCGCAGTTGTTGAGCGAGCGGACCTTACCCTTGCCGGCCCAGGCATTGCTGGAGTTTCCGTTGCTGCACCTGCGTGGGGAACACAGCAGTAACTGGTTCGACTGGAGTGGTGTGTTCCGCGAGCTGGGCATCACCTCGCCCCCGGCGCCCGGACAGTTGCGCTTCGACAACTACACCCTGCTGATTCAGGCCGCGATTGGCGGTCAGGGCGTGGCCATTGGTTGGCGGCACCTTGTGGATAACTTGCTCGCGCAAGGGTTGTTGTGTCGGCCGATCGGCGAAACGGTGATGTCGAGGCTGGGCTACTACGTGGTTCTGCCCCAGCGCAAACGGCGTGGAGCTTTGATCCAGCAGTTTGTGGATTGGTTGATGGCCGAGCAGGCCAGTAGTGCGGAGTCGTTGTCGGGGTTGTCATTGCCTTCGATTGCGGTGTGAAACGTGAAACGATCACAACTTGTGCCGCGTGATCTGCTCGACCGGATATAGGGGATATCAAATGCAACACATAACGGGCTACCACGCCCATGTCTATTTCGACGCCAGCACCATCGATCAGGCGCGAGCCTTGTGTGAACAGGCGGCGCAATTGTTTCCACTGAAAATGGGCCGCGTGCACGAGCGTCCGGTCGGTCCGCACCCGGACTGGAGCTGCCAGTTGGCGTTCGAACCGCAGGTTCTGGGCGACGTGTTGCCGTGGCTGGCGCTGAACCGCAAGGGTCTGGTGGTGTTCCTGCACCCGGACACCGGCGACGATCTGCTCGACCACACCGAGCACGCGATCTGGATGGGCGCGATTCGGCCGTTGGATCTGTCTATTTTTTGATCAGAGTGTTTCTTCAGCCTCGCCGGGCAAGTGTTCGTCCAGGTGCAGCCACGGCAAGCGGCTGTCGGTCCAGATGTGCCGCTCGGCCGGTGCTTGCTCGGGATGGTCGAGGGTGGCGATGGTCAGGTCGATGGTTTCCGGGCTCAGGTGCGTCACTACCGCCAGTTGCGCCCCACAGTGGCCGCAGAAGTATCGCGCGCAGGTGGATGAAGAGTCGTACCGCGACGGTGTCCCGGCCAACCATTGAAAGGCGGATGCCGGCACGGTGATCCAGGTGGTCACGATGCCGCCGCTGACCCGTCGGCAAATCGAGCAATGGCAGTGGACGATATCGTGCAGCGGCCCGCTGAATTGATAGCGCAGTTGCCCGCAATGGCAGCCGCCGGTGTGAATTTTGTTCATGGCACTTCTCCTGATGCGTCATTACTGACGCCTTCGCGAGCAAGCCCGCTCCCACATCAGCTTTGTGTACGACACAGAACCAGTGTGGGAGCGGGCTTGCTCGCGAAGGCTGTAACCCGGTTCACCTCCCAGCCCCGGTCCGACGACCGGTCGTGCATCCGGTCAAAGCTTTCATCACCGAAAGCTGGCTGAAAGCTTCCCCGATTAGGATCGCCCCCACTACCGGCAACAGACCGGTTGGCCAATGCCAGCGTGTTATCGCTCGCACAGCCCATTTAACAACAACAATGGTGATTCTGATGTCCTCTTCTACCCGCCGCTTCGCTGCAACTCCACCCGTACGCCTCGTGCTTTCCGTTCTGCGCTGATCACGCCCGATCCGCCCATTCCCTAGCCGCGCTACGCCTGGAGTATTCCCATGCTGACTTTCCTTGGCTTCGCCATGGTCATCACGTTCATGTTCCTGATCATGACCAAGCGCCTGTCCGCGCTGATCGCCCTGATCATCATCCCGATCGTTTTCGCGCTGTTTGGCGGTTTTTCGCCGAAGATTGGCCCGATGATGCTCGAAGGCATCACTAAGCTTGCGCCAACCGGCGTGATGCTGATGTTCGCTATCTTGTACTTCGCCCTGATGATCGACTCCGGCCTGTTCGACCCGGCCGTGCGCAAGATCCTCAAACTGGTCAAGGGCGACCCGCTGAAAGTTTCGGTCGGTACCGCCGTACTGGCGCTCGTCGTTTCCCTCGATGGTGACGGCGCGACCACTTACATGATCTGCGTGGCCGCCATGCTGCCGCTCTACAGCCGTATCGGCATGAGCCCGCGGATCATGGCCGGCCTGATCATCCTCGCCGGTGGCGTGATGAACATGACCCCATGGGGTGGCCCGACCGCTCGCGCTGCCAGTGCGTTGCATGTGGATCCGTCCGACATCTTCGTACCGATGATTCCTGCGATGCTGGCCGGTGTGGTGGCGATCCTGGTCATTGCCTACTTCTACGGCAAGCGTGAACGTGCGCGCCTGGGTGAACTGCATCTGGTGGGCGATGAAATCGACCACAGCGAAATCAGCGTTTCGCAGTTCCCGGATGCCCGTCGTCCGAATCTGATCTGGTTCAACGGCGCCCTGACCCTGGCCCTGATGGGCACCCTGATCGCCGGCCTGCTGCCGTTGCCGGTGCTGTTCATGGTGGCGTTCAGTATTGCCATGATCGTCAACTATCCTTGCCTGCAGCAGCAGAAGGATCGCGTCGCGGCTCACGCCGGTAGCGTGCTGGCGGTAGTCGGGCTGATCTTTGCGGCCGGTATCTTCACCGGTATCCTGACCGGCACCGGGATGGTCGACGCCATGTCGAAAAGCCTGCTGGCGGTTATTCCGGACTTCCTCGGCCCGTACCTGGCGGTGATCACGGCGCTGGTCAGCATGCCGTTCACCTTCTTCATGTCGAACGATGCATTTTATTACGGCGTGTTACCGGTTCTTGCCGAGGCCGCCAGCCATTACGGTATAACCGCGGTGGAAATGGCACGTGCCTCGATCGTCGGTCAGCCCGTCCACCTGTTGAGCCCGCTGGTTCCATCGACTTATTTGTTGGTGGCCCTGGCCGGCATCGATTTCGGTGACCACCAGCGCTTCACCCTGAAGTGGGCAGTGCTGGTTTGTATCTGCATACTGATTGCTGCACTGCTGTTGGGGACTTTCCCGATGTTCAGCACTCTATAAGCCCAAGACTCACCACTTCGGGTCCAGGCTTCGCTGTTTGAAGCCTGGGCCCTTTGTGGTTTAACAATCGCTCAAAGGAATACACATGGAATGGCTGACCAACCCTGAAATCTGGGTTGCCTTCTTCACCCTGACCGCCCTGGAAATCGTCCTGGGCATCGATAACATCATCATGATTTCGATTCTGGTCAGCCGCATGCCCAAGCATATGCAGGCGCGCACCCGGATTTTCGGCCTGGCGCTGGCCATGGTCACGCGAATCCTGCTGCTGCTGTCGATCACCTGGGTCATGCGCCTCACGGCGGACCTGTTCGTGGTATTCGGTCAGGGTATTTCCGGGCGCGACCTGATCCTGTTCTTCGGTGGTCTGTTCCTGCTGTGGAAGAGCTCGCAAGAGATGTACCACGCGCTGGAAGGTGAAGACGAAACCAGCGACGAGCCAAGCGGCAAGGGCGGCAACTTCCTCTACACCATCATCCAGATCGCGATCAYCGACATCGTGTTCTCGCTGGACTCGGTGATCACCGCGGTCGGCATGGTCTCCCACGTACCGGTCATGGTCGCGGCGATCATCGTGGCGGTGCTGGTGATGATGTGGGCATCCGGCACCATCAGCGAGTTCATCGACAAGCACCCGTCGCTGAAGATGCTGGCGCTGTCGTTCCTTTTGATCGTCGGTACTGTGCTGATTGCCGAATCCTTCGACGTGCATATCCCTAAAGGCTACGTCTACTTCGCCATGGCGTTCTCGCTGGCAGTGGAAGCGATCAACATCAAGATGCGTACCGCGATTGCGAAAAAGAAGAAGCAGCAGGATCCGGTGAAACTGCGCAAGGACATTCCGGGTCAGTAACCCGGTAGTACGCAACACCCTGTGGGAGCGGGCTTGCTCGCGAAGGCGGAGTGTCAGTCAGCATCAATGTTGCCTGGTACACCGCTTTCGCGAGCAAGCCCGCTCCCACTTTGTTTTGGGCGGGTTGCATGAACGGGATTTCATGACGGTTTTGTTTCAATCCCTTCTTTGGCTATGCGATGCTGGCGCGCAGACCGTTAGCCAACTACAGCTTAAGTACAGAACGTAGAACGTCGCGCGGTACCGTCAACTTGCTCCTTTGGGGCGCTACACCACAGGGGGTCATTATGCTCACCCTGCTCAATTTACTTTCTGCCGTGGCCCTGCTGATCTGGGGCACGCACATTGTCCGAACCGGCATTCTGCGGGTCTACGGCTCCAATCTGCGCCATGTCATTGGCCAGAACATGTCCAAACGCTGGTTGGCTTTCGTCTCCGGGATCGTTGTGACAGCGATGGTCCAGAGCAGCAACGCCACCGCCATGCTCGTCACTTCCTTTGTCGGCCAGGGCCTGATGCTGCTGACCCCGGCGCTGGCCACCATGCTTGGCGCGGACGTCGGTACGGCGCTGATGGCGCGGGTGCTGACGTTCGATCTGTCGTGGCTGTCGCCGTTGCTGATTTTTGTCGGGGTGATTTTCTTTCTGTCGCGCAAGCAGACCCGACTCGGGCAGTTGGGCCGTGTCGCCATTGGCTTGGGGTTGATAATTCTGGCGCTGCAACTGATTGTCGAAGCGGCGCATCCGATTACCCATGCCAAAGGGGTGAAGGTGATTTTCGCCTCGCTCACCGGCGACATCCTGCTCGACGCCCTGGTCGGTGCGCTGTTCGCGATGATTTCCTATTCCAGCCTGGCCGCTGTGCTGCTGACCGCGACCCTGGCGGGTGCCAACGTGATCAGTCTGCCGGTGGCCATCGGACTGGTGATCGGCGCCAATATTGGCAGCGGCGTGCTCGCCTTCCTCAGCACCAGCATGCAGAACGCCGCCGGGCGCCAAGTGGCGCTGGGCAGCCTGCTGTACAAACTGATTGGTCTTTTATTGATCATACCGGTGCTCGATCCGCTAGTGCACTGGCTCGATGGCTTCGATTTCAGCCCTCAGGAAATGGTCATTGGCTTTCACCTGCTCTACAACACCGCGCGCTGCCTGATCCTGCTGCCCAGCATCGAGCCGATGGCCAGGTTTTGTGCCTGGGTGCTGCCGGAGCGCCCGCAGGCCAACGGCACGGCCAAGCCCCGGCATCTTGACCCCACTGCGTTGGTTACGCCCGGTTTGGCGCTGGCCAACGCGGCCCGGGAAACCCTGCGCATGGGTGACCTGATCGACAGCATGCTCGAAGCCATGCTCGACGTGTTGCGCGGCAAGCAAACCGCCGTCACCCAGGAAATTCGACGCCTGACCGACGATGTGGAAGCGCTCTACAGCGCGATCAAGTTGTATCTGGCGCAAATGCCCCGGGAAGATCTCAGTGATCAGGACAGCCGGCGCTGGGCGGAAATCATCGAACTGGCGATCAACCTGAAACTCGCCAGCGACTTGATCGAACGCATGCTGCGCAAGATTCAGCAGCAGAAAACCTCGCAGCGCCGGTCGTTTTCCGAAGTCGGGCTGGACGAGTTGACCGGGCTGCATACTCAGCTGATTTCCAGCCTTCGGCTCGGGATGTCGGTGTTTCTCAGTGGCGACCCGGAAAGTGCCCGTCAACTGGTGCGTGAAAAACGTCGGTTTCGTGCACAGGAACGGCGTCTGGCCCATGCCCATGTCAGCCGCTTGCAACGTAAAATCGTGCAAAGTATCGAAACCAGTTCGTTGCACCTGGAGCTGATCGCCGACATGAAGCGCCTGAATTCGCTGTTTTGCAGCAGTGCCTACGTGGTGCTGGAAACATCGGACACCGGCGCGCTGGTGGTCGACGATTTGAGCGACATCACTCATTCACCCTGAACGTCCACAGTTGCCTGAAGTCTGTTGAACTTACGCTGGCCGTATGGAACCCGTTATGCGTTGTCTGTTGCTCGCCTGCCTGTTGCTTGGTTCATTCCCGTCATTCGCCCTGGATCGCTTCCAGGTCGAGGGCTACACCCTGCGCAATGGTTTGCAGTTGCTGCTCAAGCCCGGCACCGACCATGGGCATGTGGCAATCCGACTGGTGGTCGGTGTTGGCCTGGACGATTTCAACTGCGAAGAAAAGGAGTTGCCGCATTTGCTGGAACACCTGCTGTTCAGCGGCATCGACGCCAGCGGCGAAGGTGGCCTGGAAGAGCGCATGCAGGCCTTGGGTGGTGAGTGGAACGCCTACACCAGTAACGCCGATACGACTTTCGTCATCGAGGCGCCGGCGAAAAACCAGCGCAAGGTGCTCGATCTGCTGCTGGCGCTACTGACCCAGACCCGCTTCGACGACTACGCCATCAACGCTGCCAAGCAAGTGGTCGAGCGTGAAGACGGCGGCCACTACTCGCACCTGCAACGCTGGCTCGATCGTCAGGACCTGGGCCACACGGCCAGCAACCAGCTGGCCGTGGAACTGGGCCTCAAATGCCCGGAGCGTGCGCAAGTCGATGACCTGACCCGTGAGCAACTGGAGCAGGTGCGCAAGGACTGGTATGCGCCGAACAACATGACCCTGATCGTGGTCGGCGACCTCGACAAGTTGCTGCCGGCCTATCTGGAGCGGGCGTATGGCGAGCTGGAAGCGATTACCCCCGGCGAGCATCCGCCGCTGCCGCAAATCCAGGTCAGCGCCGCCCACGAGCGCACCCTGCCCCACGGTTTGGTCGGCAACGGCGCCAAATTGCACTGGCTGGTGCCGGAGCCAGTGCTGGAAGATGGACACGACGAAACCTTCGATTTGCTCAAGGATTATCTGGATTGGGCGCTCTATCGCCAGCTGCGCCTGACTCACGGTTTGTCCTACGGCCCGTGGGCGGAACGCGAGGTGTTCGGCGGCGTGGGTTTCATGAGCCTCAATGCCGATCTTGAGCGCGACGACGTGGCCGCTGCCGAACACGTGCTCGATGACTTGAAGGCCGAACTGCTCAAGGACGGCCTCAATGCCGACACCTTCAACCGCCTCAAACAGGCCGCGATTGCCCGTCAGGCCTGGGCCGTACAAGGCAACAGTGCGTTGGCCGACTACTATTGGAGCGCCATCGGCGACTACCAGGACGGCCGTTTCGCCAACCCGGCCCGGGAGCTGCAAGGGGTGACGCTGGAAGAAGCGAACAAGGCTGTGCGTGAGTTGCTCCTGCAACCGGGCTATTTGCGGATCGAGAAGCCTTTGTTCAGTTATGACCAATTGATGTGGTTGGTGGTCGGGGTGTTGGGGTTGCTGGTGTTGAGTGTGGTGGGCTGGCGTTTGCATCGCAGGAAGTAACCACTCTGTTTGGCAGGAAAACTCCTTGTGGGAAACACAATCCCCCTGTGGGAGCRAGCTCGCTCCCACAGGTTGCGTGGTGTCACTGACCGTGAACCCTCGCCACAGCGCCGCGCCAACTGTACCCTGTCGAGGTTTTTTCCTACGACGACTGTGAACCCGCCGAATGCAAAACCTGACCCTTTTCGTACAGCGCATCCTCGAATTGATGAAGCGCTACCCTGGGGTCATTGCGCTCTGTGGTTTCATCTCCGGGGTGGGCAGTTTCATTCTGGTCGATCGCCAGCAAGGCCTGGCGAGCTGGATCACCACAATCATGCTGATCAGCTGGATCTGGTTGATGCTGGAAAACAGCCTGACCAAGCTGTTCACGCGCATATTCAAACGAGAAATCCCGGAGCCGTTGCTGCGTTACGCGACGCAGATGATCCATCAGGAAAGCCTGTTCTTTGTCCTGCCGTTCTTTTTCATCACCACGACGTGGAACAGCGGCCAGTTGGTGTTCACCGGGCTGTTGGGTATCGCGGCACTGATTTCGATTATCGACCCGCTCTACTACAAATGGCTGGCGCCACGGCGCTGGGCGTTTCTGGCCCTGCACACCCTGACCTTGTTTGCCGCKTTGCTCACCGCGTTGCCGGTGATCATGCACCTGACGACCGCGCAAAGTTTCAAATGGGCGCTGGGTATCTCGGTACTGTTGTCGTTCCCGAGCCTGGCGTCGATCTTCCCGATTCGTACCGTACGCAGTGCGTTGGCGATTTTGAGTATCACCCTGGGCATCGGTTTCGTTGGTTGGGAACTGCGCTCGTGGGTGCCACCGGCGACGCTGTGGATGACCGATGTGGCCATCAGCACGCAAATGCAGGACCGCACGCCAGGCGCCAGCCTCGACGAAGTCAGCGCCGAGCAGATTCGCAATGGCGGGCTCTACGCGTACACCGCGATCAATGCCCCGCGTGGCCTGGACGAACGGATTTATCACGTCTGGCAATTCAACGGAAAGGAGGTCGATCGCATCGCCCTGGATATTCGCGGCGGGCGCAAGGAAGGTTACCGGGCCTGGACCCACAAGCAGAATTTCCCGGGCAACCCGGCCGGCAAATGGCAGGTTCGGGTGCTGACCGAAGATGGCCAGGTCATCGGCGTACTGCGTTTTGAAGTCACGGACAGCACAGCGATCAAAGAAAAGTAGTGCGGTTCGTGCTATTACGTAGAGCTGCGTAATCACTGAACAAGCACGGAGCTTATGATCAGCAGCACGATGGCCGGCAACGCCAGATTAGATACGTCGATTACCCCTGCGCGGTTGCGGGTGACGGGCGACTGGACGCTTGCCCATTACGCTGAACTCAAGCTGTTGAGCGAAAAACTCCATGGCCAGTACGATGCCAACACCCCCATCGACCTCAACGGACTGGGCACCCTCGACACCGCTGGTGCCTCGCTACTGGTCGAGCTGCTCGGCTCCGAGCGCCTCGGCCGCTCCGCCGAACATCCGGATTGCACGCTCTCCACCGCCGACCGGGCGTTGCTGCAAACCGTCTACTGCTCGTTGACCGACTTCTGCGTACCGATCAAGGAACCGGAAGTCAGCGTATCCATTCAGTTGCTGACCCGCATTGGCCGCGCGGTGGACGCCGTCTGGCAGGACACCCTGCAACTGCTGGGTTTCGTCGGCCTGATCATCGAAACCATCGTCCGCGGCCTGTTCCGGCCCAAACGCTGGCGCGTCACACCAATGATCGCGCACATCGAACAGACCGGCCTCGATGCCGCCCCAATCGTTGCCCTGCTGACCTTTCTAGTGGGCGCCGTCGTGGCATTTCTCGGGTCGACGGTGCTGGCGACTTTCGGTGCCACAGTCTTTACCGTGGACCTGGTGGGATTCGCCTTCCTGCGCGAATTTGGTGTGCTGCTGACCGCGATCCTGATGGCCGGGCGCACCGCCAGTGCGTTCACGGCGCAAATCGGTTCGATGAAAGCCAACGAAGAAATCGACGCCATTCGCACCCTGGGCCTCGACCCCGTGGAGTTGCTGGTGGTGCCGCGGGTCCTGGCGTTGCTGATCGCCCTGCCGATGCTGACCTTCCTGGCGATGCTGTCGGGGATTATCGGCGGTGGCGTGGTCTGCGCCGTGGCGCTGGATATCTCTCCGGCGATGTTCATATCGCTGCTGCAAACCGACATCGGCGTTCAGCACTTTCTGGTGGGGATCGTCAAAGCGCCGGTTTTCGCCTTCCTCATCGCCGCGATTGGTTGCCTCGAAGGCTTCAAGGTCAGCGGCAGCGCCGAGTCCGTCGGTGCCCACACCACGTCGAGCGTGGTGCAGTCGATTTTCGTGGTGATCGTGATGGATGCGATAGCCGCGATGTTTTTCATGGAGATGGGCTGGTGAGTCGTATCCCCCGAGCGCCCTCCGAGGCGGTGATTGAAGTGCGTGGATTGTGCAACCGCTTTGGAAGCCAGAGCGTGCACGAGAACCTCGACCTGGACTTGTACAAGGGGGAGATCCTCGCCGTGGTCGGCGGCTCTGGCAGTGGCAAATCGGTGTTGCTGCGCAGCATTGTCGGGTTGCGCGAACCCAGTGAAGGCGTGGTGAAAGTCTTCGGGAAAAACCTGCCGACCTTGTCCGAGCACGAGCGCTCGCTGGTGGAGCGACGCTTTGGTGTGCTGTTCCAGAAAGGCGCGCTGTTCTCTTCGCTGACGGTGACCGARAACGTCGCCCTGCCGCTGATCGAACACGCCGGATTGAGCCGCAACGACGCCGAGCACCTGGCGGCGGTGAAAATGGCCCTGGCCGGATTGCCACTGTCGGCGGCGGAGAAGTACCCCTCGTCGCTGTCCGGCGGCATGATCAAGCGTGCCGCACTGGCCCGGGCATTGGCACTGGACCCGGACATCCTGTTTCTCGACGAACCCACCGCCGGTCTCGATCCGATTGGCGCCGCCGCGTTCGACCAATTGATCCTGACCCTGCGCGATGCCCTGGGCCTGAGTGTCTTTCTGGTGACTCACGATCTCGACACGCTCTACACCATCACCGACCGGGTGGCAGTGCTGGCGCAGAAAAAAGTGCTGGTGGCGGACGCCATCGACAAGGTGTCGGAAACCGACGATGCGTGGATTCACGAATACTTCCATGGCCCTCGCGGCCGCGCGGCATTGACGGCCGCCCAACAGCTCAAAGAGGTCTGACATGGAAACCCGAGCCCATCATGTATTGATTGGCCTGTTCACCGTGATTGTGGTGACGGCCGCGCTGCTGTTTGGCCTGTGGCTGGCCAAGTCCAGTGTCGACACCGAGTTCAAGGACTACGAGGTTGTTTTCAACGAGGCGGTCAGCGGTTTGTCCAAGGGCAGTTCGGTGCAGTACAGCGGGATCAAGGTCGGCGACGTGATCTCACTGCGCCTGGACCCCAAAGACCCGCGCCGGGTGCTGGCGCGAATTCGCCTGGCTGGCGATACCCCGGTCAAGGAAGACACCAATGCCAAGCTGGCCCTGACCGGTGTCACCGGGACCTCGATCATCCAGCTCAGCGGCGGCACGCCACAGAGCCCGACACTCAAGGGCAAGGACGGCAACCTGCCGACCATCGTCGCATCGCCCTCGCCCATCGCCCGCCTGCTCAATGACAGCAACGACCTGATGTCCGGCGTGAACATCCTGATGCAAAACGCCAACCTGATGTTCTCCACGGAAAACATCGAGCGCATCAGCAACACCCTGGAGCATCTGGAGCAAACCACCGGGACCATTGCCGAGCAGCGCGGCGATATCCGTCAGGCCATGCAGCAACTGGCCTCGGTCGGCAAACAGGCCAACAACATGCTGGAACAGACCACGGCGCTGATGCGCAATGCCAACGGGCTGCTCAATGAGCATGGCAAGGAGACGCTGGGCAGCGCCGAGCAGGCGATGAAGTCGCTGCAGGAAAGCAGCGCCACCCTCAACAAATTGATAACCGCCAATCAGGACTCGCTCAACAGCGGCATGCAAGGCCTCAATGGCCTGGGCCCGGCCGTGCGCGAGATGCGCGAAACCCTGTCCTCGTTGCGCGTCATTACCAAACGTCTGGAGGCCAACCCCAGCGGTTACCTGCTGGGCAGTGAAAAGACCAAGGAATTCACGCCATGAAGCTGACTCGGATTGCCCTCCTCGCTGGCTTCACACTGATCAGTTCGTGCTCGATCCTGCCCAAGCCCGAGCCCTTCGAAGTCTATCGATTGCCGTCGGCCCAGAGCGCATCGGCCAGCCACGGCACGCCGCAGCGCTGGTCGCTGCGCCTGAGCAAATTCCAGTCCAGCGAAGTGTTGAACAGTCCGAACATTGCAGTGATTCCTCAGGGCGATGTGATCAGCCACTACAAGGGTTCACGCTGGAGCGACCCGGCGCCGGTGCTGGTGCGCAATCGCCTGCTGGACGGTTTTCAGCATGACGGGCGGGTGCCGCTATTGAGCACCGATGACAGCATTTTCCAGACCGATCTTGAATTGGGCGGCAGCCTGCAGGCGTTTCAGACTGAATACCAAGGTACGAATGCCAGCGCGGTGGTGCGTCTGGATGCGTTGCTGGTGCGCAGCTACGACCAGCGAATCCTCGCCAGCCGTCGCTTTGAAGTGCGCCAGCCACTCAGCGATGTGCAGGTCCCGGCGGTGGTGGCCGGGTTTGGTCAGGCGAACGATCAGTTGACCGCGCAGGTGGTGAACTGGGCGGTTGAGCAAGGACAGAAACTCGTCCCGCCACCTCGGCCTTGAAGGCCTGCGCAATTCCTTTGTAGGAGCGAGCTTGCTCGCGAAAAACCTGAGAGCGCCGCGGGGCGTCAGGCTTCCAGCGTTATCGTTCACGACCATCGCGAGCAGGCTCGCTCCTACAGGGAGACGTCGTATCAGCGCAAAAACGCCCGATGCAGCTCTTCCAGCGTTTCAAAGTGATACGCCGGCGCTTCGGCGCTCAATTCTTCGTGGCTGCCGAACCCGTAACCCACCGCCGCCGCATCCAGTCCATTGCTGCGTGCGCCGATCAGGTCGTGCTTGCGGTCGCCGATCATCAGGGTGTTGGCCGGGTCCAGGCCTTCTTCGGCCATCAGGTGTGCGATCAGCTCGATTTTGTTGGTCCGGGTGCCATCCAGTTCACTGCCGTAAATCACTTTGAAGTGCCTGGCAAAATCGAAATGCCGGGCGATCTCCCGGGCGAACACCCACGGCTTCGAAGTGGCGATGTACAGCTGTCGCCCTTGTCCGACCAGCGTTTCCAGCAGTGGTGTGACGCCATCGAACACGCGGTTTTCGTAGAGGCCGGTGACCTTGAATCGCTCGCGGTAGAAATTCACCGCTTCCCAGGCGCGGGCTTCGTCGAAGTCGTAGAACTGCATGAACGCCTGCAACAGCGGAGGGCCGATGAAGTGTTCGAGTTTGGTCAGGTCCGGTTCATCGATACCCAGTTTGCTTAAAGCGAACTGGATAGAACGGGTGATGCCCTCGCGCGGGTCGGTCAGGGTGCCATCGAGGTCGAACAAAACGGTTTGGTAATGCATGTTGAATCCTGAATAAGGAGGCTGGGTCAAAGCTGGTCGTAACCTTCGGCCAGATGCAGGTCCTTGAGCTTCACGTAGTTCGCCGCGCTGTAGGTGAAAAAGGCACGCTCCTTGTCAGTCAGCGGACGGATCTGCTTCACCGGGCTGCCCACATACAGGAAGCCGCTTTGCAGGTGCTTGCCCGGTGGCACCAGGCTGCCGGCACCGATGATCACGTCATCGTCGACCACCGCGCCGTCCATGACGATGCTGCCCATGCCGATCAAAACCCGGCTGCCCACCGAACAGCCATGCAGCATGACCTTGTGGGCGATGGTCACGTCATCGCCGATCAGCAACGGAAAGCCATCGGGGTTGAACGGCCCGGCGTGGGTGATGTGCAACACGCAGCCATCCTGCACGCTGGTGCGCGCGCCGATGCGTATGCGGTGCATGTCGCCACGGATCACCGTCAGCGGCCAGACCGAGCTGTCTTCGCCGATTTCAACGTCGCCGATCACCACCGCCGAGCGGTCGACAAAAGCGCCTTTGCCAAGCAGCGGCGTGTGGTTCTGATACTTGCGAAGGTTCACGATAGGGTTTCTCTCTGTCGCTGATAGCTGCGGTGAGTGCCGATTGTAATTAAGATGGCTGCATGTTTCTCCAGCCAAGGTATCAACCGTGAGCGTGAACAACCCTCTTTTGCAGTCGTACGACCTGCCGCCGTTCTCCGCCATCCGCGCCGAACACGTACAACCGGCCATTGAACAGATCCTGGCTGACAACCGTGCCGCCATCGTCGAGATCCTCAAGACCCAGGCCAAACAGCCAACATGGGCTGGCCTGGTGCTGGCGATGGATGAGCTCAACGACCGCCTGGGCGCCGCCTGGAGCCCGGTCAGTCACCTCAACGCCGTGTGCAACAGCGCCGAACTGCGTGAAGCCTACGAGTCGTGCCTGCCGGCGTTGAGCGCCTATGCCACCGAATTGGGCCAGAACCGCGAACTGTTCCAGGCCTTCGAAGCCCTGGCCAGCAGCCCGCAAGCCGCCGGTTTCGACGTGGCGCAGAAAACTATCCTGGAACACTCCCTGCGTGACTTCCGTCTGTCGGGTATCGACCTGCCGGAAGCCGAGCAGAAGCGTTACGCCGAAGTGCAGAGCAAGCTGTCCGAGCTGGGCAGCCGTTTCTCCAACCAGTTGCTCGACGCCACGCAGGCGTGGACCAAGCACATCACCGATGAAGCCGCCCTCGCCGGCCTGACCGATTCGGCCAAGGCGCAAATGGCCGCCGCAGCTCAGGCCAAGGATCTGGACGGCTGGTTGATCACCCTGGAATTCCCGAGCTATTACGCGGTGATGACCTACGCCCAGGACCGCGCACTGCGTGAAGAGGTCTATGCCGCGTACTGCACCCGTGCGTCGGACCAGGGGCCGAATGCCGGCCAGAACGACAACGGTCCGGTCATGGAAGAGATCCTCGACTTGCGTCAGGAACTGGCAAAACTCTTGGGGTTCAGCAGTTTCTCCGAGCTGAGCCTGGCGACCAAAATGGCCGAATCCAGCGATCAGGTGCTGAGTTTCCTGCGCGACCTGGCCAAGCGCAGCAAGCCATTCGCCACCCAGGACCTGGAACAGCTCAAGGCCTATGCAGCCGAGCAAGGCTGCCCGGATCTGCAAAGCTGGGACAGCGGTTTCTACGGCGAAAAACTCCGTGAACAGCGTTACAGCGTTGCCCAGGAAGCCCTGCGCGCCTACTTCCCGATCGACAAGGTGCTCAGCGGCCTGTTCGCCATCGTCCAGCGTCTGTACGGCATCGAGATTGCCGAGCTCAAAGGTTTCGACACCTGGCACCCGGATGTTCGCCTGTTTGAAATCAAGGAAAACGGCCAGCATGTCGGCCGCTTTTTCTTCGACCTCTACGCCCGCGCCAACAAGCGCGGTGGTGCCTGGATGGATGGCGCCCGCGACCGTCGCCGCACCGCCGGCGGTGTACTGCAAAGTCCGGTGGCGAACCTGGTGTGCAACTTCACCCCGGCCGACAGCGGCAAGCCTGCGCTGCTGACCCACGACGAAGTCACCACCCTGTTCCACGAGTTCGGTCACGGCTTGCATCACCTGCTGACCCGCGTCGAGCATGCTGGCGCGTCCGGCATCAACGGCGTGGCCTGGGATGCGGTCGAACTGCCAAGTCAGTTCATGGAAAACTGGTGCTGGGAGCCGGAAGGTCTGGCGCTGATTTCCGGTCACTATGAATCCGGCGAACCACTGCCTCAGGACCTGCTCGGGAAAATGCTCGCGGCGAAAAACTTCCAGTCTGGCCTGATGATGGTCCGCCAACTGGAATTCTCGCTGTTCGACTTCGAGCTGCACGCCACCCACGGCGACGGCCGCAGCGTGCTGCAAGTGCTCGAAGGTGTGCGCGACGAGGTTTCGGTCATGCGTCCGCCGGCCTACAACCGCTTCCCCAACAGCTTTGCGCACATCTTCGCTGGCGGTTATGCCGCGGGTTACTACAGCTACAAATGGGCTGAAGTGCTGTCGGCCGATGCGTTCTCGAAGTTTGAAGAAGAAGGTGTGCTCAACGCCGACACCGGTCGTGCGTTCCGCGAAGCGATCCTGGCGCGTGGCGGTTCCCAGGAGCCGATGGTGCTGTTCGTCGACTTCCGTGGCCGTGAGCCATCGATTGACGCACTCTTGCGCCACAGCGGCCTGAGTGAGGACGCGGCAGCATGAGTGAGGGACCTGTGATTACGAAAAAACGCTTTATCGCCGGGGCGGTCTGCCCGGCATGCAGCGAGCCGGACAAGTTGATGATGTGGAACGAAGACCTGGTCCCGCACCGAGAGTGCGTGGCCTGCGGTTACTCCGACACACTCAATGAACAAGGGCTGTCGGTGCCCAAGGAGCTAGGTACGCGGGTCAATGCGACTGCGCCGAAGCCAGCGGACACCAAGGTTCAGGCGGTTCAGTTCTTCCCGAACCCRAAACTGAAGAAAAAGCCTGACGAACAGCACTGAGTGAAAAAAAGCCTCCGTTGCGCAATGCAACGGGGGCTTTTTATTCGATATGAGCGGACTTGAACCAGCTCTTCATCGAGCACGCGGCGAACGGGCTGGTGCTGCAATCGCCATTGGCAAGGGCCGTGCGCAGTTTTTCCACGTCGGCCTGCATCATGTAGCGAATTCCGTCCTTGAAATGGGTGCTGTCGCCAAAGCCGCCCTGGGTCATTTCGTTAAGGGCCTCTTCCTTGGTCCAGCCCTGGATGACAACCCGGTACATGGCCGCCATCAGGCCGGTACGGTCGGAACCGTGTTTGCAATGCATCAACACCGGGCCTTTGGCTTCGGCAGACTTGATGGCGCGCAAGGCCTTGAGCACATCGGCGTCATCCACGTGGTTGGTGCGATAAGGCAGCTGTACTTGAGTGATCCCCGGCGTGGACAACCAACTGGAGTCCGCTTCAGGCAGGAAGTTGATTACCGTCCCGACCTTGAGTTTTTCCAGCAGCGGCACCGCCCCTTTGTCCGGCAAGGCGCTGCGATAGAGAGTTGGCGACATTTGAAAGAGGTTGTATTGCTTCTCGATCGGTTGAGCCCAGTCTGCCGGACGGTGCATCGTGCTGTCGTCAGCAAATGCCGGTGTCAGGTTAACGAGTGCGACCAGCGACAGGCATATTGCAGATAAAAATCGTGATAGAGGCATGCTTGAGCGACCGTTCAGAAAGGGACGGGAAGATGCTGACAAGAATCAGCCATGCGCGGTCAAAGGCCTGTGAGCGGACCGTCAAAGAATCGTGAAGCCCCTGCCCGGAAGTCGCTACGCCTGACCGAGCCTACAGTTCCATCTTGATGAATGCCTTGAGCAATGCCTCCAGGGCCGTCCCGTAGTCATAAATCTGGCCTGTCAGAGGGTTACGGCGCGCGCCTTGAAACCGGGAGCCGGAATCCAGAGACTCGGTTTCGAAAACATCGTAGCTGTAGAATTTTTCATCATCTTCATCAAACTCCAATATCTCGACGCCTATTCGAAACTCGGGCGGGTCAGTAGGAAGGCGATAGAGATATCCTGCGAATTCAGAAGTTATTATTGTTTGATGAAAATAGGCGAGCGCGAGATCTGTCACGATGCCGATATCTTTTTCGTCAATGTTACTGTCTGAATTAACATTGATGTCACACCATGGGTCAAAGTCCAGCTTTACTGTTTTTCCGTCATCGTTTACATGGAGTGTCAGAGTTGGTGCGTGGGTGAGGGTATCGCGGTTTGGTTGATTTACTGCGTCGAAATAGTTGTTTGGTCTTATTAGTTTTATAATTACTTGTACATCGCTTGATGTTTCTATTCGTTGCAAGAAAGCGCCTGTCTTGGTGAATATTGGCATTTTATCCTCGCGATTATCTTGAATGCATGCAGTCGTCCACATGCATCCGAAACGACTCGTTGACAGCTGAAATCAACGGTCAGGAGTCAAGGGTTGACGATACTGGCGTAGGCCTTGGCCAGCGCCTGCAGCTTGGCTTTGTCCGATGCGCCAATGACGCCGTATCCGTCTACATCCTTTCCGACAGTCCTGATACTGAAAGAATCACCCAGGTCTGTAGAAGTGGCCGTGAAAAAAACCGAGTCGACCAGTTTTTCAACTTGTTGTTCATTTTCCGCATCCCAACTTGATTCCTTGCGAGCAAGTTGCAACGAAACAAGTGTGTCGGGCTCCGAAGGGCTTGGTTGCATAAGTTGCAGGAAGATGCCGCGCTGATTGAAGAAAGACATTAATAAATCCTTTTATTTGTTTGCTGTTGAGGGTGTTGCTGGTTGGGTTGAATATACGGGCGGGTATTGAATCCAGCCACTGACTATATGTTTCCTTAGTTTTCTATTCGTTTATTGAACAAGTAAGTTCATGACAACAACCCAACTGTCAAATGAAGGGCTGAGCGGTACTGGTCGCCAGGTGCGACGTCGGTTACTGTATGGATATACAGATACAGGAGTACGCCGATGATTAGCTCTCTGCCTCCCCGAGGCCGCGGCACCGCAACCAACCCGCACAACCGCTTCGCCCCCAGCCATTCGGTGGCAGAGGACGACGGCTGGTACCAGGAAGTACCGCTCACCCAGGGCACCGAGGTGCGCATTGAAACGGCGAAAACCATCATTACCCGTAACACATCGCCGGATTTGCCCTTCGACCGTTCGATCAATCCCTATCGCGGCTGCGAGCACGGCTGCATTTATTGCTATGCACGCCCCAGTCACGCCTATTGGGACATGTCACCAGGGCTGGATTTCGAAACAAAACTGATCGCCAAGACCAACGCCACGGATGTGCTGGAGGAGCAGCTGTCCAAGCGTGGCTATCAATGCGCACCGATCAACCTCGGTTCCAACACCGATCCGTATCAGCCGATCGAGCGTGAATACAAGATCACCCGGCAAACCCTCGAGGTACTCCTGCGATACCGGCACCCGGTGACAATCGTCACCAAGGGCTCGCTGATTCTTCGTGACCTGGACCTGCTGACCGAGCTTGCCAGCCAAAGACTGGTGGCGGTAATGATCAGCCTGACCACCCTGGACGACGAACTCAAGCGCATCCTCGAACCCCGCGCCGCAGCGCCCAAGGCCCGGTTGCGGGCGATCAGGGTCATGCGCGATGCAGGCATTCCGGTGGGCGTGCTGTGTTCACCGATGATTCCGATGATCAACGACAGTGAGCTCGAAAGCCTGCTCACCGAGGCCCATGTAGCCGGGGCGCAAAGCGCTGCTTACATGATGTTGCGCCTGCCGCTGGAAGTGGCGCCGCTGTTCGAAGAATGGCTGGGCGCCTACTATCCGCAACGGGCGGCACATGTGCTGAGCCTGATTCGCCAGAGCCGTGGCGGTGAACTCTACGACAGCCGCTTTGGCGCTCGAATGCGCGGCGAAGGCCCCTTCGCCGACCTGCTGGCGCAGCGCTTTGCCAAAACCATCAAACGCCTGGGGCTCAATCGAGGGGAAGGCTTTAACCTGGATTGCGACGCCTTTTGTCCGCCGGGTCGCCAGATGTCGTTGATTTGAGGACAATTGGCCTATGGTTGAGTACTGAGGAGCGCGCTCACGCATTAGGCTGGTCACGTTTTTTGTGACCTGGAACACACGTCCTAGAGCGTTTCATTCAGTTTCAATTAAGATTCAACCGCTAACTTGTTCATCGAGTGACTGATGGGTCGAGCTGTTTGACCTGGATGTTTTTCAACCAGCCACTGGCTTCACACCGGACAACACGGGATGGCTCCCTGAGCCCGTCAATGAGGATGAATCATGAGTGATAAGGATAAACAGCCGTTGGCTGCATCGGCTTCGCCCGAACCCGAAGCGGAAACCGCCGATGCAGCGTTGCAGCATATCGTTGACGGCTTTTTGCATTTTCATCATGAGATCTTTCCGCAACAGGAAGAACTCTTCAAGAAACTCGCCACCGCCCAGCGGCCGCGAGCGATGTTCATCGCTTGCGCCGATTCGCGCATCGTTCCCGAATTGATTACACAGAGCTCCCCCGGCGATCTGTTCGTGACGCGCAATGTCGGTAACGTCGTGCCGCCTTACGGGCAAATGAACGGCGGTGTTTCCACAGCCATCGAATACGCCGTGCTGGCTCTGGGGGTTCATCACATCATCATTTGCGGGCATTCCGATTGCGGCGCCATGCGTGCGGTGCTCAACCCGGACAGTCTGGAAAAAATGCCCACGGTCAAAGCCTGGCTGCGGCATGCCGAAGTGGCGAAGACCATGGTGCAGGAGAATTGCAACTGCTCTAGCGAAAGCGAAAGCATGCACATCCTCACCGAAGAGAATGTGATCGCCCAGTTGCAGCATCTGCGCACCCATCCGTCGGTGGCCTCGCGTATGGCCAACGGTCAGTTGTTCATTCACGGCTGGGTCTACAACATCGAAACCAGCGAAATCAAAGCCTACGACGCCGATAAAGGCTGTTTCCTGCCGCTCAATGGCAGCCTGCCAATTCCCGTGGCGACGCCCAAAGCGCGCTTCTAAATCCCCCTAAATCGTTGTGTGGTTCAGCCGAGGCTGCCGTTCAGGCAGCCTGGCTTTGCCATGCCTGAAGAAAACTTCGGGAGACTCACCATGCGTGCTGCTCGACTCAAAGCTGTTCTGCCACGGGAGCTGCTGGCTTCGGTGGTTGTGTTTCTGGTCGCCCTGCCCCTGTGCATGGGCATTGCGATTGCCTCGGGACTGCCCCCGGCCAAAGGTCTGATCACCGGCATCATCGGTGGTCTGGTAGTCGGTTGGTTGGCCGGTTCGCCGTTGCAAGTCAGCGGCCCGGCGGCGGGCCTGGCGGTTCTGGTATTCGAACTGGTCCGCCAACACGGCATCGCCATGCTTGGGCCCATTCTGGTGCTGGCGGGTTTGCTGCAACTGTTGGCCGGTCGTTTGAAGCTGGGCTGCTGGTTTCGGGTGACGGCGCCGGCGGTGGTGTACGGCATGCTGGCCGGGATCGGCGTGCTGATCGTCCTGTCTCAGGTGCATGTGATGCTGGATGCCGTGCCCAGACCCTCGGGCCTGGATAACCTGGCAGCCTTCCCGGCCGTACTGGCTCAGGCATTGCCCACGCTTGGCTGGCAAGCCGGTTTGCTCGGGTTATCGACCATCGCCGTGATGTGGCTATGGGAAAAACTGCGCCCGCATTCCCTGCGCTTTATTCCGGGCGCCTTGCTCGGCGTGGGTCTTGCCACTACCGCCAGTCTGCTCATGTCGTTGCAGGTCAAGCGGGTGGAAGTGCCGGCCAATCTGGCTGAAGCCATTGATTGGATGCGACCGGCAGATTTGCTCAATCTGGCAGACCCTGCCCTGCTCATCGCCGCCTTTGCCGTGGCCTTCATCGCCAGCGCCGAAACCCTGCTCTCGGCTGCCGCAGTAGACCGGATGCACAGCGGCCAGCGCTCGGACTTCGATCGGGAACTCTCGGCGCAAGGTGTCGGCAACATGCTCTGCGGCCTGCTCGGCGCACTGCCGATGACGGGCGTGATCGTGCGCAGCTCGGCTAACGTCCAGGCAGGCGCCACCACCCGTTACTCGACGATTTTCCACGGCCTGTGGCTGCTGGTGTTCGTGTTGTTGCTGTCCAGTGTCCTGCAAAGCATTCCGGTAGCGAGCCTGGCGGGCGTGCTGGTGTACACCGGTTTCAAACTGGTGGACCTCAAGGTCTTTCGTGGCTTGGGCCGGTATGGCCGGGCGCCGATGTTCACTTACGCGGCAACTGCGCTGGCCATCGTTTTCACGGACCTGCTGACTGGCGTGTTGATTGGCTTCGGCCTGACGCTGGTGAAACTGGCGCTGAAAGCTTCGCGATTGAAAATCAGCCTGATCGACCTGCCTCAGGAAGGGCAAATGGAATTGCGCCTGGTGGGTGCGGCGACCTTCCTCAAAGTGCCGGCGCTGACCCGGGTGCTGGACAGCATTGCGCAGGGTACGACCGTGCATGTGCCGCTCAATAACCTGAGCTACATCGATCACTCGTGTCTGGAGCTGCTGGAGGAATGGGGTCGGGCGAATGCGGCCAAGGGGTCGAAGCTGTTGATTGAATCGCGGGGATTGAAGCGTCGGCTTGAGGGACGGGTGCGTACCAACACAGGAATTGGTGCGGCTGGCTGAGGCGAAAGCGGCGTGTCAGTCGACATCAACGTTGAATGATTGACCGTATTCGCGAGCAAGCCCGCTCCCACAGGTTTCAGGGATCAAGCCGCCGGCTGATCCAGCTCCAGGCCTACGCCCAAACGGCGGGACATGCACGGCCAGCGTTTCCATGCGGCGCCGGTGTCCGGGCTGCTGAGCTTGTCGCGGTAGGTTTCCACCGACTCCAGCGCAAAACTCTCTTCGTTGAGCATTTCGTCGATGGCGTGATGCACCGCTTCGTCCAGTTGGTTGGCGAACGACTCACCGATCAATTGGTGAGCAATCAGGTTGGCGACAGTCATGTCCAATGGGATCAGTGGCTGGCCGAAATGCTTGATGTACAGGTCGTTGACCTCTTCGACAAACCGGTGCGCCAGATAGGCTTCATCCAGCAGGCTGTCGAGCCCGACATGGCCGGCCATGATGGCTGGCGGCTGGAGAAAGTACTGTTCGGCGATTTTCAGCACCGGTTTGATCTGTGACTCAATGCCCGCTTCCCTGGCGACTTCATTGGCTGCATCCAGCAGATCGGGCACTTCTTCGATGTAGGCGGCGACAAAACGCGTCAGCACGCCATTGGCGTCCGCTTCCGGCAATTGGATCGCCGGGTGTAGGTGAGGCAGTTTACTTTCCAGCTGACGCGTCAGCAGGCCGGTCTCGGCTTCGTGTTGTTGGGCTTTTTGGATCTGCTCGCGCAATGCGGCGGTGTTCATGAAAACTCCAGGAAACAAGGCAATGAAATAGGGAAGACATAACTTAGCTGGCTTACGAAAAATGCTAAGACGCATTTGTCATAATTATTTCATCCTTGAGACGGTCCCGTTATATCGATTGGCCACCACTCGTCTGCATCCTTCTCCATTCGTGCCCTGCAAAGCAAGTTAATGCTGTTTCAGATGATTTACGCCTTCGCGTTGCGAGGTCAGAGGTGCTGTCTATACTCGGGTTGGAATGGAGTTAGCTGATGACGCCCGACTGCATATGCAGCAAGGCACGGCGATTCAAGTTCGTAGTCTGATGCAGCCGCTCCCTTGCCGCAGGTGAAAGCCGGCGGGATAACAAGAACGATAAGGGGAACCCGCAATGATGCGACATCCACATGTCTGGATGGGCCTCCTGCTGTGGTCGATTTTCAGTCAGGCGCAAGCGGCCTGGACTGTGAATATGGCGCCTGGAGCGACTGAAATCAGTCACGCAGTATTCGACCTGCACATGACCATTTTCTGGATCTGTGTGGTGATCGGCATCATCGTTTTTGGTGCCATGTTCTGGTCGATGATTCTCCACCGCCGCTCGACCGGGCAGGTGGCTGCCAAATTTCATGAAAGCACCACTGTCGAAATCCTCTGGACCATCGTGCCCTTCCTGATCCTGGTGGCCATGGCGGTTCCCGCTACCGCGACCCTGATCAAGATGTACGACGCCAGCGAGCCGGAAATCGATATCCAGATCACTGGCTACCAGTGGAAGTGGCACTACAAATACCTGGGCCAGGACGTCGAGTTCTTCAGCAACCTGACCACCCCTCAAGATCAAATCCACAACAAGGAAGCCAAGGGCGAGCACTATCTGCTCGAAGTCGACAAGCCATTGGTGCTTCCGGTCGGCACCAAAGTGCGCTTTCTGGTGACCTCCGCCGACGTGATCCACTCCTGGTGGGTGCCGGCTTTCGCGGTCAAGCGCGACGCGATTCCTGGGTTCGTCAACGAAGCCTGGACCCGCATCGACAAGCCCGGCATCTACCGTGGCCAGTGCGCCGAGTTGTGCGGCAAGGATCACGGCTTCATGCCGACGGTGGTCGAGGTCAAGGAAAAGGCCGATTACGAAAAATGGCTGGCCGATCGCAAGGTCGAGGCCGCGCAACTCAAAGAGCTGACCAGCAAGGAATGGACACTCGACGAGCTCAAGGATCGCGGCGACAAGATCTATCACACCACCTGCGTGGCCTGTCACCAGGCCGAAGGCCAGGGCCTGCCGCCGATGTTCCCGGCACTCAAGGGTTCGAAAATCGCCACCGGGCCGAAAGAGGCTCACCTGAGCATTGTCTTCCACGGCAAGCCTGGCACCGCGATGGCGGCGTTCGGCAAGCAACTCTCGGAAGTCGATATCGCGGCGGTCGTGACCTATGAACGTAATGCCTGGGGCAACAACAAAGGCGACATGGTCACGCCTAAAGAAGTGTTGGAGCTGAAACAGGCGGAAAGCAAATGACCCGGTCTATTGCGCACGTACGGAACCGGTCGGGGCTATGCACCCCGGCCTGCCCAGCCCATCTGTTTGCAGGAGACAGGACATGACTGCTGTAATCGATGAACATGTTCATACCGCCACCGACCACGCCCACGGCCCCGCCAAAGGCTTGATGCGCTGGGTGCTGACCACCAACCACAAGGACATTGGCACGCTGTACCTGTGGTTTGCATTCTCCATGTTCCTGCTCGGCGGCTCGTTCGCGATGGTGATTCGTGCCGAGCTGTTCCAGCCGGGGCTGCAAATCGTCCAGCCGGAATTCTTCAACCAGATGACCACCATGCACGGCTTGGTAATGGTCTTCGGTGCGGTGATGCCGGCCTTCGTCGGCCTCGCCAACTGGATGATCCCGCTGATGATTGGCGCGCCGGACATGGCCTTGCCGCGGATGAACAACTTCAGCTTCTGGCTGTTGCCGGCAGCGTTCCTGCTGCTGGTATCGACCCTGTTCACCTCCGGCGGCGGGCCGAACTTCGGCTGGACCTTCTATGCACCGCTGTCGACGACCTATGCGCCGGAAAGCGTGACCTTCTTCATCTTCGCCATTCACTTGATGGGGATCAGTTCGATCATGGGGGCGATCAACGTGATCGCCACCATCCTCAACCTGCGCGCCCCCGGCATGACGTTGATGAAAATGCCGTTGTTCGTCTGGACCTGGCTGATCACCGCGTTCCTGCTGATCGCGGTGATGCCGGTACTGGCGGGCTGCGTGACCATGATGCTGATGGACATCCACTTCGGCACCAGCTTCTTCAGTGCCGCCGGTGGCGGTGACCCGGTGCTGTTCCAGCATGTGTTCTGGTTCTTCGGCCACCCCGAGGTGTACATCATGATCCTGCCGGCGTTCGGTGCCGTCAGCTCGATCATTCCGGCCTTTTCGCGCAAGCCATTGTTCGGCTACACGTCGATGGTCTACGCCACGGCGAGTATCGCGTTCCTGTCGTTCATCGTCTGGGCGCACCACATGTTCGTGGTCGGCATTCCGCTGGTGGGCGAGCTGTTCTTCATGTACGCCACGCTGCTGATCGCGGTGCCAACGGGCGTGAAGGTGTTCAACTGGGCCAGCACCATGTGGCAAGGCTCGCTGACCTTCGAGACGCCGATGCTGTTCGCCGTGGCGTTCGTGATCCTGTTCTCCATCGGCGGGTTCTCCGGGTTGATGCTGGCCATCGCCCCGGCGGATTTCCAGTACCAGGACACCTACTTCGTGGTCGCGCACTTCCACTATGTACTGGTGCCGGGGGCGATCTTCGGGATCTTCGCCTCGGCCTACTACTGGCTGCCGAAATGGACCGGCCACATGTACGACGAAACCCTCGGCAAGCTGCATTTCTGGCTGTCGTTCATTGGCATGAACATGGCCTTCTTCCCGATGCACTTCGTGGGACTGGCGGGCATGCCGCGGCGAATTCCGGATTACAACCTGCAATTCGCCGATTTCAACATGGTGTCGTCGATTGGCGCATTCATGTTCGGCTCCACGCAGATCTTCTTCCTGTTCATCGTGATCAAGACCATTCGCGGTGGTCCGCCAGCACCGGCCAAACCGTGGGACGGGGCTGAAGGCCTGGAGTGGAGTATTCCGTCGCCGGCGCCGTATCACACCTTCACCACGCCGCCGGAAGTGAAATGAACACCTGCCCTTCTGTGGGAGCGAGCTTGCTCGCGATAGGGCCAAATCGGTGTGTCAGACACACCGCTATCGCGAGCAAGCTCGCTCCCACAGGGATTGGTGTGGAGGTTTGCAATCATGGCTGACTCGATTTCGTTGAAGAAACTGGTCACCCGCCTGTTGCTGGTGGTGGTAGCGATGTTTGTGTTCGGGTTTGCGCTGGTGCCGATCTACGACGTGATGTGCAAGGCCTTCGGCATAAATGGCAAGACCGCCGGGCAGTACGAGGGTGAGCAGACGGTCGACACCTCGCGGCAGGTGCGCGTGCAGTTTCTTTCAACCAATTCCGCCGACATGCCCTGGGATTTCTATCCCAAGGGTGAGGAATTGACGGCCAACCCTGGGGCAGTGAACGAGATGATCTTCATTGCGCATAACCCCACCGACCGCCCTATGAGCGCCCAGGCAGTGCCGAGCATCGCGCCCAGCGCGGCGGCGGCGTACTTCCACAAGACCGAATGTTTCTGCTTTACCCAGCAAGTGCTGCAGCCCGGTCAACGGATCGAGATGCCGGTACGTTTCATCGTTGACCGTGACATGCCCAAGGATGTGAAGCACCTGACGCTGTCTTACACGCTGTTCGATATCACCGCCCGACATCCACCGGTAGCTGTAAACACTGGCGGCTGAGCGTGCCCGATAAGGAGAACAATAAATGGCAACTCATGAACATTATTACGTTCCCGCCCAGAGCAAATGGCCGATCATCGCCACGCTCGGCATGGTCACCACCGTGTACGGCCTGGCTACCTGGTTCAACGATCTGAAAGCGGCGCGCCCGGAATCCCACGGGCCGCTGATCTTTTTCGTCGGCGGGCTGCTGCTGGCCTACATGCTGTTCGGCTGGTTCGGCACTGTGATCAAGGAAAGTCGCGGCGGTTTGTACAGCCCGCAAATGGATCGCTCGTTCCGCTGGGGCATGAGCTGGTTCATTTTCTCGGAGGTGATGTTCTTCATCGCCTTCTTCGGTGCACTGTTTTATGTGCGTAACATTTCCGGCCCGGCCCTCGGCGGTGACGGCGCAAAAGGTATCGCGCACATGCTGTGGCCGAACTTCCAGTTCACCTGGCCGCTGCTGAACAACCCCGATTCGAAACTGTTCCCGCCACCCAAGGAGGTCATCAGCCCCTGGGGTCTGCCGCTGCTCAACACCGTGTTGCTGGTGAGCTCCAGCGTGACTGTGACCATCGCCCACCATGCCTTGAAAAAGGGCCATCGCGGCGCACTGAAATTGTGGTTGGCGATCACCGTGTTGCTGGGCTGCGGGTTCCTCACTTTCCAGGCTGAAGAGTACATGCACGCCTACCGCGAACTGGGCCTGACCCTGGGTTCGGGCATCTACGGCGCGACGTTCTTCATGCTCACCGGGTTCCACGGTGCCCACGTGACCATCGGCACCATCATCCTGTTCGTAATGCTGATGCGGATCATGCGCGGGCACTTCGACGGTGATCACCAGTTCGGCTTCGAAGCTGCGAGCTGGTACTGGCACTTCGTGGATGTGGTGTGGATCGGACTGTTCGTTTTCGTCTATGTGCTCTAAAGCAGCTTGTAGGAGCGAGCTTGCTCGCGAAGGTGTGTCAGACACTTTGATTTCGACTGATACACCTTCGCGAGCAAGCTCGCTCCTACAGTTACCACGGGGCGTGCGACACCAACTGGCCGCTGAAAAAGCCCCAGGTGATCAAACCGAGGGTAATGGCGGCCAAGGTCACACGAACACTCAAGGCAATGACGAGGCGGTTTGAGCGGCTGTCGTCCTTGACCAGAAAAAACAGGCCGCTGAACAGGCTGACAACCGTGGCAATCAGCATCAGGACGATGGCTGCTTTGAGCATGGTGAGACTCCGGGGGGACAAGCGATGCTCTTAAGTATAGCTATCGCGATGACCGACTTTCTGGCGATGCCATGAAGCGCTTTCGGCCGGGAATCGTGCCAACGCTGATGGTGGCGCTGTTGCTGCCGCTGCTGGTGTCCCTGGGGTTCTGGCAATTGAGCCGGGGCGCGGAGAAAAGCGCGCTACTGCAAACCTACGCCGAACGCCGCGCCGCCGAGCCGATGGCCAGCTCCGAGCTGCAACATACTCAGGACCCGGCCTTCCGCCGGGTTCGCCTGCATGGCGAGTTCGATGCCGCCCACAGCCTGTTGCTGGACAACAGTCAACGCAACGGCAAGGTTGGCGTCGAGCTGTTGCAACCGTTTCACGATCAGGCCACCGGGCTTTGGCTGCTGGTCAATCGCGGCTGGTTGCCCTGGCCGGACCGCCGCACACCACCGCAATTCAAGACGCCTGCCGAAGCAGTCAGCCTCGACGCGTGGGTCTACGTCTCCCCCGGTGCGACGTTCCAATTGCACGCAGATCCCACAACGTTGACATGGCCGAAGCTGATTACGGCCGTTGAGCCAACCAGGCTCTGGACGGCACTGAACCGCGAAGGCTTTGCCTACGAACTACGCGCCGAAACCGGCCCCGTCACCTATCAAGCCGACTGGCCGGTGGTCGCCACGGGCCCGGAAAAACACATCGCTTATGCCGTGCAGTGGTTCGCCATGGCGATTGCCCTGTTCGGTCTTTATCTCTATCTCGGCTGGCACAACGCAAAGGAGAAACACCATGGGAGCGGCCATGAATCCACCCAGCATGTCTGAGGCGAAACCGTCGGTGAACCGGCGCAAGGGCCGCTTGCAACTGCTGCTGATACTTTTCGGGGTAATCGGTCCGATGATCCTCGCCACCGGCATGTACAAGCTGAATTTCTGGGTGCCCGAGGGCCGCATTTATCACGGCGAACTGATCGGCAACGGCCAGACCCGCGCCGATATTGGCGTGCCGGCGCAGGACGATCGCTGGCAGATGCTGGTGACGGCGCCCAAGGATTGCGCGGTGGACTGCCAGCAACTGGTGTATCTGGCGCGGCAGATCCAGATCGGCCTCGGTCGCGATGCGTCCCGCGCCAGCCATGCATTGGCCGCCGCGCAGACGCTGAACAGCGATTACGAGACTAAACTTCAACGCGAGTACCCGCAGTTGCAACGCTATTCACTGGACTTGCCGACCTACACTAAAGGCGCTCAGACCAATGACGCGCCGCACCTTTGGATCATCGACCCTCATGGCAATCTGGTGCTGCGCTACGACCCGTCGGTGAAGGGCAAGGACCTGCTCAACGACCTGCGTCACCTGCTGAAACTGTCGAACATCGGATAAGGGCATCGTCATGGCCAAACCTGGATTTCGCCTCGCGCTGTTTGCCACCTTGCTGGCACTGATTGTGGTGTTGCTCGGCGCCTACACCCGCCTGACCCACGCCGGCCTCGGCTGCCCGGACTGGCCTGGCTGTTACGGCTTCATCAGCGTGCCGAAAAGCGAAGTCCAGCTGGCCCATGCCGAATTGCATTTCCCGGACGCCCCGGTCGAGGCCCACAAGGGCTGGAACGAGATGATCCACCGCTACTTCGCCGGTACGTTGGGGATGTTGATCGCGGTGTTGGCCGGTCGTGCGTGGGTGCATCGCCGCCATCCGGGGCAACCGGTGAAGCTGCCGTTGTTCCTGCTGGCGGTGGTCCTTGGCCAAGCCGCGTTCGGCATGTGGACGGTAACGCTCAAGCTCTGGCCGCAGGTGGTCACCGGGCATTTGCTTGGCGGCTTCGCGACCTTGAGCCTGTTGTTTCTGCTGACCTTGCGCCTGTCCGGCGTACTGCCAGCGCTGACCGTGCCACGACGCTTGCAGTACTGGGCGACTGCGGGGCTGCTGCTGGTGATCGGGCAAATCGCCCTCGGTGGCTGGGTCAGTTCCAACTACGCCGCCGTGGCCTGCATCGACTTTCCGACCTGTCACGGCCAGTGGATGCCGCCCGCCGACTTCGCCAATGGTTTTCACCTGACCCAACACATCGGCCCGAATTACCTCGGCGGGCAACTGGACAGCGACGCCCGCACGGCCATTCATCTGACCCATCGCATCGGCGCGTTGCTGGTCACCCTGGTATTGCTCGGTCTGGCCTGGCAATTGAAGGTGGTCGGCATGACGCGCCTGGCAGGCCTGGTGCTGATCGCCCTTGGCGCACAAATCACTTTGGGCATCAGCAACGTGCTGTTTCATCTGCCGCTGCCGGTGGCCGTCGCACATAACGCGGGCGGCGCGGCGCTGTTGTTGACCATGGTGCTGGTTAATTATCACGCCCGAACCAGTCTGGTCCGGGTCAAGCAAGCGCGCTGGCACTTCAGCCCGCGTAAACACTCAGCCGGGCCCATAACAATAAAAGGAGAGATGCCATGGCGATTCTGATCGGCGAACGTCCCAGTCAGGCGATCTGGCGTGACTACCTGGAACTGACCAAACCCAAAGTCGTGGTGCTGATGCTCATCACTTCACTGGTGGGGATGTTCCTCGCAACCCGCGCCGGGGTGCCGTGGACGGTGCTGATCTTCGGCAATCTGGGCATCGCCCTGTGTGCCGGTGGCGCGGCGGCGGTCAATCATGTGGTGGACCGGCGCATCGACGCGATCATGGCGCGCACCCACAAACGGCCGCTCGCCGAAGGCCGGGTTTCGCCGACCGCCGCGTTGACGTTCGCGCTGGTATTGGCCGCCCTCGGGCAAGCCATGCTGCTGGCGTTTACCAACCCGCTGACCGCGTGGCTGACCCTCGCCTCGTTGCTCGGCTATGCGGTGATCTACACCGGATTCCTCAAGCGCGCGACTCCGCAGAACATCGTCATCGGTGGTCTGGCCGGTGCCGCGCCGCCATTGCTCGGCTGGACCGCTGCCACCGGTCACGTCAGCGCCGAGCCGCTGCTGCTGGTGCTGATCATCTTCGCCTGGACCCCGCCACACTTCTGGGCGCTGGCGATCCATCGCAAGGAGGAATATGCCAAGGCCGACATCCCGATGCTGCCGGTCACCCATGGCGAGCACTACACCAAGGTTCATATCCTGCTTTATACCTTCGCGTTGCTCGCCGTCAGCCTGATGCCTTATGTGATCCACATGAGCGGCACGCTCTACCTGGTCTGCGCGCTCGGGCTGGGCGCGCGGTTTCTGCATTGGGCCGTGGTGCTGTACCGTGGCACTCGGCCGCACGCGGCGATCAACACGTTCAAGTACTCTATTTACTACTTGTTCCTGCTGTTTATCGCCCTGCTCGTAGACCACTACTTACTGTTGAACCTATGACTCGAACCCAGAAAACCGTCTTCATACTCGTCGCCCTGATCGCGCTGATCCTGGGCCTGACCGTCAACAAGGTACTGTCCGGGAAAAACCAGGGCGATCCGACGGCGCTGATCGACGCCGGCATCATTTTGCTGCCGCAGAGCCGTAATCTGCCGGACGTGACGATGACCAATCAGGACGGCCAGCCGATCACGATCAATGAGTTGAAGGGCAAGTGGAGCCTGCTGTTCTTCGGCTACACCTTCTGCCCGGACATCTGCCCGACCACCCTCGCCCAACTGCGACAGATCAAAAGCGAGTTGCCGCCAGAGGCCGTGGATAAACTGCAAATCGTGCTGGTCAGCATCGACCCCAATCGCGATACACCCAAGCAGCTCAAGCAGTACCTGGGCTACTTCGACCCGCAGTTCATCGGCCTGACCCCGGCGTCGACCGAAGAGCTGCAAAAGGTCGCCAACGCGGTGAGCATTCCGTACATTCCGGCGGACACCAGCAAGCCGAACTACACCGTTGACCACAGCGGCAACCTCGCGGTGATCGGGCCGGATGGCACCCAGCGCGGGTTTATTCGGGCGCCGTTGAATAATGCGAAGCTGGTGGCGCAGTTGCCGGTGATGCTCAAACGCAACTAAAGACACCGCTAAACCTGTGGGAGCGAGCTTGCTCGCGATGAGGCCGTAACATTCAACATCTACATTGACTGATACACCGCCATCGCGAGCAAGCTCGCTCCCACAGGGGGACGATGTTTCTGGCACAAAAAAGGGGCGCATTCGATGCGCCCCTTTTTTGTTGCTTTCAGTCGGTCAGAACGCCGGCACCACCGCGCCTTTGTACTTCTCGAGGATGAAGGCTTTCACTTCCGGGCTGTGCAGGGCAGTAACCAGTTTCTTCATCGCTTCGCTGTCCTTGTCGTCCGAACGGGCAACCAGGATGTTCACGTACGGCGAGTCGCTGCCTTCGATCACCAGCGCATCTTTGGCCGGATCGAGCTTGGCTTCCAGCGCGTAGTTGGTGTTGATCAGCGCCAGGTCGACCTGGGTCAGCACGCGCGGGATGGTCGCGGCTTCCAGCTCACGGATTTTCAGGTCCTTGGTGTTCTCGGTGATGTCCTTCACGGTCGACAGGATGTTGTTCGAATCCTTCAACTTGATCAGGCCGGCCTTGGCCATCAGCAACAGTGCGCGGCCGCCGTTGGTGGCATCGTTCGGGATGACCACGTTGGCACCGCCAGGCAGCTCGGCGAGGGTCTTGTACTTGCTGGAGTAAGCGCCCAGGGGTTCCAGATGCACGCCAGCCACGGAAACCAGGTGGGTACCCTTGGCCTTGTTGAACTCATCCAGGTACGGCTGGTGCTGGAAGAAGTTGGCGTCCAGGCGCTTTTCCGCGACCTGTACGTTCGGCTGGATGTAGTCGGTGAAGACTTTGACCTTCAGGTCCACACCTTCTTTGGCCAGGGCTGGCTTCACGAATTCGAGGATCTCGGCGTGTGGCACCGGGGTGGCCGCGACGGTCAGGGTTTCAGCGTGGGCAGAGAACGCGGCAACGGCCGCGAAGGCCACGAGTAGTTTTTTCATTCAGCTAACTCCTTGTGCGGCGCCTACTTGCGGCGCCTGCCAGCGAATGGCCGGCTCATGTCTTATTTACGGGAGAAATGCACAACCAGTTTGTCGCCAACGGTTTGCAGTACCTGGACCAGTACCAGCAGCAACACCACTGTCACCACCATCACATCGGTCTGGAAACGCTGGTAACCGAAGCGGATCGCCAGGTCACCCAGACCACCGGCGCCCACGACACCGGCCATCGCCGTGTAGGACACCAGTGTAATGGCTGTCACCGTAATCGCCGCGAAGATGCCCGGACGAGCCTCCGGCAGCAAGGCATTGGTGATGATCTGCCGTGTGGTTGCACCCATGGCCTGGGTCGCTTCGATGATGCCGCGATCCACTTCACGCAGGGCGGTTTCCACCAGACGGGCGAAGAACGGCGTGGCACCCACCACCAGCGGCGGGATCGCCCCCGCGACACCGAGGGATGTGCCGGTGATCAACACGGTGAACGGAATCATCACGATCAACAGGATGATGAACGGCAGCGAACGCAGAATGTTCACCACCAGCGACAACATCGCGTAGACGCCTTTGGCTTCCAGCAACTGGCGCGGGCTGCACAAGAACAGCAGCACGCCCAGCGGCAAGCCGAGCAGCACGGTGAACAACAGCGAACCGCCAAGCATCAGCAAGGTGTCGCCAGTGGCCAGCCAGATTTCGAACCAGTCGATATTGGCGAAGAAACTTGTCAGGGCTTCCATTAGCGCAGCACCTCCATGTGAACGTCGGCTGCGGTGAAGCGGGCGAACGCTGCTTCCATGTCACCGCCAGTGACGGCCAGGGTCAGTTGCCCGTAAGGGATGTCTTTGATGCGGTCGATGCGACCGGCCAGGATGCTGTAGTCCACACCGGTTTCCCGGGCGACGGTGCCCAGCAACGGCGCGTAGGTCGCTTCGCCCTGGAAGGTCAGGCGCACGATGCGCCCCGGCACGTGAGCGAAGTCGTCACGCTGTTCGTTTTCGTCGATCTGCTCGTCTTCCTGCACGAAGCGCTTGGTGGTCGGGTGCTTCGGATGCAGGAACACCTCGGCCACCGAGCCTTGCTCGACGATCACGCCGGCGTCCATCACCGCGACCTGGTCGCAGACCCGGCGGATCACGTCCATCTCGTGGGTGATCAACACGATGGTCAGTTTCAGCTCGCGGTTGATCTCGGCCAGCAATTGCAACACAGATGCCGTGGTTTGCGGGTCGAGGGCGCTGGTGGCTTCATCGCACAGCAAAATTTTCGGCTTGGTCGCCAGGGCGCGGGCAATGCCGACACGCTGCTTCTGCCCGCCGGACAATTGCGCCGGGTACTTTTTCGCGTGGTCGGACAAGCCGACCCGTGCCAGCAACTCGGCCACGCGGGAGTCGATCTCGCTGCGCGACAGCTCGCCGGCCAGGGTCAGTGGCAGCGCGACGTTGTCGGCGACGGTCTTGGAGGCCAGCAGGTTGAAGTGCTGGAAAATCATCCCGACCTGCTGACGGAAACGTCGCAGGCCGTTGGCGTCGAGAGCGGTGACTTCTTCACCGTCGACGGTGATCTTGCCGCCACTGGCGTTTTCCAGGCGATTGATCAGACGCAGCAGGGTACTTTTTCCTGCACCGGAATGACCGATCAAGCCAAAAACCTGCCCGTTCTCAATCGTCAGACTGGTCGGATGCAGGGCGGGGATTTCCTTACCGGCGACGCGGTAGGTTTTGTGGACGTTTTGAAACTCGATCACGTAGCGAACCTTGTGGGGCGCGTTAGAAAAGGATCAGCGGTTAGCCGGGCGCGCATTTTAGCCTGTCCGTATAGAGGTTCTTAGCATTTATTTCGCATTTGTCCTGTCATTTGGCAATAACGCGATCAAAGGTCAGAAAAAAGGAATGGCTAAATTTGGGGGCGGGAGGCGAAGGCCAAGGCGATTCAGGTCTGAGAGCTTTACTGCCAGACAGGACGCCTTCGCGGGCAAGCCCGCTCCCACAGGGTTCCGGGTTGGTCACTTACTTGGCGGCTAACTCGGACATTGTGGGAGCGGGCTTGCTCCGGGCGGCGTTCCGACGATGCCTTTAAGATTTGCGAGGCGTCAGGACCATCTGCGCCGGAACACTGCGCAAAATCTGCCGCTCCAGCTTCAGATCAAACTCAGGATCGAGCTTGTTCACCCGTTTGGTCAGCAAATTAGCCAGCCAAGGGTAATCGTTGGTGCGCGGCGCCTGAATGCTCACGTCGCACTGAAAGTTCACCACATCGGCGGCGATCGCATCCAGTTGGCGGCGCAGTTTGCCCATGTCGTTGATGTTCAGCGCGACTGTGGTGCTTTCAGCCGTCAGATCGATCACCTTGGCTTTGGGCTTGGCTTCGGCAGCCTTGAGGGCGGCTTCGGCCTTTTCCAGCTCGGCCTTGCGCGCCTCGGCAATCGAGCCGTTGACTCCGCCGGTCAATGCCGGAGCCTTGGGCATCAAGGCGCGGGCACGGCTCAGGGCGGTCGCGGCGGCATCCACGTCACCCTTTTGCAGCACGATCTGGCTGCGGCGCAGGTAGGCTTCGGCCAGTTGCCGCTGGTATTGCTCAAGGGACGCATCGTTGGGCGATTCGGCCTGCAAGGCTGCCAACTGGTCTTCGGCAGTGGCCAGTTCATCGCTGGCGATGTGTTGTTCCAGCTGTACGATGGCCGCGGCCCGTGCATCGGCGGCCTCGGTGGCCGCCGGTGGCGTGCTTTGGCAGGCGCCCAGCAGCAAAGAAAATGCGACAAGGAGCAGATAACGGGAGGCGAACGACTTCATTCCTGCGACTCTCTATTTGCGCAAAAAACGAGCAAGTCTACACCCCTCGACGGGGCAGAACAAAACTCAGCAGAAACAGCACGGCGGCCGTGACTACAATTGACGGGCCGGCCGGGGTGTCCTTGAACCAGGACAGCGCCAGCCCGCCACACACGGCGAGTATGCCCAGCAAGCTCGCGCCCAGTGCCATCTGTTCCGGCGAGCGGGCGTGACGTTGTGCCGCAGCGGCCGGGATGATCAGCAATGAAGTGATCAGCAATACGCCGACGATTTTCATCGCCACGGCAATCACCACGGCGATCAACAGCATCAGCGCCAGGCGCAATCCCGCCACGGGCAAACCTTCGACCCTGGCCAGTTCTTCATGCACGGTGATCGCCAGCAATGGGCGCCACAACGCAACCAGCAAGACCAGTACCGCAGCGCTACCGCCCAGGATCCAGGCCAGATCGGTCGGACTGATCGCCAGCAGGTCGCCGAACAGATAGGCCATCAGGTCGATCCGCACTTCGTGCATGAAGCTTAGTACCACCAGGCCCAGGGAGAGCGTGCTGGGTGCAAGAATTCCCAGAAGTGTGTCAGATGCCAGTGGCTGGCGTTGTTGCAAAGTCACCAGCAACACCGCCAACAGCAAGCAGCCAACGGTCACGGCAACGGTCGGGCTGACATCCAGCAGGAAGCCCAGGGCCACGCCGAGCAATGCGGCGTGGGACAGGGTGTCGCCGAAATAGGCCATGCGCCGCCAGACCACGAAAGACCCCAACGGGCCTGCGACGACGGCCAGGGCCAAGCCTGCAAGCAGGGCGTAGAGCAGAAAATCAGCCATGCTTGCAGCTATCTCCGTGTACATGGGGTTGGCCCGACGCGGGCGCCTTGACCACCGAGCCATGCAGGTCGTGGGCGTGGTCGTGATGGTGGTGATAAATCGCCAGGCTTTGTGCGTTCTTTCCGAACAGCTCGACGAAAGCCGGATCGCCGCTGACCTGCTCGGGATGGCCGGAACAGCAGACGTGACGATTGAGGCAAACCACCTGATCCGTGGTGCTCATCACCAGATGCAAATCGTGGGAGACCATCAGCACGCCACAACCGTGACGGTCACGCAGGCGGGTGATCAGGCTGTACAGCTCAGCCTGGCCGGCCACGTCGACACCCTGTACCGGTTCGTCGAGTACCAGCAGTTCCGGTTCGCGCAACAAGGCCCGGGCCAGCAACACGCGTTGCATTTCTCCACCGGAAACGCTTTGCACCGGGCTGTCGATTACCTGTTCGGCACCGACTTCCTTGAGTGCCGCCAAGGCCATCGCCCGGTCCACGCCCGGCACCAGGCGCAAGAAGCGCAGGACCGACAGCGGGAGGGTCGGATCGACGTGAAGTTTTTGCGGCATGTAACCAACCCGCAGTTTCGGCTTGCGCCAGACGCTGCCGCTGTCCGGTTTCAACAGGCCGAGCACGGCGCGCACCAGTGTGGTTTTGCCGGCGCCGTTGGGGCCGATCAGGGTCACGATCTGCCCCGGCTCGACGCTCAGCTCGATGTTGTCCAGCACCGGTTGCCCGGCGAACGTGACCGCAACCTGCTCAAGACGAATCAGCGCGTTGCTCATCAAGCCCCCTGGCAACCCGAGCAGAGACCGATCACTTCGACGGTCTGGCCTTCGACGATAAACCCGACATCCCTGGCACTGGCGATGATCGCGTCGCTGATGGATTTTTGCTCAAGTTCGATCGCGGCGTGGCACACGCGGCAGATCAGGAACTGACCCTGGTGAGCATGTTCCGGGTGATTGCAGCCGATGAAGGCGTTGAGCGAGGAAATCCGATGGACCAGGCCGTTTTCCAGCAGGAAATCCAGCGCGCGATACACCGTCGGCGGCGCGGCGCGGCGGCCGTCCTGCTCGCTGAGGACCGCGAGAATGTCGTAGGCGCCCAGGGGCTTGTGGCTTTGCCACACCAGTTCCAGCACCCGCCGGCGCAATGCGGTCAGGCGCAGGCCTTGACGTGCGCACAGGGCATCGGCCTCGGACAAAGCGCTGTGAACGCAATGTGAGTGGTCGTGGGGACGGCTGGCGATCGGTGTTTTTAGCATGAGCGGCGACGAGTTTTGTGAGAGACGTTATTATGTTACCCGTTCTCGCCTCTTCGAGTGGTCATCGTGTCCCGACTTTTTTCTATCTTTGTCGCATTTATCGCAAGTTTTCTGCTGATCGGTTCGGCGCAGGCCGAGGTCAAGGTCCTTACCAGCATCAAGCCTCTGCAGTTGATCGCCGCAGCGGTGCAGGACGGTGTGGCGATTCCTGAAGTTTTGCTGCCACCGGGTGCCTCGCCGCATAACTATGCGTTGCGCCCTTCCGACGTACGCAAGGTGCAATCGGTGGACCTGCTGTACTGGATCGGCCCGGACATGGAAGGTTTCCTGCCACGCGTGCTCAATGGTCGTACGCTGCCCAGCGTCGCCGTGCAGGATTTGCCAGGTATGAAACTGCGCCGCTTTGCCGAAGATAGCCACTCCCACGCCGAAGAAGCCGACGAACATGACCACGATCACCGTCCTGGCAGCCTGGATGCGCACCTGTGGTTGTCGCCGGTTAACGCCCGGGTCATCGCCACGAAAATGGCCGCTGACCTGAGTGCCGCCGATCCGGACAATGCCGCACGCTATCAAAGCAATCTGAAAGCCTTCGACGAGCGCCTCGATGCGTTGGATGCGCGCCTGAAGAAACGCCTGGCCGATGTTCAGGGCAAACCCTACTTCGTGTTCCACGAAGCTTTCGACTACTTCGAAGATGCCTACGGCCTCAAGCACGTGGGGGTGTTCAGCGTCGCGGCCGAAGTGCAGCCCGGTGCCCAGCATGTCGCGGCGATGCGCGCGCGTTTGCAGGAAGTCGGCAAGACCTGCGTGTTTAGCGAACCTCCGCTGCGTCCGCGCCTGGCGGAAACCCTGGTGGCGGGTTTGCCGGTGAAGCTGGCTGAACTGGATGCGCTGGGCGGGTACACGCCGGCGACTGCCCAAGGCTATGAGCAGGTGCTGGAGAAATTGGGGAATGATCTGGCGGGGTGCCTGGAGTCGTTGTAACCGACACCAAACCCTGTGGGAGCAAGCTCGCTCCCACAGGTCAAAGCCTTTAAAGGGCGAAAGGCAACGGCGTATTGACCGTCTGCCGCTGCGCCAGGCGCAACTGGAACTCCATCGGATCGTGAATCAGCACATCCTGCCCGGCGAAAGCCTGCGCCGCGATCAAGCGTGACAACCAGAACCGTACGCAAGCCACCCGCAGCATGGTCGGCCATAACTCGGCTTCGGCAGCGGTGAACGGTCGCAAGGCCGCGTAAGCGCCCAGCAAGGCCCGCGCTCGCGGTCCATCGATCACGCCATCGTCGTCCGAGCACCAGTCGTTCAAGGCAATCGCCACGTCGTAGAGCATCGGCCCGGAGCAGGCGTTGTAGAAATCGATCAGCCCGGTCAGGTGCGTGCCTTCGAACATCGCGTTGTCGCGGAACAGGTCGGCGTGAATGTTCGCCCGCGGCAGTGCCAGGATTTTTTCTTTCTGCCGGGTGATTTCTTCCAGTGCCCGCTGCAGCAGGTCTTTCTGCTCGGCACCGAGGTGCGACAAAAACTGCGTACCCTCTTCCAGCATCCAGTCCAGACCGCGATCGGTTTTGCGCATGATCATGTTGGCCTGGGTCGCCAGGTGCAGATGGCCGAGCAACCCACCGACCTGCGCGCAATGTTGCGCGTTGGCTTGCTTGATGTGCTTGCCGGCCAGGCGCGGTTGCAGTAACGCAGGTTTGCCCGCCAGTTCGCGCAAGGCCACGCCGTCGGTGGTGCGCAGGGCGTAAGGCACCGGCAGGTCGGCGCCGTGCAGCACGTCGAGCAACTCGATGAAGAACGGCATTTCCTGAACCGGACCGCGCTCGACCAGGGTCAGGACAAATTCGCCCTGCTCCAGGCTGATAAAGAAATTGGTGTTTTCGCTACCGGCGGCAATCCCCTGGAAATCAAGCAGGCGGCCGAGGCCATAAGGGGCGAGAAAAGCTTCCAGCTCGGGCCGAGCCAGGGGGGTGAACACAGACATGTTTAAACTGCCAGTACGGGCGCTGCTGTTGAGCCAGCGCCGATTAAAGTTAAGGACGACTTACCACTTAAAAATTTCCCACGCCGGAATCAGCATATCCGGGTAATCAGAGCGGATGAAGTTACCTTCTGATCCGTCGGCGCGTACCAGGAAATACGGCTTGCCGCCTTTGGGCGTGACTTTGATCGCATACAGAAAGCCGTTTTGGCGGTATTCCTGGATGAGCTTGTCCCCTTCCGTGCGGATCGTGACATCTGGCTCCGGTGTCGGCGCATCGTCCGCCGCCATGACGGCCAATGGGGCGATTGCAAACAAGCCAGCCAGCAACAGGCGATTTGGTGTGCGCATGATAACCTTGTCCCTTTGTCGTCAACGGTCCCGCTATTCTAGCGCCGGACCCGCCGAAAAGGTTGATCCTGCTCATGAGCCAAGCCCCCCTCGTCCTGGTGGACGGTTCTTCTTACCTGTACCGCGCCTTTCACGCGCTGCCGCCGCTGACCACGTCCAAAGGCCTGCCGACCGGCGCGGTCAAGGGCGTATTGAACATGCTCAAGAGCCTGCGCAAGCAGTATCCGGACAGTCCGTTCGCCGTGGTGTTCGACGCCAAGGGTGGGACTTTTCGCGATGACATGTACGCCGAATACAAGGCCAACCGTCCGAGCATGCCTGACGACATGCGCGTGCAGATCGAGCCGCTGCACCAGAGCGTGATCGCCCTGGGCTTCCCGCTGCTATGCGTCGAAGGCGTCGAGGCCGATGACGTGATCGGTACCCTGGCCCGCAGCAGCGCGGCGGCGGACCGTCCGGTGATCATCTCCACCGGTGACAAGGACATGGCGCAACTGGTCGACGGCCACATTACCTTGGTCAACACCATGACCGGTAGCAGCATGGACGTGGAGGGCGTGAAGGAGAAATTCGGCGTCGCTCCCGAACAGATCATCGATTATCTGGCGCTCATGGGCGATTCTTCCGACAACATTCCGGGCGTTCCGGGTATCGGCCCGAAGACGGCTTCAGGCCTGCTGGTCGGTGTGAACGGCGGCCTGACCGAGCTCTATGCAAAGCTCGACATCGTGCCGACCCTGCCAATTCGCGGCGCAAAGACCCTGCCGGCCAAGCTCGAAGAGCACAAGGAGATGGCCTTCCTTTCGTATCAACTGGCGACCATCAAGGTTGACGTGCCGCTGGATATTGGCCTCGACGACTTGCAAATGGGTGCGGAAGATCCGGCGAAACTCTACGAGTTGTACAGCCTGCTGGAGTTCAAGAGCTGGCTGAACGACCTTGATCGCGACGCCAAACGCCTGGAGCTGAGCGCTGCCGCCGAGCCTGCGCCGGCCGCCGATCTGTTCAGCGAACCAGAGGCCGAAGCACCGGCCGCCCCTGCTGAAGCCGCCTATGAAACCATCCTCGATCAGGCGCGGTTCAATGCCTGGCTGGAAAAACTGAACAACGCCAAGCTGTTTGCCTTCGACACCGAAACCACCGGCATCGACGCGCAGCAGGCACAACTGGTGGGCCTGTCGTTCGCGGTTCAGGCTAACGAAGCGGCCTACATCCCGTTGACCCATTCCTACATCGGCGTGCCGCAGCAGCTGGATCGTGACACGGTCCTGCGCGCGCTCAAGCCGATTCTGGAAGACCCGAACAAGCTCAAGGTCGGCCAGCACGCCAAGTTCGACATGAACATCCTGGCCAACTGCGCCGTCGGCGGTGATCAGGACAACGGCATCACCGTGCGCGGCATCGCCTTCGACACCATGCTTGAGTCCTACGTGCTCAATTCCACGGCCACGCGCCATGACATGGACAGCCTCGCGCAGAAGTATCTGGACCACACCACGGTGAGCTTCCAGGACATCGCCGGCAAAGGCGTGAAACAGCTGACGTTCGATCAGATCGCCCTGGAGCAGGCCGGGCCTTACGCCGCCGAAGATGCGGATATCACCTTGCGTCTGCACCAGACCCTGTTTGAAAAGCTCTCGGCCATTCCGAGCTTGGCCAGCGTACTGACTGACATTGAAATTCCGTTGGTGCCGGTGCTGGCGCGTATCGAGCGCCAAGGCGCATTCGTCGACGCCGCCTTGCTGGGCGTGCAAAGCATCGAACTGGGCGACAAGATGGTGGCGCTGGAGCGTGAGGCCTTCGAGATTGCCGGCGAGGAATTCAACCTCGGCTCGCCCAAGCAACTTGGCGTGATCCTTTACGAGAAGCTCGGCCTGCCGGTATTGAAGAAAACCGCTAAGGGCCAGCCATCCACCGCCGAAGAAGTGCTGGCCAAACTGGCTGAAGACGACTATCGGTTGCCGAAAGTGCTCATGGAATACCGTTCCATGAGCAAGCTGAAAAGCACCTACACCGACCGTCTGCCGGAGCAGATCAACCCGCGTACCGGGCGGATCCATACCTCGTATCACCAGGCGGTAGCGTCCACCGGGCGGCTGTCCTCCAGCGATCCGAACCTGCAGAACATTCCGGTGCGCACCGCCGAAGGGCGTCGCATCCGCCAGGCCTTCGTGGCCCCGACTGGTTACAAGCTGCTGGCGGCGGACTACTCGCAGATCGAGTTACGGATCATGGCGCATCTGTCCCGGGATGAAGGGCTGATGAACGCCTTCCGCCACAATCTGGACGTACACACCGCGACCGCCGCCGAAGTGTTCAAGGTCGAACTGGCCGACGTGACCTCCGACCAGCGCCGTAGCGCCAAGGCGATCAACTTCGGCCTGATCTACGGCATGGGTGCGCAGAAGCTCGGCAAGGACATCGGCGTCGACACCAAGACCGCCAAGGCCTACATCGATACCTACTTCGCCCGATACCCCGGCGTTCGCCAGTACATGGACCGCACGCGCGCCCAGGCCGCCGAGCAAGGTTATGTCGAGACGTTCTTCGGCCGTCGCCTGTACCTGCCGGATATCAATTCCAACAAGCCGCAAGAACGTGCCGCCGCCGAACGCACGGCAATCAACGCCCCGATGCAAGGCACCGCTGCGGACATCATCAAGAAAGCCATGGTCGCGGTGGATAACTGGCTGACCGCGTCTGGCCTTGACGCCAAAGTCATTTTGCAGGTGCACGATGAACTGGTGCTTGAGGTGCGAGAAGATCTGGTCGACCAGGTTCGCGATGAAATTCGCGTGCACATGAGCGAAGCCGCGAAACTGGATGTGCCGTTGCTGGTCGAAGTGGGTGTTGGAAATAACTGGGATGAGGCTCACTGAGCCTTCCTGTAGGAGCGAGCTTGCTCCTACAGAAAAATGTCGTGTTCTGCTGCGGCATAGTGCCGCGGCAGAAGGGCGCAAATCGCTTGGTCCGGAAAATTATCAGAGTTATTCCAAAGCCATTTGAAAAAAATCTGAACTAATCTTGTGAACCACCACTCAGAGTTACTGAATGGCTGGTGAAGCCCTTCGATGCTCCTATGTTGTGTTAAGTGTTGGCAGATATCTGGACCCCGCCCTAGCGGTCTAGAGCTTGAACCCMGGAACTTCCTCMTCCCCATAGAAGTCCGGGGTTTTTTTTGCCCGCAGAAAACTGCCTGGGGGACGTCCCAGGCAGTTTTCGTGGCTTACTGGGCTTCTACCTCGGCACCCTTGTCCGCCAGCTCCATCCAGCCTGCCAGCACTGTGTAGGCGTCTTCCAGGCCCATACGTTTTGGGGCCGAGAACAGCTGAATTGTCACGAGATCGCCCCAGCCCTTGCGGATTTCCGCCTGTACCTTGAGCAGCGTGTTCTTGGCCGCGCCATAGGTCAGCTTGTCCGCTTTGGTCAGCAGAATGTGCATCGGCATGCCGGCAGCCACGGCCCAGTCGAGCATCAGCAGGTCGAAATCGGTCATCGGATGGCGGATGTCCATCATCAGGATCAGACCTTTCAAACTCTCGCGCCCACCCAGATAAGCCTCCAGGTGACGCTGCCAGTGTTGCTTGAGCGGGATCGGTACTTTTGCATAACCGTAGCCCGGCAGGTCGACCAGACGGCGTTCATCGTCTAGCTTGAAGAAGTTCAACAGCTGTGTGCGCCCCGGGGTTTTCGAGGTGCGCGCCAGGCTGGCATGAGTCAGGGTGTTCAAGGCACTCGACTTGCCGGCGTTGGAACGCCCGGCGAAGGCGACTTCGAAGCCCTCGTCATCCGGACATTGGTCGACTTTGGCGGCGCTGAGCATGAAGGTGGACTGTTGGCACAGACCGAGGATGGGATTCTTGAGTTGCATGGGATTTCCGATGTGGGCGGCGCCAGGAATGGGCGCGGCAAGCAGTGTCGCTTCCGTTTCAGTGACGCCAGTATATAATGCCGCAGATTTTGTGTGCGCTTTGTCCCAGCGTAGGATGAAGTTCACGAGAGCGACAGACCTTGATTGCGCACTAGAACGCAGCTCGCTCTCAACCCTGAAAAGGTCGTTTTATGACGAAATGGCTGCTAGCTGCCGGTGTCTTGATGCCGCTTTACAGCGCTCAGGCTACACAGGATCCGGAAGCTGTGTACAACCGTGTTTGTGGTGCCTGTCATTCCGGCCAACTCCCCATGGCGCCGAAAAAAGGCGATCAGGAAGCTTGGACGCCGAGGTTGGCGAAAGGTATGGAGACGCTGGTGCAACACGTGACCCAGGGTTTCAAGGCGATGCCGCCGCGTGGTTTGTGCATGGACTGCAGTGCCGAGGATTACCAAGCCATCATCCTTTGGATGAGCGAGTAAGCCCGGTCCATAACTCTTAACCCTTAGCCGTAGTTGGATTAGCTGATGAAGAAATTGATCGTGAGTCTGCTGTTGACCGTGGGCATCTCCGGCATGGCCCATGCTGCAGGTGAGGCAGTAAAACCTGGTGACAAAGCAGCTGGCCAGGCAAAAGCCGCCGTATGTGGCGCCTGCCACGGTCCGGATGGCAACAGCATGGCGCCAAATTTTCCGAAACTGGCGGGTCAGGGTGAACGCTACCTGAACAAGCAATTGCTCGACATCAAGTCGGGCAAGCGCACCGTACTGGAAATGACCGGCCTGCTGACCAACCTGAGCGATCAGGACCTGGCGGACATCGCCGCCTACTTCGCCAGCCAGAAAGGCAGCGTCGGTGCCGCCGACGAGAAGCTGGTCAAGCGCGGCGAGAATTTGTTCCGTGGCGGTGACATGGCCAAGGGCCTGCCAGCCTGCACCGGCTGCCACTCGCCAAATGGCGCAGGTAACGCGGCTGCCGGTTTCCCGCACCTGGGTGGCCAGCACGCTCAATACGTCGCCAAGCAACTGACCGACTTCCGCAAGGAAGACGGTGGCCGCACCAACGATGGCGATGCCAAAACCATGCAGACCATCGCCAAGCGGCTGAGCGACGAAGACATCGCCGCGGTCTCCAGCTACATTCAAGGCCTGCACTAAGGCCGGCGGTTCTGGCGTTGAACGGGGTGCTTATCGCCTGCAATGTTAACGCTCGATTAATCCGTTGCAACGAGTATAAAAAGGGTGGCTTTGGCCGCCCTTTTTTGTGGCCGCTGCCGTTACACTACAGAACTCAAGCCCGCCAGGATCTGTCTGAAAACAAGTCGCGCGAGGCGATAAAATTTGTCCAGGAGTAAAGCATGCGTAATCTGATCATCAGCGCCGTTTTTGCCGCTGCCAGCCTGTTCGGCATGTCTGCCCAGGCCGCTGAAGCCCCTGCCGCACCTTATGTCGAACTGAGCAATCCGGTTCCGGTCGCCGTGCCTGGCAAGATMGAAGTGGTTGAGCTGTTCTGGTACGGCTGCCCGCATTGCTACGCCTTCGAGCCGGTGATCAATCCTTGGGTCGAGAAGCTGCCTACGGACGTGAACTTCGTGCGCATCCCAGCCATGTTCGGTGGCGCGTGGGATGCTCACGGCCAGATGTTCCTGACCCTTGAAGCCATGGGTGTCGAGCACAACGTTCACGCCGCGGTATTCAACGCGATTCAGAAAGAACACAAGAAACTGATCGACAAGGATGACATGGCCGACTTCCTCGCTACCCAAGGCGTGGACAAGGACAAGTTCATCGCGACGTTCGACTCTTTCGCTATCAAGGGTCAGATCGTCAAGGCTCGTGAACTGGCCAAGAAGTATGAAATCTCCGGCGTTCCAACCATGATCGTCAACGGCAAGTACCGCTTTGACGTGGGCTCCGCCGGCGGTGCCGAACAGGCCCTGCAACTGGCCGACAAACTGATCGACAAAGAGCGAGCGGCTAACAAGGCTGCCGCCAACTAAGGGCAGTCACTGCCATGCGCCGATGGGGTACTGAACGCATCGTTGGCCTGCATGATCCGCGGGTCAACGAGCATCATCTGGAGTCCACGGGCCTGCCCGCAGACAGTCGTCTGCGCTTGCTCAGTTTCAATATCCAGGTCGGCATCAGTACCGAGCGCTATCGGCATTACCTGACCCGGGGCTGGCAACATCTGTTGCCGCACACCGGGCGTGCCGACAATCTGCAGAAAATCGGCAATCTGCTGGGCGACTTCGATCTGGTCGCCTTGCAGGAAGCCGATGGCGGCAGCCTGCGATCAGGCTACGTCAATCAAGTCGAACACCTGGCCCAGCTCGGCGCCTTTCCCTACTGGTATCAACAACTCAACCGCAATCTCGGTCGCCTGGCCCAGCACAGCAATGGCGTGCTCAGCCGATTGCGCCCGTGGGCTATTGAAGATCATCCGTTGCCGGGGCCAAAGGGGCGCGGAGCCATTCTGGTAAGGTTCGGCGAAGGCCCGGAAGCGCTGGTAGTGGTCATGATGCACCTGGCATTGGGCGCCCGGGCGCGCAGCCTGCAACTGGCCTACATCCGCGAGTTGATTGGCGAATACAAACACCAGGTACTGATGGGCGACATGAACACCCATGCCAGTGACCTTCTGCAAAACTCCGCGTTGCGTGACCTCGGTCTGCTTGCGCCGCAACTGGAAGCGACGTTTCCCAGCTGGCGCCCACAGCGCTGCCTGGACCATATCCTGCTGAGCCCGAGCCTGACCCTGGAAAAGGTCGAGGTGTTGGCACAGCCCATTTCCGATCACCTGCCGGTCGCGGTAGAGATTCGTCTGCCGGGTTCGCTCACGGCCGATGCATTGCCCGCGTTGAGTCCTGCCCTTCGCGGATCCCATGAATGAGCGACGAAGCACAGCGCTGGAAAGAGAAATACCTCAAAAGCATCGAACAACAGGAAAAGCTCGAACGTCGCTGGGACGCGCGGCTCGACTTGCTGCGCCGTGGGTTGGTGCGCAGTACCCTGGCGGCGGAAGGGACTGACCGCGCCGTTGACCAATGCATGAAGGAAATGCGTGAGGTCGTGCGCACCGATGACATGGACGCCGGCCTGGCCGCCCTGATTCCACGCCTGGAAAAAGCCGTGCTCGACTCCGAGCAGCGTCGGGAAACCCGGATCAACCAGACCAGTGCCGCCCTGACTGCACTGGTCACTCAACTGCAAACATTGCCGCTGCCACGGGATGTGAGCCGGCCACTCAAGAGTTTCGCCAGGCAACTGGATGCGCGGGTCAGTCAGGCGCGTGAGATACCGTTGTTGCTCAGCGAGCTGAGTGGTTTGCAAGGCAAGGCCTTGAACCAACTGGAGACCCCGACGGAGCACGGTCGGCCAGGCTTGCTGCAGCGGTTGTTCGGCGGTCGTGAAGCGGAGGAGATGGTGGCCACAACGGCTACTTCTCCTGTCCAGGCCTCAGCCTCGCAGTCGGTAGCAGCGCCGGCTGCCCCTGTAGCTGAGAACCCTGCGGCGATTATCGAGTCGGCCCCGGTCGTGGTAGAGCCGGCAATCTGCGAGGTACGCGCTGCTGAGCGAGCTGAAGACGCCTGCGCGCCGACCGAGCCAGCCGTGGCTGCGCCTGCTCAGGCAGTCGTGGCTTTTGCACCTCCGGTTGCGGAGCCTGAAACAGCCAGTGCAGCTGTGGCAGAAATCGAATCGGCCGAGCAACCGACCCCGGAAACCGTCGCGGCGTCTCCTGAGTGGGAAACAAACCCTGACGAGCTGACCGCGCAAGCATCGCCAGATAACGTGCCCTTACCTCCGACTCCGACTCCGACAGTGGATGTGGCCGTCGTCGATCAGGCGCCATCCGAACACGACATTCTCTACGCGCTCCCGGACTCCCCCGAGCCCTCCTACAGCTCGGTGGCCAGTCACATCGAAGACACGCTGCTGGGGCTGCTCGACGACCTGACATTGCCCGAACGTCATCGCCCACAAGCCGAATCCATGCGCGATCGTCTGAAAAACGGTCTGAACTGGTACGAACTGCTGCCGATCCTCGACGATTTCGCCACATTGATGCTGGCCATTACCGACAGCGGCCAGCATGAGTTCGAAGCCTATCTGCAACGACTGAACGAGCGCCTCGAATCGTTCCAGAGCAACTTGCAGGCCGCCACCGCAGGACACGCCGACAATCGGTCGGCCGCGCGGCAGATGGACACGCAGATCCGCGAACAGGTCGATGGCTTGCAAAGCAGCATGCAGGAAGCCGCGGACCTGGAAGATCTCAAGCACGTCCTGGAAAACCATCTCGAAGGCTTGCTGGGCACCATGGACCAGCACCAGAAACAGCGCGATGAGCGCGAGCAAGAGGTCGGCGCGCGCCTGCACAGCCTGGCCGAGCGGGTCGCCCATATGGAGCAGGAGGCCCAGGGTTACCGCGAGCACCTTGAAGAGCAACGTCAGAAGGCATTGGTCGACCCGTTGACCGGGCTGCCCAACCGCGCGGCCTGGAGCGAGCGCCTGGATCATGAAGTCAAACAATGGCAGCAACATGGCAACACGCTGCTGCTGGCCATGCTCGACCTCGATCATTTCAAGCGCATCAACGATAACTACGGGCACCTGGCCGGTGACAAAGTGCTGAAAATCATCGCCAGCGTGTTGCGCAAGCGTCTGCGCGGGACGGATTTCATCGCCCGGTTTGGCGGCGAAGAGTTTGTGCTGTTGATGCCAGCCACGGTGCCGGCGGCGGGACTGAAGTTGCTGGAAAACTTGCGTGCCTCCATTGAGGCCTGTCCGTTCCACTTCAAGGGAGAGCCGGTGACCATCACCGTGTCTATCGGAATGACGGCGTTCAGGCCGGGTGAGCACGGCGATCAAGCGCTTAAAAGAGCCGATCAGGCACTGTATCGCGCAAAAAATGCAGGCCGCAACCGGGTGGAACCGGGCTGAGTATCATTTGTTCCATTTTGTTTAATTCGATGCGATTGCCGTCAGTCCGCAAGGCATTACGTTACACTGTTGCATTACTGTCTTGTGTGTACTGCATTTCGCCATGAAATATTTTGCTCTGATCGTGTCACTGATTCTGCTGGCCGGCTGTACCAGCGGTCCCCGTTATGACACTAGCCACCCATCGGCCAATTACGATAGCCGCGTGCAATTTGTGGTGGTGCATTACACCAATGCCTCGCTGGAGCGTTCGTTGCAATTGCTGACCCACGGTGAAGTCAGCAGCCATTACCTGATCGGCGACGACAAGGGCGCCACCATCTATAAGCTGATGGATGAAAATGTGCGGGCCTGGCACGCCGGGGAGAGCGAGTGGAATGGCCGGACCTGGCTGAATTCCAGTTCCATCGGTATCGAAATCGTCAATCCAGGGTTCAAGGACACCCCGACTGGACGCGTGTGGTATCCCTACACCGAGGATCAGGTCCAGTCGTTGATCGTGTTGCTCAAGGACATCAGCAAGCGTCATGGCATAAGGCCGCGCGACATCGTTGGCCATAGCGATATTGCACCGTTTCGCAAGCTGGACCCGGGGCCGCTGTTCCCCTGGAAGCGTCTGGCCGCCGAAGGCTTGGGCATTTGGCCGAACGAACAGTCGGTGGCGCGCCAGCAAATGCAGTTCGCCGAACAGTTGCCGAGCATCAGCTGGTTTCAGGCGCAATTGGCCCACCTGGGTTATGCCTCGCCACAAACCGGCGAGCTCGATGTCGCGACACGACATGTGATAGCGGCATTCCAGATGCATTTTCGCCCGGCGCGCTTCGATGGCACTCCGGATGCGCAAACTGCAGCGCTTCTTTTGGTGTTGAATCAGACAAAATAATGACGCCCGCCCGACGGTCCGGGCGTTTTCCCAATCAGCAGCTATAACTCATTGGTAATCCATCGGATATTCCACAATGACTGCTGCTCGAGAGACCTTCCGTAGTTGGTTCCATCGCCCCTGGTTCCTGGGGCTGATGTCTACTGCCCTGAGCGCAACGTTATTGATGGCCGGCAGCCTGTTCGTCGCCATACACCAGGTCGAGCAAAACGAAAGCGAAGAAATGAATGCCCAAGGTGAACGCTTTCTCGCCCGCCTGGAACAGCTCTTCGGGCAACTGCGTGAAAGCCTTGACGATCTTGAAGCGCAACCGTTGCGCGGTTGCGATGCTGAAATGATCGCAACCCTGCAACAGGTTTCGTTCAATTATCGCTTCGTCTACGAAGCCGCCTACATGGACTCCTCGCGAATCTGCTCCAATCGCCCTCGCCAGGAAGGGCTGTCGCTGAGTCGGTCACCAGACATCAAAGGCCCGACTTACAGCTATTGGCTCAACACCACCACCGAACCCGATGAAAACCGCGCCGCACTGATGCTCGGGCGCGGGAATTTCCGGGTCGCGACCTCTCGCGGGCATTTGACCGATATGGTCGACCTGTCGCCGGGCAGCAGCCTGCTGGTAGTCCTGGACCATGGCGCCCGGGCGATTCCGGTGCTGGGCGCTTCTCAGATCTGGCCGCCGGCCGAGGCCTGGCCACCGAGAAACCGTGATGCTTTGCAGATCACCCAGACACGCCTGATTTACCGCATGCCCACCGACAACCCGGAGTATCAATTGGTGTTGATCAGCCCGCGCAGCGGCATGCATATCCCGACGGTCTGGTGGTGGTTGCTGCCGGCCAGCATCGTGCTGGGCACGTGCGTTGGGTTCCTGGTGTTTCTGCTGGTGCGCCAGCGGCAGTCGCTGGACGCCGAACTGGCCGGCGCGATTCGCCGTGGCGAGTTGCAGGTGCTGTATCAACCGATCTTCGACCTCGATAGCCGCAACTGTGTCGGGGCTGAAGCGCTGCTGCGCTGGCGCAGACCGGACGGCACCCTGACCAGTCCCGACCTGTTCATTCCGATGGCGGAGAACACCGGGCAAATTCGCCAGATGACGGACTTCGTCCTGCAACGCCTGCTCGAGCAGCTCGGACAGTTGCTGCGTGCCAATCCGCAACTGTACATCTCGGTCAATCTCGCGGCGTGTGACGTGATGGTTCCGCGGATCGGCCAGGTGATGGCGCGGCTGCTGACCCTGCACCGCGTCGCTGCGCGGCAAATTGCCTTTGAGGTCACCGAGCGCGGGCTGGTCGATGTGGTGGTAGCCCGGGAAAACCTGCAATCGCTGAGGGATGTCGGGCACCAGGTGTTGATCGATGACTTTGGTACCGGCTATTGCAGTCTCGCTTATTTGCAAACCCTGCCGGTGGATTGCCTGAAAATCGACAAGGCGTTCATTGATGCGTTGGGTCATGACGCCGCCAGCAGCGGTGTGGCCCCGCACATCATTCACATGGCCCAGTCGCTGCACCTGAAGGTGATTGCCGAAGGCATTGAACATGAGGCCCAGGCGGAGTTCCTGAGCAGTGAAGGCGTGAAGTTCGGCCAGGGCTGGCTGTTCGCCCGCGCGCTAAGCGCAGTGCAGTTCATTGAACTGATTACCCGGGGGCGGCGTCTGGCCGGCCGGCGCCTGGATGACGAAGCGTGACGGTGACCTAAACGGTCAGTGCCATGTAGAACTGAGTACCCTGCCCCGGCCGTGAATAGACGCCCATCCGCCCGCCATGCAATTGCACGATTTCCTTGCACAGTGCCAGGCCGAGCCCGGCCCCGCCCTTCTTGCGTCCAACCTGCACGAACGGCTCGAAGATCCGCCCCTGCTGACCGTAGGCAATGCCTTCGCCATTGTCCTCGACACTGATAATGACCCGGTCGCCATGGCGCCGGGCCTGCAAGCGTATCCGCCCGCCGGATCCGGTGTGACGCAAGGCGTTGTCGAGCAGGTTGTCGAGTACCCGGTCCAGTTGTGGCTGGTCGGCCTGCAACCGCGGTAATGGCCCCTGCACTTCCACCAGCAGATTGATTTCCTTCTCTTGGGCCGATGTGGCAAAGCGTGCCTGAGCCTGTTCCAGCAAAGCCTCGATGGAACACGGTGCCAGGCTGAGTTTCTGCAAGCCGTTCTGGTAGCGGGAGAAGTTCAGCAGGTCATTGATCAACTGCATCAGCCGCTGCATCTCTTCATTCACGGTATCGAGCAGGTCGGCTTCCCGGGAATCCGGGGCAAAGTGTGCGCGCTCACGGAACAATCCGAATGCCATGTGCATGCCGGTGACCGGTGTGCGTAATTCATGGGAGGCGCGCAATACAAATTCGCTGCGCACCCGTTCGAAGGCCCGCTGCTCCGTGACGTCATGCAGCACCATCACGGCACCGAGAATATGGCCCTGGGTATGGCTGACCGGGGTCAGGCTATAGGTCAGCAGTCGCGACTCGCCGTCGACTTCGATACTCAGGTCTTCCGGCGCCCGTTCCAGCGTGCCGCCGCGCAGCACCAGATGCAGCTGCTCATCGAGTTCGGGGCGCTCCAGCGCCGCACCCAACCCTTGACCCAGGCGATCGGACTCCCAGCCCAATTGGCGCTGGGCCACGGGATTAAGGTGTTCCAGATGGCCCTGACGGTCGATCATCAGCAGTCCGTCGTCGATGCTGTCGAGTACGGCCTGCAAACGCTGCTGCCCGGCCAGCAGTTCATCAACGTTGGTGGCCTGATGTTCACGCAGCGCTTGGGCCATGATCCCGAAACGCCGGGTCAGCTGGTTCATCTCCACCGCCGAAGAGATCGGCAGGGTGACATCGAAATTGCCTTGGCCGATATTGTCCGCCGCCTTGGCCAATGCCTCGATGGGCTCCCCGAAGCGCCGGGCGATGGCTTGCGCGGTCACGAAGCCGATGATCAGCACCGCCAGCCCCACCAGGCCAAGCAACCCGGCAATCAGCAGTGCCCGCTCTCGGGCCCTGCGCTCGGTATCGTTAATGTTATCCAGTGCGCGCTTGTGCTCGGCGATCAGGCCATTGCGCAGGGCGTTGAATTTTTCCGTCAGGTTGTCGTGGCTGCTGAGCACATTCGACGGGTCCGGGGACGTTTCATAAGCCTGGATAAAGCGCTCGTAGTCGGCCTTGGCTTTTCTGAAGCCGTACTCGCTTCCAGTCTCCGCCGGTTCCTGGGCGATGCCTTCCTCCAGCAGTTCGAAGTAATGCTGCTTCGAGGCGGCGAAAGCAGCGGAGTCAGGTTTCTCGCTGAGGATGATGATCAGTTGATCACCCAGGGTCTGACGCAGCTTGAGCCCCAGGTCCAGAGTGACGAAGTTGTTGCGGATGAGCACTTCCTGGCTGCCGGCCATCTGCATCACGCTGACCAGCCCGAGCAAGAGCCCAAGCAACGCGACGGTGATCAGTGCGGAGATGCTCAGGAAAAGCCGGGTCCGCAATTTCATCGCCAGTTTCATCGGTTATTGCTCACAAGTTGTACTGCTTGCGTTTGCGGTACAGCGTCGAGGCGTCGATGCCCAGGATTTTGGCCGCTTGATCCAGCGTGTCGGCGGTGGCAAGGACCGCGCCGATGTGGGCCTTTTCCAGCTCATCAAGGCTCAGTGCCGCGCCGATGCGCGGTGCATTGTTGACCGGGATTTCGGCCATGCCCAGATGACTGATCTCGACCCGCTCCTGCGGACAGATGATGCTCGCCCGCTCGATCACGTTGCGCAGCTCACGGATGTTGCCGGGCCAGCGATAGCTCAGCAGCGCTTCCCGGGCCTCGTCGCTGAAGGCGCGCGCGGGACGGGCGTATTCCTTGACGAAGCGCGCCAGGAAACGATCGGCGAGGTTGAGAATATCTTCGCGGCGTTCGCGTAGTGGCGGCAGGTGCAAGGTAATGACATTCAGGCGATAGAGCAGGTCTTCACGGAAACGACCGTCGCGGGCCATGTCCTCAAGGTTGCGGTTGGTGGCCGCAAGGATGCGCACATCGGCGCGGCGGGTCACCGGATCACCGACGCGCTCATATTCCTTGTCCTGAATAAAACGCAGCAACTTCGGCTGCAATGTCAGAGGAAAGTCGCCGATCTCGTCGAGAAACAGCGTCCCGCCGTCAGCCTGGTTGACTCGGCCCAAGGTGCTTTCGCTGGCACCGGTGAAAGCGCCGCGACTGTGGCCGAAGAGTTCGCTTTCCATGAGGTCGGCGGTCAGCGACGGGCAGTTGATCGTGACGCAGGATTTCTTCGCGCGTTTGCTCCAGCCGTGAATGGCTTGGGACAGTTCGCCCTTGCCGGTACCGGATTCACCAAGAATCAGAATATTGGCATCGGTCGTGGCAACCTGGCGGGCGGTTTCGAGTATCACTTTCATGGCCGGGCTGTGGGAGTCCAGACCATCCATGGGCTTGCGCACTTCACCTTCCAGGGCTTCCAGTCGCGCCGACAATTGCCGCACTTCCAGTTGCTTGGCGGTTGCCAGCCGCAATTGATCCGGGCTGCACGGTTTGACCAGATAGTCGGCGGCACCGGCCTGAATTGCATCCACCGCCGTGTCGACGGCTGAGTGCGCGGTGACAATCACCACCCGCATCCAGGGTGCCTGGATACGCATCTGGGCCAGCACATCGAGGCCGTTGTCTTCACCCAGACGCAAATCGAGGAAGCACAGGTCGAAGACCTGTCGCTGCAACAAGGCTTCTGCCTGCGCGGCACTGGTAGCGGTGGCCACGCTGTAGCCTTCGTCTTCGAGGCAGTAACGGAAAGTACGCAGGATGGCGGACTCATCATCCACTAGCAGAATGCGGCCTTGATGCTCAGTGGCTGATTCCATTTTCCTACGCTCCTTAATGAATGATCTTGGTTTGGTCCTGGAGAAATCGGGCAAGTTGCATGATTGATTCTGAGCCATTCCCGTCATGGCAGGGTAGCTTTCATACCATGTATCGGTTAGCCGGCTGATTTTGTGGGTCTTGAATAGGTGCCCGGCTTCTGACAACGGCCAGTGTGTATTTTTGACAGCCGCGCCTTCCTCTCAATTCAAAAAATTTACCTCTTCCCTCAAACGAATCGTGCAATACGCACGGCCGTACGAGAGGCATCGTGCAGGATGCGTGCGAAGTGATTTCTCTGTAGATCATAAGATATTGATATTGAAGGAAATTAATTCAAATCAAGGCTGGCATGCAGGCTGCAATTGTCTGGTTGACCAGGGCATTCAAAAACAAACGCCCGCTATCGAATACCGACCCGATCGGTAGGAGCTTCAGGATGAACCGTCAACGTGCCGCCCACCTGTACCTCTCGCCTGTGCATATCCAGCAAGGGGTGTTTGCTGTTCTGGCGCTGTTGATCACCCTGATCGGCGGCCAGCAGTTTCTGTGCAGGGAGCAGAGCCAGCAGCCGGAAGCTCCACACCTGTCGATTCAGCATCCGACCCAAACCCATTTCAGTGCTGTCAGCAGCGGTCAGGCCGATAGCACCCCGATGCGCATGATGGATGTCGACCAGGCCGGGCCTGTGGGTGAGATGCGTCATCAAGAGCGTTGGGTGTTCTAGGCAAAACTTCCGCCGCACCCCATGCGCCGGGAAACGCAGCACCTCTAAACAGAAACGTAAGGAGAATCACCATGTTGAGCTGGGCAATCACATTTCTGATCATCGCCATCATCGCCGCCGTACTAGGCTTCGGTGGTATCGCGGGCACCGCCACGGGTATCGCCAAGATTCTGTTCGTCGTATTCCTGGTGATGTTCGTTGCCTCCTTTTTCTTTGGCCGTCGCGGTCGAGGCTGATATGAGAGGGTTGTTGAATACACTGGCAGCCGCCCTGCAGGGCGGTAGTGCCAGACATGCCGGTTAGCGTTTCCCTGACAAGCTTGATCACCGTATGCAGGACTTGTTGATCGGACATTTGAATTTGTACACGAAGGAGGCAACAGCGCCTCTTTCCACCTGCGCCACCTGAGGAAGGCCGGCGCATGACCAAGGGGTCGGGACGTTCTGCCTGTTTCAGGGGCGGAGTGACCTACGGGTACAGGGAGTACCTGCGCAAGGGCCGGGTCTGGAAAAGCTGCTGCGCAAGTTCGCCGGACCGTCATGGCTCGACGGGCTTGCGAAGGGCTTGATCACGCAACACATTGAAATAGAGCGCTCGTCCCGGTTTCATCACTGTTATCGCTTCCTCGTCCTTGTTACGTCGGAAATTACTTTTCCCGGCGTTTCAGCAGCGACCGTATATCGAGAAAAATCACCTTTCTTTGGCCGCGATTTTTCGCTTCGTTCGGCGGGATTTTGCTGGAAAATCAACGCTCGGCCACTGCTCAAAAAACATTCAATCTGCTCTGTGATGGCCGGTTCACGGCACTTATGCCTGCCGAAATGTCGTATTCGAACCGGTTGGGACGCGAGTTTCACTAAAAAAACCTCATGCCGATTCGGCATGGGGTAGGCGTTTACGGCATTAGACGGCGCTCCCTTGCATCGGAATAGTTGCGCCTTTTTTCGCCTGCCAGAGAGCCGTAAACACGCGGTCCGGGGCACCTTATACGGGGGGCAGATGCACTAGACTTTTTCGCCATAAGCGTTCCAGTTCGTGCATCTCCCTGAGTCAAACAACAAGTAAGGGTAAAGATATGAAGAAGGCAAAGCTTAGCCTCGCCTGGCAGATCCTCATCGGTCTGGTATTGGGGATTGCAATCGGTGCGCTGCTCAACCATTTCAGTGCCGAAAAAGCCTGGTGGATCAGCAACGTCCTGCAACCGGCAGGCGATATCTTTATCCGTCTGATCAAGATGATCGTGATTCCGATCGTCATTTCCTCCCTGATCGTCGGTATTGCAGGCGTCGGTGACGCCAAGAAGCTGGGGCGCATCGGCTTCAAGACCATCATCTACTTCGAGATCGTCACCACCATCGCTATCGTGGTCGGTCTGCTGCTGGCCAACCTGTTCCATCCGGGTGCCGGCATCGACATGAGCACCCTGGGCACTGTGGACATTTCCAAGTACCAGGCCACGGCGGCCGAGGTTCAGCATGAACACGCGTTCATCGAAACCATCCTCAACCTGATCCCGTCGAACATCTTTGCAGCCATGGTTCGCGGCGAAATGCTGCCGATCATCTTCTTCTCTGTATTGTTCGGTCTCGGTTTGTCGAGCCTGCAGGCGGACCTGCGCGAACCGCTGGTGAAGATGTTTCAGGGCGTATCGGAAAGCATGTTCAAGGTCACTCACATGATCATGAACTACGCCCCGATCGGCGTGTTCGCACTGATTGCGGTGACCGTTGCCAACTTCGGCTTCGCCTCGCTGATACCGCTGGCCAAACTGGTGATCCTGGTTTACTTCGCCATCGCCTTTTTCGCTTTCGTGATCCTGGGCCTGATCGCTCGCCTGTTCGGGTTCTCGGTGATCAAGCTGATGCGCATCTTCAAGGATGAGCTGGTACTGGCCTACTCCACCGCCAGCTCCGAAACCGTGCTGCCACGCGTGATCGAGAAAATGGAAGCCTACGGCGCGCCGAAAGCCATTTGCAGCTTCGTTGTGCCGACCGGTTACTCGTTCAACCTCGACGGTTCGACCCTGTACCAAAGCATCGCGGCGATCTTCATTGCCCAGCTGTATGGCATCGACCTGTCGATCAGCCAGCAACTGTTGCTGGTGCTGACCTTGATGGTCACCTCCAAAGGTATCGCTGGGGTTCCGGGCGTGTCCTTCGTGGTACTGCTGGCCACACTCGGCAGCGTCGGTATTCCACTGGAAGGCCTGGCGTTCATCGCCGGTGTCGACCGCGTCATGGACATGGCCCGTACCGCACTGAACGTGATCGGCAACGCCCTGGCGGTTCTGGTTATCGCTCGTTGGGAAGGCATGTACGACGACGCCAAGGGCCAGCGCTACTGGAACTCCCTGCCGCACTGGCGCAGCAAGGAAAAACTGCCGGCGGGTGAAATTTCCAAGGGCTGATGCAATACCCCTTGTGGGAGCGGGCCTGCTCGCGATGACGGATTGACCGTCACCGTTGATGTCGACTGATACACCGCTATCGCGAGCAGGCTCGCTCCCACAATGGTCTGCGACAGCAGAACTAACAAACCCCGGAGAAATCCGGGGTTTGTCGTTTCTGGCCACCCCGCTATCATTCGCGCATCTTTTGGGGGATTTGACTGATGCTCAATGGCCTGTGGCTTGGCTTCTTCATCGTGGCAGCCGTCTCGGCGCTGGCTCAGTGGCTGATTGGCGGCAACGCCGGGATATTCGCGGCGATGGTGGAAAGCATTTTCGCCATGGCCAAGTTGTCGGTCGAGGTCATGGTGCTGCTGTTTGGCACCCTCACTCTCTGGCTGGGCTTTTTGCGCATTGCCGAGAAAGCCGGGATCGTCGAATGGCTGGCCAAGGCCCTGGGGCCACTGTTTTTGCGCCTGATGCCTGAGGTCCCGCCTGGTCATCCGGCCATCGGCCTGATCACCCTGAACTTCGCCGCCAATGGGCTGGGCCTGGACAACGCCGCCACACCGATCGGCCTCAAGGCCATGAAAGCGCTGCAAGAGCTCAATCCCAGCGATACCGTCGCCAGCAACGCACAGATACTGTTCCTGGTGCTCAACGCTTCCTCGCTGACCCTGCTGCCGGTGACGATCTTCATGTATCGCGCCCAGCAAGGCGCGCCTGACCCGACGCTGGTGTTCCTGCCGATCCTGCTGGCGACCAGTTGCTCGACCATTGTTGGCTTCCTGTCAGTGGCGTTCATGCAGCGCCTGCGCATCTGGGACCCCGTGGTGCTGGCCTACCTCATCCCTGGCTCCCTTGCCCTCGGCGGTTTCATGGCGTTGCTGGCGACCCTTTCGGCTACCGCGCTGGCTGGCCTGTCGTCGATCCTCGGCAACCTGACGCTGTTTGGCCTGATCATGCTGTTTTTGCTGATCGGCGCGCTGCGCAAAGTGAAGGTCTACGAGGCCTTCGWCGAAGGCGCCAAAGAGGGTTTCGACGTCGCCAAGAACTTGCTGCCCTACCTGGTGGCAATGCTCTGCGCGGTAGGTGTTCTGCGGGCATCCGGGGCGCTGGACTTCGGTCTGGACGGGATTCGTCAYCTGGTGGCGTGGGCCGGTTGGGACACGCGTTTCGTCGATGCGCTGCCGACGGCGATGGTCAAACCTTTCTCGGGTAGCGCCGCCCGGGCGATGCTGATTGAAACCATGAAGACCTCGGGCGTGGACAGCTTCCCGGCGCTGGTGGCGGCAACGATCCAGGGCAGTACCGAGACGACCTTCTATGTACTGGCGGTGTACTTTGGCGCCGTGGGTATCCAGCGCGCACGACATGCAGTCGGTTGTGCATTGCTGGCGGAGCTTGCCGGGGTGTTGGGTGCGATCGGGGTTTGTTACTGGTTCTTTGGTTGATCGGCCCCGCCAGCCAACACCTTCAACGCTGCCTTGCGCTCGCCCGTCGGCAAGGCACCGAGCTTCTCCACGGCAGCATAGAACTTGAGCCAATCGCCATCCACCTGATGGAACAACGCGGCAAATGCCGGTACCCATTGATCGTACAAACCAAACGGCAATAGCCGGGCATTGTTCATGGGGGCATAGATCCAGGCGTCGTAGCGTTTGTCTGCGGCCCACTGACTGTCGCGCAATTGCCGGTACTCGCTGCGCAAGCGCTCGAACTCGGCAGCCTTGCGCTGGCGCATTTGTTCGGTTGGCAACGACAAGGTGTAGAGCTTTTCCAGCCGGGTGCGGGTCTTGAGCACCAACTCAGTGAACTGGTCGCGCCGACGCACCTGCGCATCGTTATCCGGTGGCAGGTGGCGGTAGGTGCGCCATTGGCGAGTACCTTCCTGCTCGACGAAGGTGGCAAAGGATTCATTGAACTCCGTGTCGTCCTTTATATAGAAACGCTGATGGGCCAGCTCGTGAAAGATCAGCGTGGCCAGTCGCTCATCCCCCCAACCCATCATCGAACTGATGATCGGGTCGTTGAACCAGCCGAGTGTCGAATAGGCCTCGACGCCGCCAATTGACACGTCCATACCCTGCAAGCGTTGCAATGCCGCTTCGCCGCGGGCTGCACTCTGGCTGTAGTAACCGCGATAGGCCACGCAGCCGGCGACGGGGAAGCAGTGACTTACGGGCTTGAGGGAAAATTCCAGCGTGACGAAGACATTCCAGACGACGAATGGACGGCCAATGTCAGCGTACAGGCGGTAACTCTGGTTATCCGGCAGGTGCAATTGCTGGCTGGCAAACGTTCGGGCCTTTTGCGATTGCTCCAGGTGTGAGCGCAGTTTTTGATCGCGCGCCGGGTCGGCAATCACGCTGGAAACCGGCTCTCTTGCCCGTAGCAACTGCAGTTGGCCGCTGGCCAATTGGCTGTAATAGCTGGCGCTGGTGCAACCGTTGAGCAACAAAAACAACACGCCCGGAAACAAAACGCGAAAAACGCGATCAAGTAACCCAAGGCTAGGAAGCGGCCTGATCACAATAATTCTTCCTTGGAGAGTCTTTCCACAAGACTATCCCGCCTGACTGGAGCTCCGCTATGCGCATGTTGATACTGACAGGAGGCCTGCTGATGCTGGCCGGCTGTGCTTTTTTCGGACTACCCCGCCCTGATCCTGCGCAAGCCTGGATCGACCTGGAGTCGAAGCAAGCAGATACGAAGCTGCAAGCGCTGGAGGTCGATGACAAGGCCACCGACGATAAACGCTATTTCCAGGTCCAGCCCGGTAGCCATGAGCTGACTGTCCGCTACCAATTCTCGGTCCAGCCCACCAACATCGGCCCTGACGCCGAGCCGTTGTGGCGCGATTGCCAGTTGAACGTGAAATTCAACGACTTCAATGCGGGCGAGCGTTATCAGCTACAGGCGGGGAACATCGGCTTTCGGCCTTGGGCGAAACTCTACGATCAACAGCGCAAAGTGGTTGGCCAAGGCACGCCAGCGGGCTGTCAACACACCTGATCGGCGTTATGCTGAATGTATAGCCCCTTGGGACATTCATCATGTACAGGTTGATGCTGTTACTCGCCGTCAGTGTTGTTGCTGGTTGTCAGACCCCGATGCCGGCGGCTAATCCAAAGATGGCCTGGGTCGATTTTTCCACGCCCTTCCCTAACGATAAATTGCTGATGGCCGAGCGTCTGGATAAACAGCGCTTGGCCGACGGGCGTTATTTTGAGGTTATGCCCGGCAGCCATGAACTGATCGTCCGCTTCGACTTCGAAGTACCTGGTGGCGGGGGCTTGAACATGATGGGTGGCCCTTCTGAACGCATATGTTACTTGACCATCAACTTCGATCATTTCGAAGCCGGCCAACGTTATGTGCTTGAAGGCCGCTCGATTGCCTTCATTCCTGAAGCCAGGCTATACAACGCCAATCGGGAGATCGTTGCAGAAGATCGGGAGTCTTACTGCTTGATGTGACATGTCAGCGGTCGTTCTTCTGGTAGATGATTTTCCTGGTGCCGTTTTCGCATGAGCCAACGACCATGTTCTGGTCGTGTACCTCGTCGTTGGTGACGATTTCAAGCGTGTAGGCGGTGACGCCACTGGCCTGGATCTTGGCTTCGATCTCGGCCTTGAGTTCTTCGCAGGGTTTCGGCGCTGCGAGGGCCGAAGTGGCCAGTGCGCAACAGATAATCACCAGGGCAAAACGTTTCATGGTTGAAGCTCCTTTGAGGCAGCACCACAGTCATGGGGTTTCGCTGCTGTCATTTATTCGACCACAGTTTTAGCGGGCAAGTCTGTCACGACGCAAAAAAGATCGCAGCCTTGGGCAATCTGCCGAGTGATCCCGGTGGTTGCCCAAGGCTGCGATCTTTCGTTTCAACGAAAATCCAGCCGACCAATGTTGCCTCCAGGCTGATTTCGCCTTGAGGATCAACTTCACCTCGTCCGATCAATCAGCTTTTTTCGCGGGATTTTTTACCGGGCTATTGAAACTCGGGTATATGCCCACATTGCATGAAACACGCTTTTGGATTCGGCAGGTTTTCGTTCGCAAGATCGAACCTGCGCCCTCAATTGGAGAAGCAGGTTTATGAAACGACTGTCCGATATCAAGTTCTCGACCCTCGATCTGGTGCCGGTGCGCGAGAACGGCAGCGCGGCCCAGTCGCTGCGCAATTCGCTGGACCTGGCGCAACACGTCGAGAAGTTCGGTTACAACCGCTTCTGGGTGGCTGAGCACCACAACATGGATGGCATCGCCAGTTCCGCGACTTCGGTGCTGCTCGGCTACCTGGCCGGTGGCACGTCGACCATTCGTGTCGGCTCGGGTGGGGTGATGTTGCCTAACCACGCACCGTTGGTGATTGCCGAGCAGTTCGGCACCCTGGAAAGTCTTTATCCGGGCCGGATCGATCTGGGCCTGGGGCGTGCCCCGGGCTCCGACCAGATGACCGCACGTGCGTTGCGCCGTGAACGCTCCGGCAGCGCCGACGACTTCCCGGAAGATGTGGCGGAACTGGTGCGCTACCTGGGGCCACGCACTCCGGACCAACGCATCATCGCCATGCCGGGAACCGGGACCAATGTGCCGGTCTGGTTGTTGGGGTCGAGCCTGTTCAGCGCACAGTTGGCAGGTGAACGTGGTTTGCCCTACGCCTTCGCATCGCATTTCGCACCGCGCTACATGCATGAAGCGATTCGGGTCTATCGCAATCACTTCAAACCGTCAGCCGTTCTGGACAAACCTTACGTAATGCTCGGCGTGCCATTGGTGGCAGCCGATACCGACGAGCAGGCCGATTACCTGGCCACTTCGGTGTTCCAGCGGATTCTCGCCCTGATGCGTGGGCAAAGCCTGGTGCAACGTCCGCCGGTGAAGACCATGGACGGCCTGTGGCTGCCCCATGAGAAAGAGGCCGTGCACGATTTCCTTGGGCTGGCCATGATCGGCAGCCCGCAGAAAATCCGCGCCAAACTCGAGGTCCTGATCGAACAGACCCAGGCCGACGAGCTGATTTTCACCTGTGACCTGTACGAGCATTCGGATCGTGTGCATTCCTACGAGCTGCTGGCACAGGTCATGCGAGGCTGATACTCAAACGGCAGGCATGAAAAAGCCGGCGCCAGGGCGTCGGCTTTTTAGTTCAGGCGAGGATCGGCCTACTTTTTGTAGACGATCACTTTGGCGCCCTTTTCGCATTTGCCAACAACTTTTCCGCCGGCAGCGGTACCTTTTTCGACGATCTCCAGCGAATAACCGGAAACGCCCTTGGCATCAAGTTTCGCTGCGATTTCGGCTTTCAGCTCTTCGCATGGCTTGCCATCACCCGCCAATGCGGTCCCCGCAAGGCTCAACAAACCTACCGCCAACATAAACTTCTTCATCGGTTGCATTCCCTGGTCGGATCATAGGGGTAACCAGCCGTCAGCCGGACGCGCTCATGGAGCGCTTTGCCATTCCCTATGGCATTCGGCCGGCGTGCAAGTTCAGAAGACTAGCCCAAAGTCAGCTGCTGGCAATGCGGAATCCGACTTTCAAGGTCACCTGAAAGTGCGCAGCCTTACCGTCCCTGATGTGCCCACGGGTCTCGGTCACTTCAAACCATTCCATGTACTTGATGCTTTTGCTGGCTTCGGCCAGCGCGTTGTTGATCGCATCTTCGATGCTGCTGGTGGACGAGCCGACCAGCTCGACTTTCTTGTAGGTGTGATGGTCAGACATGGCGTTCTCCTCGGCGTGTGAATTACAGCCTAGCAGTGATTTTTCCTATTTCTTCTGTTGGCCGTTCTCAGAGTGAAGTTCAGATTTTCTGCACTTTCTCGAACCCCTGAAGTCCCAACCAACACACGCCACTCATCACCAATGCAGGAGAGCCACCATGGCCAGCACCTCGTTACGCAAAGCCTCATTGCAAAGCATGGAAGCCGAGATCGAGAGTCTGCTCAAGTCTTTGGAAAACCTGAAGGACGACGCCTCGGACGAGTCGCGTAAAACCCTCAAGACCCTGAAAAGCAACGCCGAGAATGCCTTGAAGCACTCGCGCCATCTGCTGGCCGACGCCTATGAAGAGGTCAAGGTCAAAACCCGCGAAACCGGGATTGCCACCCGGGACTACGCTCAGGAACACCCCTGGACAGCAGCCGGTGTCGCCGTGGGCGCATTGGGCCTGCTGGCCRCTTATCTGTTGTGCAAGCGTGATTAATCCGCTCGACGCAGCTCGTTCCTGAGCCACTGCGCCAGTTGCCGGGCGCGCCCGTCCGCGGCGCGCTTGGGTAGCCACAACGCCAGTTGTGCCGGGGTTTCACTGAAGCCCCATGGCGCAACCAGGCGGCCGGCCTTCAAGTCCTCCGTCACCAAGGGCTCGGGGGCAATCGCCACGCCCAGACCCGCGACGGCGGCTTCCAGCAAGTAATACAAATGTTCAAATCCCTGACCGTACTTCAACGCCCTGGCGTCGAGGCCGCGTGGTTGCGCCCAGCTCGGCCAGGCTTGCGGGCGTGAGGTGGTGTGCAGCAAGGGTTCGCTCAGCAGTGCTGTGGCCGGCGCTTCCTTGAGCCGTTCATAGCCGGTGAACCGCGGGCTCATGACCGGACCGATGCGTTCGCTGGCCAGCTCAAAAACCTGCATGTCCGCCGGCCAGGGGGGCTCGGCAAAGACCAGCAAGGCATCCAGCCCCGGTCTTCGCGGATCGAGATCGCCTTCTCCGGCCGACAGGTGCAGGCGCAAGTCCGGCAGGTCGGCATTGAGCCTCCCCAGCCGCGGGATAAACCAGCGCGCCAGCAGGCTTCCCGAGCAACCGAGCACGAAGGGGGCATCGGCTGTGCTTTGTGTGAGTTCGGCGCAAACGCTGCGCAGGCGTTCGAAGGCTTCGCTGCTGGCGTCACGCAGACGCAACCCGGCATCTGTGAGTTTCAGGCCGCGACCGTCCTTGATGAACAGGCTTACGCCGAGGTGTTCTTCAAGCACCTTGAGTTGCCGGCTGACCGCACCGTGGGTGACGTGCAGATGTTCGGCCGCCTGGCTGACGCTGTTCAGGCGGGCAGTGGCTTCAAAGGCGCGAAGCGCGTTCAGCGGAGGAAGGCCATGGCTCATGGAATCTGTGAGTTTTCCTGACAGGTTGTGGCGATCTTATCGGTTTTCAGGCCGGGGCGTCAGGGGTAGAGTGAAGCCCACTATCTCTTTATGCATCACTTCACGCATTCAACTGGAGCGCCCCATGACCCAGACTAATCTGCGCAACGGCCCTGATGCCAACGGCCTGTTTGGCGCGTTCGGCGGCCGCTACGTTGCCGAAACCCTGATGCCGTTGATCCTCGACCTGGCCCGCGAATATGAGTTGGCCAAGGAAGATCCTGCATTCAAGGAAGAACTGGCCTACTTCCAGCGCGACTATGTCGGACGTCCAAGCCCACTGTACTTTGCCGAGCGTCTGACCGAGTTCTGTGGCGGTGCGAAGATCTACCTCAAGCGTGAAGAGCTGAACCACACCGGCGCGCATAAGATCAACAACTGCATTGGCCAGATCCTGCTGGCGCGGCGCATGGGCAAGAAGCGCATCATCGCCGAGACCGGCGCCGGCATGCACGGTGTGGCCACGGCCACCGTCGCTGCACGCTTCGGTCTGGATTGCGTGATCTACATGGGCACCACTGACATCGAGCGTCAGCAGGCCAACGTGTTCCGCATGAAGCTGCTGGGCGCCGAGGTGATCCCGGTGGTGGCCGGCACCGGCACGCTGAAGGATGCGATGAACGAAGCCCTGCGTGACTGGGTGACCAACGTTGACAACACCTTCTACCTGATCGGCACCGTGGCCGGTCCGCACCCTTACCCGGCGATGGTCCGCGACTTCCAGGCCGTGATCGGCAAGGAAACCCGCGAGCAACTGCAAGCCCAGGAAGGTCGCCTGCCGGACAGCCTGGTGGCGTGCATTGGCGGTGGTTCCAACGCCATGGGCCTGTTCCACCCGTTCCTCGACGACAAGAGCGTCGAGATCATCGGCGTTGAAGCCGCCGGTTACGGCATCGAGACCGGCAAGCACGCGGCCAGCCTGAATGGCGGCGTTCCTGGCGTCCTGCACGGCAACCGCACCTTCCTGCTGCAGGATGACGATGGCCAGATCATCGATGCCCACTCGATCTCTGCCGGCCTCGACTACCCGGGCATCGGTCCGGAACACGCCTGGTTGCACGACATCGGCCGCGTTCAATACACCTCGGTGACCGACGACGAAGCCCTCGCCGCGTTTCACCAGTGCTGCCGCCTGGAAGGGATCATCCCTGCCCTGGAAAGCGCCCATGCCCTGGCCGAAGTGTTCAAGCGCGCACCGACCCTGCCAAAAGATCACCTGATGGTGGTCAACCTGTCCGGCCGTGGCGACAAAGACATGCAGACCGTGATGCACCACATGGAACACTCTCAACAAGAGCAATCGAAGCAGGAGAAACACTGATGAGCCGCCTGCAAACGCGTTTTGCCGAACTCAAGGAACAGAACCGCGCCGCCCTGGTGACCTTCGTGACCGCTGGCGACCCGAGCTACGACACCTCCCTGGCGATCCTCAAAGGCTTGCCGGCGGCCGGTGCTGACGTGATCGAGCTGGGCATGCCCTTCACCGACCCGATGGCTGACGGCCCGGCCATCCAGCTCGCCAACATCCGTGCGTTGGGTGCCAGGCAGAATCTGGCGAAAACCCTGCAAATGGTTCGCGAGTTCCGCCAGGACAACAACGAAACGCCGCTGGTGCTGATGGGGTACTTCAACCCGATCCACATGTACGGTGTACCGCGCTTCATTGCCGAAGCCAAAGAGGCCGGCGTTGACGGCCTGATCGTGGTCGACCTGCCGCCGGAGCATAACGGCGAGCTGTGCGACCCGGCGCAGGCCGCGGGCCTGGACTTCATTCGCCTGACCACGCCGACCACCGACGATGTGCGCCTGCCGACTGTTCTCAACGGCAGCTCCGGTTTCGTCTACTACGTGTCGGTGGCCGGTGTGACCGGCGCCGGTGCCGCCACGCTGGAACACGTCGAAGAAGCGGTCGCCCGTCTGCGCCGCCATACCGACCTGCCGATCAGCGTCGGTTTCGGTATCCGGACTCCGGAACAGGCGGCGTCCATCGCGCGTCTGGCTGATGGTGTGGTGGTGGGCTCGGCGCTGATCGACCAGATCGCCAATGCGGCAACTGCGGACCAGGCCGTCGACGGCGTATTGAGCCTTTGCTCGGCACTGGCGGACGGCGTGCGTAAAGCCCGCGTCAGTTGAGCTGAACACTGACCCCCTGTAGGAGCGAGCTTGCTCGCGATGGCGGTGTATCAGTCAACAAGGATGTTGAAACTGATGGCCTTTTCGCGAGCAAGCTCGCTCCTGCAAGTTACGGATCAAGGCAACTCTATCCCGCCTGATGCCTTGTGCAGTTTGCGCAAGTGCTCACCAATCTGCTTCACGTTGGCCTCGTTGGCGGCCATTTCGGCGGCACGGTCAGGTTCAAGCAACGCTCTCACTTCCTTGTCCAGATCCCCGGACAGCGCCAGGAGCTGCTTCTGGCGCTGGCTGCTTTCTGACTCCAGATGTTCCCACTCGCTTGGTTGCGGTAAGCCATAACCGTTGGTGCCCAGCAACTCAGCCGGACGACTGAGGAAGCCACTGTTGGCAAGAATGTCCTTGAGTGTCGCGTTGGCCTTGTCCATCCCGCCATTCTTCAGCTCTCGGGCGCCCAGATAGCGTTGCTTCACTTCATCCTGGGCCAATAGCAACTGCCGACGGAAACTCGCTTGCTCCAGCAGAAGCAACGCCGCACTGGTGCGCAAATCGGCTTGTTCAAACCATTGCCGCCGCTCATCGGCTTTCAAGTCGAGCCAGTCTTCGACGGTTTCCTGTTTGACCGGCAAGTGCTTTTTCAGTACTTCGAACATGGCCTGATAGCGATCGCGGAAAGAATCGAAACGATAACCCAGACGCAAGGCTTCTCGCGGATCGTCCAGCACACTGGTGTCCGCCAGTCCGCGGCCCTTGAGCACCTCCAGCAAACCGTTGGGCATGATGTTGTCGAGTCCCACCAGTTGCGGGTTGTTGGTGCCGCCGCGCAGCAGTTTCAGTTCTTCCACCGCGCAGTTGTTCGACAGGAAGAAGTAGTTGCCGTCGTAGCTCCAGTGCATCTCGGCGGCACGTCCAACCACGTCTTCAATCTCTCTGCGCGACAGGTTCAGGGGCACGGAGGCCAGGCTGCGCAGTTCGGTCTTGGTGTATTCGTCGATGACTTGGGACAGCGGCAGGATAAACAGCCGCGACGGGTATTTACCGACCAGGCCATCCCAGCTCGACAGCTGCACGTCACCGACGAAGGCGCGGTACGACAGCACCAGATGCTGGTCCAGGTCCAGTCGACAATCCGGTCCGCGTGGCCGGCCCGGTGCGCAGATCACCAGGCGCAACATGCTGTGGCCCCAGCGGCTGAACAAGTTCTGGTTAGCCTCGGCCAGCAGATAGTCAACGGCGTAGACCCGTTCCGGATCGACCTGGCCCAAAGGTGTCTTGGCGAAGTCGTTGCCGGCATTGAGGAAGGCGAAGGTTTTGCTGCAACTGTCTTTGGCGGCGGGCGCCCAGCCGAAATGTTCCTCGTAGTAGCGATACAGCGCGGGACGGCGGCAGGCGTAGGTGGGATCAAGGAGGAAATACTCCATGTTGACCGCGACGAATTCCTTTGGACTGCTGGTCTCGTAGATGTCCGGACTGCGGGCAATCTGGCGGTTGTGCTGTTCGCGTTCGCCGCGACGGCCGACGTATTGCTGCCAACCGGCGAGGTCGAGCAGGCGCGGATCGTCACTGAGGGTAAAACGCCGGCCGGACTGGCCCCGACATTGGTCGGGAATGCCAACCAGCCCTGAGCTGTTGTTGCGCTGGGTGCAGCGCTGAATCAGCTTGCGTTCGGCATCCGGCCACAGGCGCGAGCGATCGTAGATGTGAGTCAGCTCGTGCAGCACCGTGGCCAGCATTTCCTGGCGCACGGTGCCATGGGGGCGATGGGTTTTCCTGGTCGCAGCGCTGCCATCGGTGAGGCCGGCCAGCAGGTTGCGGTTCAGATCAAGCTCGGACACCAGTGACGCCTGGCCATAGGCGTTGCTTGGCATGTCATCGGTCCAGACGACGTCGATGCGTCGATCGAGTTGCTCGATAAAGCGTGGCGGCAGTGCCTGCATGGCTTCATCGAGCAACGTCTGGCTGGCTTGCTGTTGTGCGGGAGTCAGACCTTCGGTCTTGAGCTGTAACTGAAGGCCTGCGTGGGCCGTGTTGCCCAGCAGCAACAGGACCCCGGCCAGCAGCCAGACGCCTGGACGCTTCACAGTGCGAGGATGGCTTCAGCGAGATCCTGGTCACTGGCGTCACGGGCTTCCGGCACGCGGGTGCGCAGCAAGTCGAAAGCGGATTCCAGGTGAGCGCCCCGGATGTCGCCATTGCTGGCAACGAAACTGGCGGCATCGTCCTGGGCTTCGCGCACGATCTTCGAATCGCGGATGGACGTGGTGGTATCGGAAGTGAAATCGAGGGTGCGCTGGGTAGCACGGATCAGCATGTTACTGGTGGCAACCAGAGTATGTGCCTGGGCCACGTCGGCCAACAGCAGCAGGCCTAAGGTGGCAGCAATCAGCGGGTTACGCATGGAACGACTCCAGAAAAACAGGGATAACTATTGGACGAGAATTGCTTGTGCCAGTTCAAGGTCGCTGGCATGAAGTTTTGCCTGGGTTCGGCGCAGATACCGCAAGGCCGACTCCAGTCGTGCACCTCTCAGTTGGCCGTCACTGGCGATGAATGCCGCAGCGTCATCCTGGGCGGCGAGCAGCAGTTTATGGTCGAAGGGGGCGCAGGTCACCAAACTTGTGGCGTAACCGCTGGCGACGATGCCTTGGGTGGACAGGTTGAAGGCGTCATAAGCGTGGGCTGATGCGCAGTAACCAAGGGTAAGAAAGACTGTAGCTATCAAGAGGCTGGAAGGAAAACGCATGAGACTCGAAAGTTGAAAGTGAGTCCAAAGGCTAGCGCAAGGCCCGCTCTAGAGCCAGCGCCGAAACATTGGGACACGTCGGACGTGCCCCATGTCTGTGCAGTCGTTTAGATGGTCAGGATTGCTTGCGCCAGTTGTGCATCGGTGGCACTCAACTGTGGCGCCTGGTGGCGAATGTGGTCGAGTGCGCTTTCCAGTTTTACGCCGCGGATGGAACCTTCGCTGGCGACAAAGCTGGCAGCGTCGTCACGGGCCGCAAGAACGATCTTGTCATCCTTGAACGACGAAGAGACGACGTCGGTGGTCGCATCGGATGTGGCTTTGAGTGCATTGACAACAGCATCCGTGGTCACGATGAAACTGCTGGCTTGTGCACTGGCAGCCACGGCAAACAGGGCCGCAGCGCTAAGCAGGCGAAGACGGGACATAGGTAACTCCTTTGGGTAAACCAGTTGAAAAATGGCGCAGTGTCTGCAAGGTCAGACGCCAGGCGCTTGGCGCTCGCCACGTTCTGAATTGATATTAGGCCTGAGTGTGTCGGTTCGAATAGCCCGTCATGCAAACAGGCAGTCAGCGCCAGAACGGTTTATCCAATTCATTGATGCGGTCGGCGTGGCTGATGCCAAGGTCTGATAGCTGACGATCATCGAGTTGAGTCAGTAAACGTCGTGTTCTCGCCCTTTCCAAGCTAGCGAAGAGCCCTGTCAGCAGATCTCTGACCCAGTGCAAGCAAGGTCTCGATTGAACTGAGGGGGTGGAAACATCCTGTAAAGAATTCATGGCGCGGTCCCTGTCCTGATAAGTAGAGGGCTCCATGCTGACACCGGGCGAATGTCCACTACAGACACACTGCGGCAATATTGTACTCGTTCAGTTTGTGGTTTTTGTAAACTGTACTGGTTCTCAGGATTCTCGACTGTAAGACCAGGTTTGATCGGCCAAAACGACAAAACCCGTCGTGGTTTCCCACGACGGGTTTTGTTTTTTCAATTCGGGTTGCTGGCGGTGGACCTTCAGGTCAGAGCCAGCGACGCTAACTTAGCGCCAGAACGGCTTGCTCAGCTCTTCGTAGCGTTGTGCTTCGCTAATCCCGGCGTCAGCCAGCAGACGCGAATCCAGGCGAGCCAGTTGATGGCGGCTGGAGATGCGGCGCTGCCACAACATCAGGTTGGCGATAACGCGCAAAGGCAGGGAAGCCTGGTTTTTTGCAGCGGTGTCTTCAAAGAACAGATCGGAACTGAGTGTACGTTCCATGGTGGTCATCCTTCCGCTTGTGGCGGGATTAGGTAGTGGTTTAACTGGTGCCCATGATCCTCTTGTTTGCCTAGTCTCTGTAGATACAGTTCACCTGTATTGTGAGAGCTCAGTTAACTGTTTATAGGTGGTGTACTGGTCTAAATTGAGGCAACTGTACCTATGCGCACTGTAGTGGTGCATTTTTGATGTTTTGATCCAGTAAGGTAGGAGTTTTCGGTAGGAAATGACCGGTACAGCAGTACAGTTTTTTTCATATTGCGAGAGGGCAAGCGCAAGCTGACGAAACTGTGTTTGCGTCAGCTGCTATCTGTACCAATTACTTCTTCAGCATTTGCCCGGTTTCTTCCAGGTTTATGTGCCAGCTGAGGGCGTCACGCAGGATGTGCGGGGTGTGCCCGCCGATGGCGCATGCGGCGGTGAAGTAATCATTCAGCGCCTGGCGGTAATCCGCATGCACGCACTTGTCGATGATGACCCGGGCACGCTCCCGGGGCGCGAGGCCTCGCAAGTCCGCCAGGCCTACTTCGGTCACGAGGATGTCGACATCATGTTCGGTATGGTCAACGTGGCTGACCATCGGCACCACGCTGGAGATTGCACCGCCCTTGGCAATCGACTTGGTCACGAATACGGACAGGTGCGCATTGCGCGCAAAGTCGCCGGAGCCACCGATGCCGTTCATCATCCGCGTGCCGCAGACGTGAGTGGAGTTGACGTTGCCGTAGATGTCGAACTCCAGCGCCGTGTTGATGCCGATGATGCCAAGGCGACGCACGACTTCAGGGTGGTTGGAAATCTCCTGCGGGCGCAGAACCAGTTTGTCCTTGTAGCGCTCCAGGTTGCCGAAGACGTCGGCATTGCGCCGGCTCGACAGGGTGATCGAACTGCCCGAGGCAAAACTCAGCTTGCCTGCGTCGATCAGGTCGAAGGTCGAGTCCTGAAGTACTTCGGAATACATCGTCAGGTCTTCGAACGGCGAGTCGATCAGTCCACACATCACCGAGTTGGCAATGGTGCCAATACCGGCCTGTAGCGGGCCGAGCTTGTTGGTCATGCGTCCTGCGGCCACTTCCTGCTTGAAGAAGTCGATCAGGTGGTCGGCAATGGCTTGGGTCTCAGCGTCTGGCGCCAGCACCGTGGAGGGTGAGTCAGCCTGATTGGTGACCACAATGGCGACGATTTTTTCCGCTGGAATCGGGATGGCGGTGCTGCCAATGCGGTCGTCGACCTTGACCAGTGGAATCGGGGTGCGGGTCGGACGATAGGTCGGGATATAGATGTCGTGCAGACCTTCGAGGTTCGGGTTGTGCGCCATGTTGATCTCGACGATCACATGCTTGGCGAAAATTGCGAAGCTGGCCGAGTTGCCTACCGAGGTGGTTGGCACGATATGCCCTTGCTCGGTGATTGCTACCGCTTCAATCACGGCAATGTCCGGCAGTTTCAATTGCTGGTTGCGCAATTGCTCCACGGTTTCCGACAAGTGCTGGTCGATGAACATGACCTCGCCGGCGTTGATCGCCTTGCGCAGGGTGCTGTCGACCTGGAATGGCATGCGTCGCGACAACACACCGGCTTCTGTCAACTGCTTGTCCAGGTCGTTGCCCAGGCTCGCGCCGGTCATCAGGCTGATCTTCAGCGGCGTGACCTTGGCACGCTCGGCCAGCGCCTGGGGGACGGCCTTGGCTTCGCCGGCGCGAGTGAAGCCACTCATACCGACGGTCATGCCGTCCTCAATCAGAGCGGCAGCGTCGGCGGCACTCATCACTTTGTCCAACAACGAAGGCAGGCGAATACGGTCACGGTACATGGATTGTTATCTCGGGTAACAGGTAGCAGGACGTGCAGTCTAGTGAATTGCGTCGGCTTCTGTCCCGCTACCAAGGTCGCAATCGAGGTGTCTATTCCGGGCCTTTGAAGCAAAACACCGTTACCGGATCGGTAATAAAAGAATAGTTCGTCCGACGTTTTGCGCAAACAAAAACGCCCCGACGAGTCGGGGCGTTCTGTGTGTCGCAGAAGGTTAGTCGACGGCTTTGACCATGTCTTCGATGACTTTCTTCGCGTCGCCGAACACCATCATGGTTTTGTCCAGGTAGAACAGTTCGTTGTCCAGGCCGGCATAGCCGCTGGCCATCGAGCGCTTGTTGACGATGATGGTTTTGGCCTTGAACGCTTCGAGGATCGGCATGCCGGCAATCGGCGATTTCGGATCGTTCTTCGCGGCCGGGTTGACCACGTCGTTGGCACCCAGCACCAGCACCACGTCGGCCTGACCGAACTCGGAGTTGATATCGTCCATCTCGAACACTTGGTCGTAAGGCACTTCGGCCTCGGCCAGCAACACGTTCATGTGGCCGGGCATGCGACCGGCAACCGGGTGGATCGCATACTTCACGGTCACGCCGCGATGGGTCAGCTTCTCGGTCAGTTCCTTCAGCGCATGCTGGGCCCGTGCGACCGCCAGGCCATAGCCCGGAACGATGATCACGGTGTCGGCGTTGGTCAGCAGGAAGGTCGCGTCGTCAGCCGAGCCGGATTTCACCGGACGGGCTTCTTTCGAACCCGCCGGGCCGGCCGCATCCGCCGTATTGCCGAAACCACCGAGCAGTACATTAAAGAAGGAACGGTTCATCGCCTTGCACATGATGTACGAGAGGATCGCACCGCTTGAGCCTACCAGCGAACCCGCGATGATCAGCATCGAGTTGTTCAGCGAGAAGCCGATACCTGCCGCCGCCCAGCCGGAATAACTGTTGAGCATCGACACCACCACCGGCATGTCGGCGCCACCGATCGGGATGATGATCAGCACACCGAGCACGAAGGCCAGCGCCAGCATCACGCCGAAAGCGGTGTAGTCACCGGTGAGCATGAAGGTCACGCCCAGGGCCAGTGTGGCCAGGCCCAGCAGCAGGTTCAGCTTGTGCTGACCGCCAAACTGTACCGGTGCACCCTGGAACAGGCGGAACTTGTACTTGCCGGCCAGCTTGCCAAAGGCAATGACAGAGCCGGAGAAGGTGATGGCACCAATGGCTGCACCGAGGAACAGTTCCAGGCGATTACCGGCCGGGATCGCGTCACCGAGTTGCTGGACGATGCCCAGCGACTGCGGCTCGACCACGGCAGCCACAGCGATGAACACCGCAGCCAGGCCGATCATGCTGTGCATGAAGGCGACCAGTTCGGGCATCTTGGTCATTTCAACGCGTTTGGCCATGATCGAACCGGCGGTGCCGCCGATCAGCAGGCCGACGATCACGTAGACGATACCGTCGTGGGCAAGTTCGGCACCCAGCTTGTAGATCAGGCCGACTGTGGTGAGGATCGCCAGGCCCATGCCGAGCATGCCGAACAGGTTGCCGCGACGCGACGTGGTGGGATGCGAGAGACCCTTGAGCGCCTGGATGAAGCAGACCGAGGCGATCAAATACAGGGAAGTAACCAGGTTCATGCTCATGCTTGCTGCACCTCAGCCTTGACTGCTTCGGCCTTGGCTGCCGGAGCTTTTGCTGGAGCCGCTTTTTTCTTGAACATTTCCAGCATGCGCCGGGTTACCAGGAAGCCACCAAACACGTTGACGGCGGCCAGGGCCACCGCCATGGTGCCCATGGTCTTGCCCAGCGGGGTCACGGTGAGGGCGGCAGCGAGCATGGCGCCGACGATCACGATGGCCGAGATGGCGTTGGTCACGGCCATCAGTGGCGTGTGTAGGGCAGGTGTGACGTTCCAGACCACGTGGTAGCCGACATAGATAGCCAGCACGAAGATGATCAGGTTGTAGATACCGTGAGAGATCAGCATGTCTTCCATTGTTTTTATCCTCAGCCGTTCTTGCGCACGATCTGGCCGTCGCGGCACATCAGGCACGCGGCGACGATATCGTCTTCAAGGTTGATCACCAGTTGTCCTTCTTTATCGAACAACAGTTTCATGAAGTCCAGCAGGTTGCGTGCGTACAGTGCCGAGGCATCGGCTCCAACCGCGGCAGCCAGGTTGGTCGGGCCGACAATGGTCACGCCATTCTCGACGACCACTTGGTCTGCCACGGTCAGCGGGCAGTTGCCGCCCTGGGCTGCCGCGAGGTCGATGACCACCGAACCGGGTTTCATCTGCGCCACGGTTTCCGCGCTCAACAACGTCGGTGCCTTGCGGCCCGGAATCAGCGCGGTGGTGATGACGATGTCAGCCTGTTTGGCGCGCTCGTGCACGGCCACGGCCTGACGTTGCATCCAGCTGGCCGGCATTGGCCGGGCGTAGCCACCGACACCGACGGCGCATTCACGCTCTTCATCGGTCTCGTAAGGCACGTCGACGAATTTGGCGCCGAGGGATTCGATCTGCTCTTTTACCGCAGGGCGCACGTCAGACGCTTCGATCACTGCGCCCAGACGTTTCGCCGTAGCGATGGCCTGCAAACCGGCCACACCTGCACCGAGAATCAGCACGCGCGCCGCCTTCACAGTGCCCGCAGCAGTCATCAGCATCGGCATGAAGCGCGGATAGTAGTGCGCGGCCAGCAACACGGATTTATAACCGGCGATGTTGGCTTGCGAGGACAGTACATCCAGGCTTTGGGCGCGGGATGTGCGAGGCGCAGCCTCCAGGGCAAATGCGGTAATGCCGCACTCGGCCAGCTTGGCGATGGTTTCGTTGCTGAACGGGTTGAGCATCCCCACCACAACGGTGCCGCTTTTAATCAGCGTCAGTTCGCTGTCGCTGGGAGCGACCACCTTCAAAATCAGCTCTGCACCAAACGCGTCATTGGCGCTGCCAATGGTCGCGCCTGCCGCTGCATAGGCACTGTCGACAACGCTGGCATTAACGCCGGCGCCGCTTTGTACAGTGACCTTATGACCCTGGCTGATCAGCTTCTTGATGGTTTCAGGGGTTGCAGCAACCCGTGTTTCACCGGTCTGGGTTTCGAGAGGAACACCAATGTGCACGTCAAATCTCCTGCGTGATCTTATTGAGTAAACCCATGCACTACGGATGGTGCGGCTGGGGCGGCCGATCAGCACGATCCCGCCAAATCAGGGCGGGGCGCGGCATTTTGCAGGCGAACTTTGTGCCCTTCAAGGGATTATGACGGGTGACGGAAAATTAACTACAAGTCACCCCGTGACCGAATGTCGCAACCAACTGGCTCAATCCCTTGCAGACCGTGCTTTTCAAGGATTCTGGCCGAAATTCAGGAAATTACACATCGGCCGTATGAATGATGCGGCATCGCTTCGAAATAGTGGCGCAAAGCCGCGTGGTCAGCCGCTTGTGGGACGTTTGTACGACTTCTCGATACAGTTTGCTGCTATGCGACAAATACGTATATCTGTAGGGCTTTACGGTTGCTGACTACGGGGTCAAGTAATGTTAGAGAGCCTTTATCCCTCTAGGCTGTAGCTGTGTGCCTGATTTACCAGCCAGTCACGAAATGCCCTCAAAGACGCAGATTCGACCTTTCGCTCAGGAATCATCAGGTAATAAGCCTTGATGCTCGACAGTGCTTGCGGGTTGGCGATCACCAGGCGTTTTTCTTTCAGCTCTCTTTGAATCAGGAACGGCGGAATCAGTGCAATGCCCATGTCGTGCATAGCCGCTTGGGCGAGCATGGAGAATAGCTCGTAGCGAGGACCTGTCATGTCTCGCGGGACATTCAGATGTTGGGAGTCGAACCATTGGCGCCAGGCATAGGGGCGGGTGGTTTGTTGCAGAAGAGGCAAGTCGGCGATTTCGCCGGGCGCCAGACTGGTCTTTTTTTCGAGCAGGTTGGGGCTGCAAACGGGCATCGGATTTTCACCCATCAGCCTGTGGGACTCTGTACCCGACCAATCCGCGTCACCGAAGTAGATGGCGGCATCAAAATCAGTGTCGGCGAACAGGAACGGCCGCGTGCGGTTGGTCAGGTTGACCGTCACTTCCGGGTGCTTTTGCTGGAAGTCCTTGAGTCGCGGCAGCAGCCATTGGGTGCCGAAGGTCGGAACGACGGCCAGTTCGATCACGTTGGCGCCCTGTTGGCCCATCACGGACAGGGTATCGCGCTCAACCGCGTCAAGCTGAGTGGCCACTCGACGGCTGTAGGAGAGACCGGCTTCCGTCAGCTTGACCCCGCGCCGCGAGCGTCGGAACAGTTCCACACTGAGGAACTCCTCCAGGCTGGCGATCTGTCGGCAAATCGCCCCTTGAGTCAGCGAAAGTTCCTGGGCTGCCTTGGTGAAGCTCTCGTGGCGCGCCGCAGCCTCAAAGCTGATCAGGGCGGTGGTGCTGGGTATCTTTCTGCGCATGTACGTCAACCTCACTAATACATCGCATAAAGGCTCTTTTGCGACGTTTCGGAGTGAGAAATTAGCACAACAGTATGCGAAATCCTCGTTTGCCGTAACGCCGAACCCGGCCTAGCATCAGTCCACGTTATTTGACCCGATTCGAGAGGACACACTCATGGGCGGTAAAGCTAGCTTCAACTGGATCGATCCCCTGCTGCTGGATCAACAGCTCACTGAAGAAGAACGCATGATTCGCGACACGGCTGCGCAATTCGCTCAGCAAAGCCTGGCGCCGCGCATTCTCGAAGCTTTCCGTCATGAGAAGACCGACCCGGCGATCTTCCGCGAAATGGGCGAAGTCGGCCTGTTGGGCGCAACCATCCCCGAGCARTACGGCGGCMSKGGCCTGAACTAYGTCAGCTAYGGCCTGATCGCCCGTGAAGTCGAGCGCATCGACTCCGGCTATCGCTCGATGATGAGCGTGCAGTCCTCTCTGGTGATGGTGCCGATCAATGAATTCGGTACTGAAGCGCAGAAGCAGAAGTACCTGCCGAAACTGGCTTCGGGCGAGTGGATCGGCTGCTTCGGCCTGACCGAGCCTAACCACGGTTCCGATCCTGGCGCGATGATCACTCGTGCACGCAAAGTAGAGGGCGGCTACAGTCTCACGGGCAGCAAGATGTGGATCACCAACAGCCCGATCGCCGATGTGTTCGTGGTCTGGGGCAAGGACGATGCCGGCGACATCCGCGGCTTCGTTCTGGAGAAAGGCTGGAAAGGCCTGAGCGCTCCGGCGATTCACGGCAAGGTGGGCCTGCGGGCATCGATCACCGGTGAAATCGTGATGGACAACGTGTTCGTTCCGGAAGAAAACATTTTCCCGGATGTCCGTGGCCTGAAAGGTCCTTTCACGTGCCTCAACTCGGCACGTTACGGCATCTCCTGGGGCGCGTTGGGTGCTGCCGAGTTTTGCTGGCACACCGCTCGCCAGTACACCCTGGATCGTCAGCAGTTTGGCCGCCCGCTGGCCGCCACTCAGTTGATCCAGAAAAAACTGGCCGACATGCAGACTGAAATCACCATGGCGCTGCAAGGCTGCCTGCGTCTGGGTCGTATGAAGGATGAAGGCACTGCGGCGGTCGAAATCACTTCGATGATGAAGCGCAACTCTTGCGGCAAGTCCCTGGACATCGCGCGCATGGCTCGCGATATGTTGGGCGGCAATGGTATTTCCGATGAGTTCGGTGTTGCTCGCCACCTGGTCAACCTGGAAGTGGTGAACACCTACGAAGGTACCCATGACGTCCATGCTCTGATCCTTGGTCGTGCGCAAACCGGCATCCAGGCGTTCTATTAATAGGAGAACGTCGATGGGCGCGCTTTCGCATCTACGGGTACTGGATTTATCGCGGGTGCTGGCCGGGCCTTGGGCCGGGCAGATCCTTGCCGACCTTGGCGCCGAAGTGATCAAGGTCGAGCGCCCGGGTAACGGCGATGACACGCGCGCCTGGGGGCCGCCGTTCCTTAAAGACGCTTATGGGGAAAACACCAGCGAGGCGGCCTATTACTTGTCGGCCAATCGCAACAAGCAATCGGTCACCATCGACTTCACGCGCCCTGAAGGGCAGAAGCTGGTGCGTGAGTTGGCGGCCAAGTCGGACATCCTGATCGAGAACTTCAAGGTTGGCGGTTTGGCGGCTTATGGCCTGGACTATGAATCATTGAAGGCGATCAATCCGGATCTGATCTATTGCTCGATCACCGGCTTCGGCCAGACCGGCCCTTACGCCAAGCGTGCGGGTTATGACTTCATGATCCAGGGGCTGGGCGGTCTCATGAGCCTGACGGGGCGACCTGAAGGGGAAGAAGGCGCGGGGCCGGTGAAGGTCGGCGTAGCGCTGACAGATATCCTGACCGGGCTGTATTCGACTGTCGCGATCCTGGCTGCGCTTGCGCATCGGGATCACGACGGTGGCGGTCAGCATATCGACATGGCGCTACTGGACGTACAGGTGGCTTGCCTGGCTAACCAGGCAATGAACTACCTGACGACAGGCAATGCGCCTAAACGCTTGGGTAATGCTCACCCGAACATCGTGCCTTATCAGGATTTTCCTACGGCGGATGGCGATTTCATCCTTACCGTCGGGAACGATGGGCAGTTCCGCAAGTTCGCGGAAGTGGCCGGGCAGCCGCAATGGGCGGACGATCCGCGTTTTGCTACCAACAAGCTGCGGGTGGCAAACAGGGCTGTACTGATTCCGCTGATCCGCCAGGCTACGGTATTCAAGACTACCGCTGAGTGGGTGGCGCAGCTCGAACAGGCTGGCGTGCCATGCGGGCCTATCAATGACGTGGCGCAGATGTTTGCCGATCCTCAGGTGAAGGCGCGCGGGTTGGCTATCGAGCTGCCGCATGCGCTGGCTGGTATGGTGCCTCAGGTGGCGAGCCCGATTCGACTCTCGGAGACGCCAGTGGAGTACCGTTTTGCACCTCCTTTGCTGGGTGAGCACACGCTGGAGGTTCTGCAGCGGGTGTTGGGCCTGGATGCCGGGGCGGTGACTGCATTCAAGGCTTCGGGCGTTCTCTGACGGGTCTCCTCTATATAGAAGGGCGTTTGGGCTCTTCTATATAGGCTTCCTTCGGGTCGRTTGGGTGCTTTCTGCAAGTTATTGATACAAAACCAAAATCAGTGCTTGACGGCAGATTCTGGAGGCCTATAATTCGCCCCACTTCCGGCGCAGTCGAAACGGAAAACTCCTTGGTAAACAAAGAGTTACGCAGTTTTCGGCAGTGGTTGCTTCAGGTCATCGAAGCGCAAAGGAAGTTGAAAAAG
>NZ_JBFREX010000023.1:0-69648 GCF_052114525.1 Pseudomonas sp. KB_15 | reverse complement strand
GTCTGGTTGTTGTCGCTGTCGATGGCCTGTTTGCCAAGGATCACCAGCTGAGGCTGTTCCTTGTCGACAACAGCTTTCAACAGTTTGGCAACGGCCAGGGAAGTCAGATCTTCGGCGGATTCGACGAGGATGGCGCGGTCGGCACCCAGAGCCAGCGCAGTGCGCAGTTGCTCTTGAGCGGTGGACGGGCCGACGGAGACGACGACGATTTCAGTCGCAACACCTTTCTCTTTCAGGCGTACGGCTTCTTCAACGGCGATCTCGCAGAACGGGTTCATCGACATCTTGACGTTGGCAAGATCGACGCCGGAATTGTCCGCCTTGACGCGGACCTTGACGTTGTAATCCACAACGCGTTTGACAGCTACAAGAACCTTCATGGATTCCTCGTTACTCTCCGGTGAAAAGAAAGTCGCCTAGGCGAACCTGGCGGTTGATGCTCATCGGGCGCAAGGGCACCTCTAAAAACGCCGGCAAACGTGTCAAGTGACCATCGCTCATCATGTGAATGACCGTTCGTCAGTGGTGACTGACGAGTCATTCAACATCGCGGCGTGTAAACTGCGCATCAACCCCACGCAGTGCATCACTCTCTACTGCCATCGCCCTGTCTTTAGAGGTGCTCTTGAAACCAACAGCCAGCCTACGGCGAGCGCAAAACCGCCCGTATCTTGACCGGAACGCCTATTCCGGTCAATACGGCAAAATAGCCGTTCATAAGGCGCGTGACTTTGATTTCTCTGGCTTTGAGCCAATTCAAACAAACGTTTGTATTGGACGCTGAGAGTGGTGTAGATATAATGCGCCACCCAAAGAGAAAGGTGGTCAATCGATTGTCCGCTTCCGGCGTTGTGCCGGGATTCATGGATGCGACACCCAACCTCCAAATTAGAAAAAAAACTGTTGAGCCTTGAGTAGGAGATAACCTGTGGAACGCGAATACATGGAATTCGACGTGGTCATCGTCGGTGCCGGCCCCGCTGGTCTTTCCGCCGCCTGCCGCTTGAAGCAGAAGGCCGCCGAAGCCGGTAAGGAAATCAGCGTCTGCGTGGTCGAAAAAGGCTCCGAAGTCGGTGCTCACATTCTGTCCGGTGCCGTGTTCGAACCACGCGCCCTGAACGAACTGTTCCCGGACTGGAAAGAACTTGGCGCGCCGCTGAACACGCCCGTCACCCGCGACGACATCTTCGTTCTTAAGAACGCTGAAAGCGCGCAGAAAGTTCCAGACTTCTTTGTGCCCAAGACCATGCACAACGAAGGCAACTACATCATCTCCCTCGGGAACCTGTGCCGCTGGCTGGCCCAGCAGGCCGAAAACCTGGGCGTAGAAATCTACCCGGGCTTCGCCGCTCAGGAAGCGTTGATCGACGAGAACGGCGTGGTGCGCGGGATCATCACCGGTGACCTGGGCGTCGATCGCGAAGGCCATCCGAAGGAAGGCCTGTACACCCCGGGCATGGAGCTGCGTGGCAAGTACACGCTGTTCGCCGAAGGCTGCCGTGGCCACATCGGCAAGCAGCTGATCAAGCGCTTCAACCTGGACACTGACGCTGATGCCCAGCACTACGGCATCGGCCTGAAAGAAATCTGGGAARTCGACCCGGCCAAGCACCAGCCTGGCCTGGTGGTGCACACCGCCGGTTGGCCGATGGACATCATGGGCACCGAGAACACCGGTGGTTCGTTCCTCTATCACCTGGAAAACAACCAGGTAGTGGTTGGTCTGATCGTCGACCTGTCCTACAGCAACACCTACCTGTCGCCGTTCGACGAGTTCCAGCGCCTCAAGCATCACCCGGTGCTCAAGCAGTACCTGGAAGGCGGCAAGCGCATCAGCTACGGCGCCCGCGCCATCTGCAAGGGCGGCCTGAACTCGCTGCCGAAAATGGTCTTCAAGGGCGGCGCGCTGATCGGTTGCGACCTCGGCACCCTGAACTTCGCCAAGATCAAGGGCAGCCACACCGCGATGAAGTCCGGCATGCTCGCCGCCGATTCCGTGGCTGATGCACTGTTCGCCGACAAGGATGGCACCGAAGAACTGACCACTTACGTCGACGCATTCAAGAAGAGCTGGCTCTACGAAGAACTGTTCGCCAGCCGCAACTTCGGCCCGGCGATCCACAAGTTCGGCGCCATCGTCGGTGGTGGTTTCAACTGGCTGGACCAGAACATCTTCGGCGGCAAACTGCCGTTCACCTTGCACGACACCAAGCCGGATTACGCTTGCCTGAAGCTGGCGGCCGACTGCAAGAAGATCGACTACCCGAAACCCGACGGCAAGATCAGCTTCGACAAGCTCAGCTCGGTGTTCATCTCCGGTACCAACCACGAAGAAGAGCAGCCGTGCCACCTGAAGCTGGCCGATCCAAGCATCCCGATCAGCAAGAACCTGCCGCTGTACGATGAGCCTGCCCAGCGTTACTGCCCGGCTGGTGTGTATGAAGTGATCACCAAGGAAGACGGCGAGAAGCGCTTCCAGATCAACGCCCAGAACTGCGTTCACTGCAAGACCTGCGACATCAAGGACCCTGCACAGAACATCACCTGGGTGACACCGGAAGGCTCTGGCGGCCCGACTTACCCGAACATGTAAGCCGAACCGCGAACATCAAGGCTCCCGAAACGGGGGCCTTTTTGTTGCCTGTGGTTTGAGCCACACCATAAAACCAATGTAGGAGCGAGCCTGCTCGCGATAGCGGCGCATCAGACAACATTGATGCCGACTGGTACGCCCTCATCGCGAGCAGGCTCGCTCCTACAGGAGACCCATTGCCAATTCAGGCTGCGCGTTCATCCCCCGGATTACGCTCGAAGTAGCGCTTGTACTCGCGACTGAACTGCGACGTGCTCTGATACCCCACCCGATGCGCCACCTGCGCCACGCCCAGTCCCTCGGCCATCAGCAATGCCTGCGCCTTGAGCAAGCGCAGGCGTTTCAGGTACTGCACCGGCGACAATAACGTGCTGCGCTTGAAATGCTCGTGGAACGTCGAAAGGCTCATGTTCGCGCAACTGGCCAGCGTTTCAACATTCAACGGTTCGGTGAAATGCGCATGCAGATGATTGAGCGAGGCCGCGATCCGCGCGAACTGCCCCTGTTGCTCGACCAGCGCCCGCAGCACATCTGCCTGAGGTCCGCGCAACGCAACGAACAACAACTCGCGCAAGCGCGCCTGCCCCATGATCCGGCTCTCCAGCGGATCGTGCAGGCACCGCAGCAGCCGTTCGACACAACCGCGCATGGCGTCATCGAGCACTGCCGAGGTCATCGACTCCGGTGTTTGCGCCGGAATATGCCGCCCCGGTGCCAAGCCCATCGCCAACACCAACTCGCCCAGCATCACCCGGTCTATCGCGACCGACACGCCGAGCATCGGCCCGTCCGGCGCGGCAAAGGTTTCACACTCGAACGGCACCGGCAGGGCCTGAATCAGATAGTGCCCTGCCCCGTATTCAAGGGTGCGCGGCCCCAGATACGCCAGTTTACTGCCCTGGGCGATGATCACCAGGCTCGGTTCGTAGATCTGCGGCCCACGGGCCACATCGCAACTGGCACGCAGAACCTGCACGCCGGGTAATGCGGTCGGGACGAAACCATCGCGGGTGGACAGTGGTTCGATCAGCGAAACCAGGGGGGCATTGGCATCAAGGTGACGGGTCAACAGCATCGGAGCTCTTCACAAAAAAATCACGGAAAAAGGGACGAAAGCATCATCGCAGATCCGCTGACCAATTCGACGGCTCACACCCGCATGCCGGAGGAATAGGCATGACACCCGGAGGAATCGCCATGGCCGGTACTGGGGACGACGCCCAGAATGAACCACCTCACCCATCAGCGCTTTAGCGAGGTTCACCATGTACACCGCCATCGGATACGCCGCCCAGTCGGCCACCACTCCCCTCGCCCCGGTCAAATTCGAACGCCGCAGTCCACGGGCTGACGACGTTGCCATCGAGATTCTCTACTGCGGCGTCTGCCATTCCGACATCCATCAGGCCCGCAACGAGTGGGGCATTGCCGTTTACCCGCTGATGCCTGGCCACGAAATCGTAGGCAAAGTTACCGCCGTCGGTGCGAATGTCACCAAGCACAAAGTCGGCGATCTGGTCGGTGTCGGCTGCATGGTCGACTCGTGCCGCAGCTGTGAAGCTTGCCAGGCCAACCTCGAGCAATACTGCCTCGAAGGCCCGACCATGACCTACGCCACCCCGGACCGGGTCGACGGCAGCAACACCATGGGCGGTTACTCCGACAGCATCGTGGTCAGCGAGCACTTCGTGGTGCGCATCCCCGAGAAACTGGCCCTGGCCAGCGCCGCGCCGATCCTGTGCGCCGGCATCACCACCTACTCGCCGCTCAAGCATTACGGCGTGAAGCCCGGCGACAAGGTCGGGATTCTCGGCATGGGCGGCCTCGGCCATATGGGCATCAAGTTCGCCAAGGCCATGGGCGCCGAAGTGACGCTGTTCACCCGTTCGGCAAGCAAGGCCGAAGAGGCTCGCCGTCAGGGCGCGGACCATGTGATCGTGTCCACCGATGACGCCCGGATGCAGGCTGCCGCCGGTTACTTCGATTTCCTGCTCGACACCATTCCGGTGCAGCACGACCTCAACCCTTACCTCGATACGCTGCGTTTCGACGGCGTGCATATTCTGGTGGGGTTGATCGAACCGGTGGAGCCACCGGTGCATGCAGCCAAACTGGTATTGGGGCGACGGGTGCTGGCCGGCTCGCTGATCGGCGGCATCGCCGAAACCCAGGAAGTGCTGGATTTCTGCGCCGAGCACAACATCACCTGTGACATCGAAATGCTCGACATCCACCAGATCAACGAGGCTTACGCCCGCATGATTGCAGGTGACGTGAAATACCGCTTCGTCATCGACATGGCGACATTGAAGCTCTGAACCTTCAAGGCTTAAACCTTCAAACCAAGCTCCGCCGACAGCCGGGCCGTGACCCCTTTGATCAGGGGAATCAGCTCGGCCATCTTTTCCAGCGGCATGTACGGCACGGTGCTGGCGATGCTGATGCCGGCGACGATGCGCTTGCTGGCATCGCGGACCGGCGCCGCCACGCAACGGATCGACGGCTCGTTATCTTCCAGATCGAAGGCGTAGCCGCCGGCCACGTACTCGACCATACGCTGCTCGAACTGCTCCCAGGATTGCTCCGGGTGCTGCGGCCAGAATTGATTTTTCCCACCCACCGGCAGGCTGACTTCGTACAGGCGCTGCCACTCTTGCGGCGAATCATCGAGCATCAGCGCCTTGCCGATCCCGGTACGCGCCAACGGCATGCGATGGCCGACCCGCGAGCGCATTTCCGGGCCATTGCGCCCCGGATTCTTGTGCAGGTACAGCACTTCGTCGCCTTCACGAATGGCCAGGTGAATGGTGTCGCCGGTCAACGCCGACAACTCATCCAGATACGGCCCGGCCAGGGTCACCAACGGCAATTCTTCACGGGCCTGAAAGCCCAACTCGATCAGTTTCGGCCCCAGCAGATAACCGACTTGCGGCACCACCCGCAGATAACGCTCGTCCACCAGGCAACTGGCCAGGCGATGGGTGGTGCTACGCGTGGTGCCGATCAGCCGGGCGATTTCCTTGAGATCGCGGGCGCCGCTGGCCACGGCCTGAACCACACCCAGCCCGCGAAGCAGGGTCTGGGTGCCGGTCGGAGCGGCATCCTTGGCGATTTTTGGGGCGTCTTCCTGCATATCCAGCCTTTACCGTTGAGCGAGTGAACGGGCGGCATTATGGTCGCCCGAATGCCACGACTACAACTTGATACGCTCGACCTTACCCACCAGCAAGATGTAGGAAAGTGCACCAATCAACGCCAGCACCGAGATGTAGGTGATCGCCGGGGCGAAAGAATCACCTGTCGCGAGGAAGCCGATCACGATAGGCGTGGCAATCGCCGACAGGTTGCCGATGAAGTTGAACACCCCGCCGGTCAGCCCGAGCAATCGCGCCGGGGCGAGCGTCGACACCAGCGACCAGGTGATGGAAGCCAGGCCATTGCCGAAGAACGCCAGTGCGAGGAAGGCAATCACCAGCGGCGTCGACTCGACAAAGTTGGCGCCGATGATCGAGGTGGAGATCAGCAAGCCGCTGATGATCGGCAACTTGCGGGCGAAACCTACCGTGTAGCCGCGACGGATCAACCAGTCGGAGAAGAACCCCGAACACAGCACGCCGACGAAGGCTGCGAGAAACGGCAGTGACGCCAACAGGCCGGACTTGATGAAGTCCATGCCGCGATATTTCACCAGGTAGGTCGGGAACCACGTCAGAAAAAACCACAACGTCGAGTTGAGGCAAAACTGGCCGAGGTAGATGCCCCACAACTTGCGTTTGCTCAGAACGATACCGAGATCGGTCCAGCTGAATTTGGCTTTGACTTTGGCTTGTTCAGCCTGGATATCCACTAACCCGCCGCCCTCGCGGATCAGGTCGATTTCCGCGTCATTGGCGCCTTTGAAATCCCGGGGCTCGCGATACACCGCGTACCAGATCACCGCCCACAGAATGCCCGCCGCGCCGGTGGTGACGAACACCATGTGCCAGCCGAATTCATGCTGCAGCCAGGCCAGTACCGGCGTCAGGAAGGCCAGGCCGACGAATTGCCCGGAGGTGTAGAAACCGATGGCCGTGGCGCGCTCGCGCTCGGGGAACCAGGTGGTGACCACGCGGCTGTTGATCGGATACGCCGGTGCTTCCAGGGCACCGACCGCCATGCGCAACACGAACAGCGCGATGAAGCTGCCGGCGAAGCCGAGCATCACCGTGGCAACCGACCACAGCAACAAGGCGACGCTGTAAAGGATGCGCGGTGGCACGCGATCCACCAGCCAGCCGCCGGGGATTTGCATCGCGGCGTAGGTCCAGCCGAAGGCAGAGAAGATCAGGCCGACGTGGATCGGATCGATGCCCAACTCACTGGTCAATGCCGGGGCGGCAATCGACAGGTTGCTGCGGTCCAGGTAGTTGATCACCACAGTGATGAACAACAGGACCATGATGAAAAAACGCTTGCGGTGACTGACWGGACGCTTTCGCGAGCAASCCCGCTCCCACAGGGTTCAGTGGTGTGTCAGGTACTCACCACTCGGCAAAACTGCCATCGGCATGGCGCCAGATCGGGTTGCGCCAGCGGTGGCCGATGGCGGCGCGTTCGATGACGTATTCCTCGTTTATCTCGATGCCCAGGCCCGGGCCGTTCGGGATCTTCACGAAGCCTTTGTCGTAGTCGAACACCCGCGGGTCTTTCACGTAGTCGAGCAGGTCGTTGCTCTCGTTGTAGTGGATGCCCAGGCTCTGTTCCTGGATGAACGCGTTGTAGCAGGCCGCGTCCAGTTGCAGGCAGGCCGCCAGGGCAATCGGACCCAGCGGGCAATGCAGCGCCAGCGCCACGTCGTAGGCTTCGGCCATGTTGGCGATCTTGCGGGTTTCGGTGATGCCGCCGGCGTGGGAGGCATCCGGCTGGATGATGTCGACGTAGCCTTCGCTGAGCACACGCTTGAAATCCCAGCGCGAGAACAGCCGCTCCCCCAAGGCAATCGGCGTACTGGTCAATGGGGCCAGCTCTTTCAGCGCTTCATAGTTTTCGCTGAGCACCGGCTCTTCGATGAACATCAGCTTGTATGGATCAAGCTCCTTCATCAGCACCTTGGCCATGGGCTTGTGCACCCGGCCATGGAAGTCCACGCCGATGCCGACGTTCGGGCCGACGGCATCGCGCACGGCGGCGACGTTGGCCAGGGCCTGGTCGACCTTGTCGAAGGTATCGAGGAATTGCAGTTCTTCGGTGCCGTTCATTTTTACCGCGGTAAAGCCGCGCTCGACGGCTTCTTTCGCCGCCCGTGCGGTATCCGCCGGACGGTCACCGCCGATCCACGAATACACACGAATCTTGTCCCGCACCTGGCCACCCAACAGGTCGCTGACCGACACGCCAAGCGCCTTGCCCTTGATGTCCCACAAGGCCTGGTCGATCCCGGCCAGGGCGCTCATGTGGATCGCGCCGCCCCGGTAGAAGCCGCCTCGGTACAGCACGGTCCAGATATCTTCGATGTTGCGTGGGTCTTTGCCGATCAGGTAGTCGGACAATTCCTCAACGGCAGCGGCAACGGTGTGGGCGCGGCCTTCGACCACGGGCTCGCCCCAACCGGTGACGCCCTCGTCGGTTTCGACCTTGAGGAAGCACCAGCGCGGCGGAACGATGAAGGTGGTCAGCTTGGTGATTTTCATCTGCTTGTCTCTCTTATTGGATGCAGCGCTCGCAGCGCCAAAAAGTCTTAGCGAAGGGCTTTCCAGGCAGCGACATAGGCCTTGGCATTGGCCGCCACTTGCGCAGGCGTCATGCCCGGTTTGAACAGGCCGGAACCGAGGCCGAAACCTTTGACACCGGCGTCGATAAACACCTGCATGTTGTCCGGGGTGATGCCGCCGACCGGCACAAGAATGGTTCCGGCGGGCAGCACCGCGAGCCAGGCTTTGACGACCGCCGGACCCATCTGCTCGGCCGGGAACATCTTCAGCACATCCGCGCCTTCGGCCAGCGCAGCGAAGGCTTCAGTGGGTGTGGCGACACCGGGCGACAGGTACAGCCCCGCCGCTTTCGCCGCGCGCAGCACCTTCGGATCGCTATGGGGCATGACGATCACCTGGCCGCCCGCCGCTTTCACCTGTACGACCTGCTCCGGCGTCAACACCGTGCCGGCACCGATCAGGCAGTCGGCGGGCAAGGTACTGCGCAGGATGCGGATACTTTCGTACGGCTCCGGGGAATTGAGCGGCACTTCGATGACGCGAAATCCGGCGGCGTACAGGACTTCGCCGATGGCGGCCGCTTCTTGCGGGCGCAGGCCACGCAGGATCGCGATCAGGCCGTTTTGTGCCAGCGCTTGTTTGAGCATGTCGGGCCTCCAGGCAGGTTTAACGGGATGCGGTGGACGTGACCAGGCCGGCGGCGAGCGCCAGTTGCCACAATCCGCGTTCGGTGGCCTGTTCGGCCAGGGTCACCCGGGCAAAACCGCAGGCGTCGAGCGCACGGCTGTAGCGGGCACAGAGTTGGGTATTACCGATGAGGATGATCGAAGGCAGGTGCACGCTGTTGCGCCGACGCCGTTGCACGCCAGCCAGGGCTGACAATTCGTGGCCGATCAGCAGGCCGGACAGATAATCCGCCTGGGCGGTAGCGCTCAATTCGCCAGTCAGGCCCAGGCTGCGGGCGCTGAACATCGTCGACAGAGGACCGATTTCACCGTCCGCCGACAACGCGACCCGCACACCGCGATCAAACGCATCGCCATCGAAAGACGCGCCACGCTGTTGGGTGCGTCCGAGAATGCTGTGTTCACTGAGCACGGCGAAAACTTCGCCGGTCATGAACGTATCGAAATGCACGATGCAGCCGTCGGCCACTTCCACCCATTTCGAGTGGCTGCCCGGCAGGCCGATCAGCAGATCAGCCCCCGCCTCGCCCGCCAGGTTTTGCAGCACACCGAGCACCTGGGTTTCTTCGCCGCGCATCACGTTCGGCAAATGCGAACGCTGGATGACGCCGGGCACAATGTGCACATCGACGCCGCGCAGGCTGCGCACGGTTTGCAAGGAAGTACCGAGAGTGGCGACGTTCGCCGGCGTGTCGCGGTAGGCCGCTTCGCTCCAGCCCTGGGCGCTGCCGACCATGCCGCAGGCAATCACCGGCAAATCCGGCTGGGTATCGAGCCAGTCGCCGCAAGCCTCATCGAAGGCCAGTTCGAAACCGTCAGTGCATTTCCGGCCGGCAATGATTCGCGGCGCTTTCGGCAGCTGCATGATCCCCGACGACAGCGAACGCTGTTCGAGCACCTGGCCACCTTCAGCCAATTTGTAAGCACGGAGTGAGGTCGTCCCCCAATCGAGCGCGATCAATTGCGCCTGCATCGCTTCACCTGTTTTGGTTTTTGGCAGTGAGTGAGCAGGACTATAAACCCAGGCGCCGGGAAATCTCAATATATAAATATCAATCCCATATATTGAGATGCAGACAAAAAAAACCACCGCCTACGGTAGCTCCCTGGAATGCATTCCCCTGTAGGAGCTAGCTTGCTAGCGATGGTCGTCAACGATAAAGCGGAAAGCCTGACACCCCATGGTGTTTTCGATTTCTTCGCGAGCAGGCTCGCTCCTACAGGGGATACCGCTCAACTGCCCTCGGCGAACTCGCGCAATACTTTTCCATCCATCCGATACCGAACCCACTCCTCCTGCGGCTGCGCGCCCAGGGATTTGTAGAATTCGATAGCCGGCGTATTCCACTCCAGCACGCTCCACTCGAAACGGCCACAGTCGTTGGCGCAGGCGATTTTCGCCAGATGCCGCAGCAGGGTCTTCCCCGCACCACCGCCGCGCTGTTGCGGAGTGATGTAAAGGTCTTCGAGGTACAGGCAATTGCTGCCCAACCAGGTGGAATAGCTGAAGAAGAACACCGCGAAACCGATGGGTGCGCCGTCGCGCAGGCAGATCAGGCCATGGGCGGTGGCGCCTTCGCTGAACAGGCTGCGCTCGATATCGGCAACACTGGCGATGACTTCATGGCGGGCACGTTCGTAGTCGGCCAGTTCAGTGATGAACGCGAGGATTTGCGGTGCGTCACTGGGGGTCGCCGGGCGGATTTCGATCGTCATGGACGTGCCTTGTCAAAAGAGGAAAACGCCATACTAAGTCGGCGCAATATTTGTGGCGAGGGGGCTTGCCCCCGTTGGCCTGCGAAGCAGGCCCTTTCTTAGCGATCGCATTACACCAGAAAGATTCCAGTGTGCTTATTGGGGTTGCTGCGCAACCCAACGGGGGCAAGCCCCCTCACCACAAGCAAGCCCCCTCGCCACAAAAGCCCCTTGCCAAAAAAATGGATCTTCACTCCGGCCTCCACTAATCCTGGCATCGATAACCTCGGACCTAACATTCGGGCACTGCGTGGTTAGATAGCCGCGCTGCTCATTTTCCCGGTCAAGGAACCGCGTCATGTCTTGCGCAACACCTCCTGTATCAACCAAGTTGTTCGGCCTGTTTTGCCTCGCTAGTTACCTGTTGTCGTTGTCCTACGGCTCGACTTTTTTGCTGTCGCTGTTGATCAGCTCGCGTGGTGGCAACGAGCACGACGCCGGCAGTGTGATTTCGACAGCGATGCTCAGTACCTTTGCGGCGGTGATTGTTTCCGGTCATTTGTCCGACTTGCTCGGTGCCGCCCGATCGGTGGCGCTGTTCGGTGTATTGCTGGTAGCGGCCAGCCTGGGCTTCGCCCTGACTCCGGGCTTCGGTCAACCGCTGTTGTTTTTCGGGCTGCTGCTGGGCCTGGGCTGGGGCGTGTTCTACACCCTCGGGCCGATCATCGTGGCAAGCCTGGTGACACCCGCACAGCGTGCCAGGTACTTCGCCCTGCTGTCGGGCAGCATGATGACCGGGATCGGCAGTGGCCCGTTGCTCGGCCGCGCCGCGAGTGCGCTCGGTTATCCGGTGACGGCGGCGTTTTATCTGGCGGCGCTGGCCAGCCTGACCGGGGTATTTCTGTTCTGGCGCCTGGATCGACAACTGAAACCGGCGCCCGCGCAATCGAGCAACGTGTCGCGGATTTCCTGGCGTGCAGCAGGTCTGGTGCTGTCGTCCAGGGCCGTATTCCCGATCATCATGGTCGGCCTTGGTGGCTGTGTGTTCGGCGGTCTGTCGAGCTTTCAAACCAGTTATGCCGCAGCGCGCTCGCTCGACTATTCGCTGTTCTTCCTCGGCTTCATGAGTGCGGCGATCAGCGGCCGCATGCTGGTTGCCGGTTTCGTGGTCAAGCGCGATCCATTCCGTGCATCGTGTCTGCTTTCGGGGCTGATGCTCGCATCGATCGTGATGTTCGGTTTTGTCGTCGACAGCAGCGTCAGCTACGTGCTCGCGGCGGTGATACTCGGGATCGGTTACGGCCTGACCTACTCGGTGATCAACGGCCTGGCCGCCAATGAAGCGCCGAACGGCACCACCGCACAATCCTTGCTACTGTTCAGCCTGTCGTACTTCATCGGCGTGTTCGGTTTTCCCTTGCTGGCCGGGAAAATCATCGTCGAGCAGGGCATGGCCACGCTGTTGCTCACGGTGTTGGCGGTCGCTGCGCTCAACTGGTTGATCACCGTGGGCCGGTTGATCTGGCGAAGAGCTACAGCGGTCAGGGCATTGGAGCAGGCCTGAGCCGTTCGTCGCCAATAATGCACCCATCCAGATCGAGGGCGTACTAATCAGGTAAGGACTCTATCCGTTGGAGACAACACCATGATCCTGTCCAGGTTGACCGCCCTCGTTCTCACCGTCTTGCTGTCTTCTGCTGCGTTCGCCGGGACCATCGGCTCGAGCACCGGCCCGACCAACCCGGTGGAAAAGCCAAGGGCACCGGCGATCCAGAGTGCCCCCGGCATGAACACCGATGGCACGACGATCGACAAAAACCTGCCGCCCTCCACCGGCACCGACCCGCGGACTCAAGGCGAGGATGCAGGACGTCAGGGCGGTATGATTTTACCAGGCAGCAAAACCCCCAGCAGCGGCGGACTCGGCTCGACCACCAGCGGCAGTTCGGGTGATGACGACGATGACAACCAATAGTTGCCAGTTTGAGGACAGAAGCCCGGGCGAAGAATATTGCGCTGGCAGAAATTGATTGAGGCGCTGCGCAAGGCAAGTCAGTGCCAGATCATGTGTTGAGTTTCAGCGCCTCTTCGCGGGCAAGCCCGCTCCCACAGGGGCGCTGCGACATACAAATAATTTGCGCATCACATAGAACAACTGTGGGAGCGGGCTTGCCCGCGAAGGCGTCGTCACATCCAGCACTTACATGTCAGACAGACCGCATTCGCGAGCAAGCCCGCAGTGTCAGGGCTCAAGACCGATGGGGAAAAACTCACCGCCACTCCATACACCGAGCCAGCGCTGGCCGTCGATCTCGCGACTCACCGCAAGTTCCACCAATTGATAGAACACATTGCGATGAATCAACGCTTCAAGATTGCTGCGCACATGCACGTAAGGGGCTGGCTCCTGCGTTACCGGGTCGGTGACCACACGCAGCGGATGCCCCACACCGGCCTCGGTGGTTTCCTCGACGTTGGTGGTAAAGCGCAACAGCTGCGCCTCGCCTTCGCCTTCCACGTCCACCGCAATCGCCACGAACGGCGCATCGTCGACCTTGATGCCGACCTTTTCGACCGGAGTGATCAGGAAGTAATCATCGCCATCACGGCGAATGATGGTGGAGAACAGTTTGACCATCGGCTTGCGCCCGATCGGGGTGCCCAGGTAATACCAGGTGCCGTCCCGGGCGATGCGCATGTCGATGTCGCCGCAGAAATCGGGATTCCACAGGTGCACCGGCGGCAAGCCTTTGGTCTTGGGGATTTGCCCCAGCAAGTCGTTGGCTTTTTGCGGGCCACTCATGACGTTCTCCTCGGGATTACTGGTCGCTGAGCCCCAACAGGCTGCGCGCGTATTGTTCCAGCGGCGGGCCCATCAGGTCTTCGGTTTTTTTATCGTGGAACGTCAGTAAACCGCCACGACTCTTGATGGTCGCAGTATCAATCAAATACTGGGTGCTGGTCTCGATCAACATGATCTGAATCATACCGCTGTCGATGCCGAGACGATCCAGGGCCTCCTGATCCAGCCACTCGTCCGAGTTGCCGATACGGTCGTCAGACTTGGCAAATCGGGTGTAGAGCAGATAGTGCGCACCGGCGGCACGGGCTTCGACCATGGCCTGGTCGAGGCCTTCCGGCGCAGGGGCACGGCGGACCATCGGGAAGTATTCGACGAAGCCATCGAACGCGACTTCGGCAATCACGTTGGGCCGTGGATAAACCGCGCTGCCCGGCGGCATGAAAGCGCCTTGAGCGATGTAGACGAACGAGTCCGGCTGGATGCGCAGGTTGTTTACGCGACGGCTGTCACTGTGATCGAGCAACCCCGCATCGCTCATATGGTAACGAGTCCCTTCGGCCATATCGCTGACGTTCATGCAGCCACCAAGTGCCAAAACGGCCAGCAGCAAAACCAGGCTACGCATCCTATCCTCCAGAGGCCGGTGTCGGAAAACCGGCGAATGGCCGTAGGATGCAGCTTTTGCGCCAGCTCAAGTTGATCGTTGCCTGATCAAACGCAATCGCGGGCAAGCCACGCTCCCACAGGATTTGCGCAAATTCTTGTGGGAGCGTGGCTTGCCCGCGATGAGGCCGGATCAGCCGCCGATAATTTTCATGACCGTCGCGCCACCGGAGAACGCCACTTCCTGCTTGTCCCCCAAGGCTTTCACCAAGAGTCTCTGTAGCGCCGGCAGCGCCTGGTGGCGCGGCTTGTCCAGCAGGTCGCCGATGTAATGGCGATTGCTCGATGACAGGCAGCCATGCAGCCACCCGGTGGAAGATAAGCGCAAGCGAGAACAGGTCCGGCAGAAAGGCACGCTCTCGTTGGCGATCACGCCGAAATAACCCTGGCCGGGAATTTCATAACGAACGGCCGTCGCATCGACCGGAGCATCGGCCTGCAGGTATTCGTAGCGCTCGCCGATCAGGCTCAGCAACTGCTGGAGGCTGACGAACTGTTGCAGAAAGGCGTTGGAATCGTTGGCCAGGTGGCCCATGCGCATCAGCTCGATGAAGCGCAGTTCATAACCGCGCTCCAGGCAGTAGTCGAGCAGCGGCATCACTTGGTCAAGGTTCTGCCCGCGCAGCGGCACCATGTTGACCTTGATCTTCATGCCGGCCGCACTTGCCTCGCTCATGCCGTTGAGCACAGTGGCCAGATCGCCGCCCCGGGCAATGCTGCGGAACGCACTCGCATCGAGGGTATCGAGGGAAACGTTGAGGCGCCGAATGCCGGCGTACACCAGCAGCGGCAGTTTCTTCGCCAGCAACTGGCCATTGGTGGTCAGGCTGATGTCTTCCAGGCCCATCTGCCCGACCGCCGTCATGAACGCTTCGAGTTTCGGGCTGACCAGCGGCTCGCCGCCAGTAATGCGCAGACGCTCTATCCCCGCCGCTTCAATCAGATAAGCCACACCGCGCGCCATGGCTTCGGCCGACAATTCATCCTGCGCAGCCACCAGCCGCTTGCCATTGGGCACGCAGTAGGTACAGGCGTAATTGCAGGCTGAGGTCAGACTGATTCGCAAGTTGCGAAAACGCCTGCCTTGACGGTCAACGATCATGGTCACTCCGGCGGAAGAATATCGGGCCGCTAAAACTTGACTCAGAAATCAAGTTTTAGCAAGTCCTCTACCTGAGTATATTCCTGCGGCACTGCGCCAAGTAGCGAAATCATGGCGCAATAAGGCAACTGAATGGCTCAGCTGCTGGGCGTGTCGGTGTCGCGCTTGCGCTTGTTACCCATGCGCACGCCGATATCCATCAAGAACTGGAAGAAGCCTTCCTGATCTTCCAGCACATTGCTCCAGAACGGCGAGTGATACAGCGCGACGGCACCGTGCACCAGCGCCCAGGACGCGCAGTAATGGAAGTAAGGTGGCACATCTTCCAGCTTGCCTTCGCTGATCCGGCCCTTGATCAGCAGGGTCAAGCGTTCGAAGTTCGAGGCACGGATCTTGTGCAGCTCCTCGATCATCTCCGGCACCTGGTTGCCCTTGACCACTTTCTCTTCGAGGCGGTCGAACAGGCGATAGCGTTGTGGATCGCGCATGCGGAATTCGAAGTACGCCCGGGACAGGGCTTCCTTGTCCTTGTCGACATCGGCCGAATGCAGCAGAGCGTTCAAATCGCGCTCGTAGTCGAGCATCAGGCGCAGATAGATTTCCGCCTTGGATTTGAAGTGCTTGTAGATCGTGCCTTTGCCGATACCGACGGCATCAGCAATCATCTCGACGGTGACACTGTCTTCACCTTGTTCGAGGAACAGCTTGAGCGCGGTATCGAGAATTTCCTGCTCGCGGCGACGAAACTCACGGACCTTACGAGGTTCTTTATGCATAAGAAAAGGTCTGTCGGGGTCAAAATTCGAAGCCGCGTATTATGCCTAACTTGCGCAAAAATGCACGGATCATCCGACCACATCTGCGCTTTCTGGTCATTTTGCGTACGTTTAGAGGTTGATGAGAACTCTTCCGAAGCGCACGTATTCCAAATTTGTTTAAAAACCCTGACCAGCAAACTGGACTAGGCGCAATCCTGATCAATACTTGAACTGTCGGCGGGGCATCTCCCCCAAGTGTCACGCCGATATTGGTACCAACGGACCGCGTGCCATTGTTTTACTCCTAATGGTCTTAACCCGGATTCACCCCCCAGAACCCGGGTTTTTTTTGCCTGCGATTTAACCTTGTGGGAGCGAGCCTGCTCGCGAAAGCGGCTTTGAACCCTAAACTGATTTCACATGCGCCAACGGAAACAACCGCTTGAAGTTCTCAGTGGTCTGCTCGGCAAATCGCTCGTAGGGTTCACCACGCAACATTGCCAGAAATTCCGCTACCTCACGCACGTACTGCGGCAGGTTTGGCTTGCCGCGATAGGGAATCGGCGCCAGGTACGGCGAGTCGGTTTCCACCAGCAACCGGTCGGCCGGCACCTTGCTGGCAACATCGCGCAACGCGTCGGCATTGCGAAAAGTGACAATCCCGGAAAGGGAAATGTAATAGCCCATGTCCAGCGCGGCCTTCGCCATCTCCCAGTCTTCGGTAAAGCAATGCAATACGCCCGCCTGGGGCAGCGCCGCTTCACGCAACAAGTCCAGGGTATCGGTGCGGGCGCCACGGGTGTGGATGATCACCGGTTTGCCGGTCTGCTGCGCCGCTTGCAGGTGCAGGCGAAACGATTCCTGCTGTAACTGCGCCGCTTCCGGCTCGTAGTGGTAGTCCAGGCCGGTTTCGCCGATGGCGACCACACGCGGGTGATTGAGCTCCTGCAACAGCCAGTCCAGCGCTGGCGCGGCGCCCGGCTGCACATCCAGAGGGTGCACGCCCACCGAGCAGTCGACATCGTCATAACGTTCGGCCAGGGCTTTGACATCGGCCGCGTTGTCCGCGCTGACACCGATACACAGAAAGTGCCCTACCCCGCGTTGCCGGGCAGCCTCCAGGGCGGCATCCAGGGAGCCGTCGTGGGCGGCCAGGTCGAGGCGATCAAGGTGACAATGGGAATCTACGAGCATAAAGGGCTGCAACTTACATCGAATGGGTGGGACGGTCGGGTGTTCCGATACTCAGAGTCTAGGCGCAGACAGTCATCTTTGGGCAGGCAACGACACCCATTGCACCAGCAATGCCTCCAGCAGCAAGGCCGGATTGAGGTTGGCCTTGCTCAAGACTTTCTGTCGCTGGGCGAGGATCCAGTCCTGAATATCGAGGACTTTGCCTTGAGCACTTTTCTGCGCCAGGTATTGCACGACCTTGCGCATGTCGGCCAGGCCGAGGCCGGCTTCGTCCTGGGTCAACTGATAGCGCAGGACCAGGCTCGACCAATCGCAGAACCAATCGAACAGGCGCAACATCGGAATGTTTTTCCATTCTTCGGCCAGTTGCGTCGGCGACTGCTGTTGCTTGAGGAGTTTTTTCACCCCTTCCACCACTTGCGTGCGCTGTTCACGCACGCCCTGGGCCTGAAGATTGACCGCCGCCAGTGGCGAACCGGCGGCCAGCGTCAGCAGCTCGATGCGCTCCTCTTCGGAACATTCCGGCAACGCCTGAGCCAGCCATTTCAAGCTCATGGCCTCGCCCGGCAGCGGACAGGCCTGCTGCACGCAGCGACTCTTGATGGTTGGCAACAAGCGGCTCGGCTGGTGACTGACCAGCAACAGAACGGTGTCGCCGGACGGCTCTTCAAGGCTTTTGAGCAAGGCGTTGGCGGCGTTGATGTTCATCGACTCGGCCGGCTCGATCAGCACCACTTTGCGCCCGCCCAACTGCGCGGTCTGCACCACGAAACCGACCAAGTCGCGAACCTGATCGACCTTGATCGCCTTGTCGGCTTCTTCCGGTTCCAGGATGTAGTTATCCGGGTGACTGCCAGCCTTGAGCAACAGGCAGGATTTGCATTCGCCGCAGGCGTCCAGCGCGGTCGGGCGCTGGCACAGTAAACTGGCCATCAAGCGCTCGGCCAGTGCCCGCTTGCCGATCCCGGCCGGGCCATGCAGCAGGTAGGCGTGAGCATGCTGGGCGCGACCGGCCAGTTGCTGCCAGAGGCTTTCCTGCCACGGATAGGCCTCAGCCACGGCTCAACTCCAGCAGGCGCGGCAGCAAGGCATCCAGCGATTGCTGTACCTGTGCCAACGGTTGGGCCGCATCGACCAGCACATAACGCGCCGGATCCGCCTTGGCTCGCTTGAGGAACGCATTGCGTACGGCATCGAAGAAGGTCCGGCCTTCGAGTTCGAAGCGATCCAGGCGGCCGCGGGCGCTGGCGCGGGCCAGGCCGACTTCGACAGGCAGATCGAAAATCAGCGTCAGGTCCGGACGCAGACCGCCCTGAACGAAAGTTTCCAGGGTCGCGATGCGCTCCAGCGACAAGCCACGGCCGCCGCCTTGGTAGGCGTAAGTCGAATCGGTAAAACGATCACACAAGACCACGGCACCGCGGGCCATCGCCGGGCGAATCACTTCGGCCAGGTGCTGGGCACGCGCCGCGAACACCAGCAGCAACTCGGTATCCGGGTTCATGACTTCGTCGGCCGGGGCCAGCAGCACTTCACGGATGCGCTCGGCCAACGGCGTGCCACCTGGCTCGCGGGTCAGCACCACCTCGATGCCGGCGGCGCGCAAGCGCTCGGCCAGGTATTCGCGATTGGTGCTCTTGCCGGCGCCTTCCGGGCCTTCCAGAGTAATAAACAAGCCAGTCACAGGCAGTCCTTAGTCAGAGTCATTGCGGGCTTTTCGACGCGTTGGCATCGAGGGCCGGCGTTTCAGGAACCGGCGCAGGATCTTGCGGCGCCACCTGWGGCAGCGCCTCGGGAGCCGTGTTGGGTGAAGAGTCCGGGATCGGGGCCAACTCTTGCGCAGCCTTGGCCTCCTGAGTCCCAGTTTGTTCAGTCTGGGTCGGCGGTGTCTCAGGCATGGAAGCAGGCGCCGGGCTGGAACGGTAATCGGCGCGACGCTTGAGCTGGAACTCCTTCACAGCATTGTTGTGGGCATCCAGATCATCGGAGAACACGTGAGTGCCATCACCGCGCGCCACGAAGTAAAGGCTGTTGCCCTCCACCGGGTTGAGCGCCGCATGAATGGCTTCGCGACCGACCATCGAAATCGGGGTCGGTGGCAGGCCCGCATTCATGTAGGTGTTATAGGGCGTCGCTTCCTTGAGGTGAGCCCGGGTCAGCTTGCCGCTGTAGCGGTCGCCGAGACCGTAGATCACCGTAGGATCGGTCTGCAGCAGCATGCCCATCGCCATGCGCCGTACGAACACACCTGCAATTTGCCCGCGTTCCTGTGGCACTCCGGTTTCCTTTTCCACCAGCGAGGCCATGATCAGCGCCTGGTAGGGTTCGGTGTACGGCGCATCCACAGCGCGTTGTTCCCATTCCTTGGCGAGCACTTCGTCAAGGCGGTCGTAAGCGGTTTTCAGCAGTTCGATATCGGACATGCCGCGCACGTAACGGTAGGTGTCAGGGAAGAAGCGCCCTTCCGGAAAAATCCCGGTGTGACCGAGCTTGTCCATGACCTGGCTATCGCTCAAACCGTTGAGGCTGTGATCGAGCTTCTCTTCCTTGGCCAGCGCTGCGCGGACCTGACGGAAATTCCAGCCTTCGACCAGGGTCAGGCTGTACTGAACCATTTCCCCGCGTTTCCACAGGTCGATCAGGCCTTCGACGGTCATGCCCGGTTGCAGGCGATATTCGCCGCTGTGCAGGGGTTGTTTGGGAAGATTGAAGCGCCAATACACGCGCAGCCAGAACGCGTCCTTGATGACGCCATTGGCTTCGAGTCGGTAGAAGGTGCGGGTCGGCGTAGTGCCCTTGGGCACATCCAGCAATTGTTCCTGGGCAATGTTCAACGGCTGTACCAGCGCCGAATGAATTTTCCAGGCTGAAGCACCCAACAGCAGCCCCGCCAGAACCACTCCGGTTTCCAGCAGCAGCAAGAGTTTACGTCTCACGTATCAAGCATCCAGTAGCGCACGGGCAATGGTTTGGAGTTTACGGGTGAGCGGCCCAACCGGCCAGTGAAGAGCAGCACAGGCGCGCACCGGCCAGATACCATACACGCTGTTGCAGACAAAGACTTCATCAGCCCATTGCAGCTGTTCGAGGGGGATATCGGTGATTTGCGTGGGGATTCCCAGCGACCTGGCCTGAAACAATATTTCGCCACGCATCACGCCGGCCACGCCGCAGCGTTTGAGGTCAGCGGTGATGAGTGCGCCATCACGCACCAGGAACAAATTGCTGAATACCCCTTCAATCACGCGCCCGGCCTGATCGAGCATCAAGCCTTCGGCATGCTCGGTGTCCTGCCATTCGGCACGGGCGAGGACTTGTTCAAGACGGTTCAGGTGCTTGAGGCCAGCAAGTAATGGCTGTCTGGACAATCGCGTGGCGCAAGGAAACAAACGAACACCTTGCTCGCCATGCGCGGCCGGGTAAGCCGCAGGAGGATTGCCTTGCAGAATGCGTCGGGCCTGAGCCGAAGTATCGGGGGCGTAACCGCGCAGGCCGTCGCCGCGAGTGAGGATCAGCTTGAGCACCCCGTCACCCAATGCCGCGGCATAGGCCTGCAATTCGCTGCGGATCAACGTCTGATCGGCGGCAAGCGCCAGACGTGAACAGCCGTCCGCCAGACGCGACAGATGTCGCTCCAGCAACACGGGCTGTCCGTTACGCACGGCGATGGTCTCGAACAGACCATCGCCATAAGCCAGGCCGCGATCCTTCAGCGACAGAGCGTCAGCCGGCTGACCGTCGACCCAGCTGTCCATCAGCCTGCGAACCGGCGGAACACCAGCGAGCCGTTGGTACCGCCAAACCCGAAGGAGTTGGACACCACCACATCGATATCCATATTGCGCGCCGTGTGCGGCACGAAATCGAGGTCGCAGCCTTCGTCCGGCTCATCGAGGTTGATGGTCGGCGGCGCTACCTGGCTGTTGATCGCCAGCACGCTGAAGATCGCCTCGACCGCGCCCGCCGCACCCAGCAGGTGGCCGGTCATGGACTTGGTGGAACTGACGGCCAGCTTGTAGGCATGCTCGCCGAACACCGACTTGATCGCATTGACTTCGGCCAGGTCGCCTGCGGGAGTCGACGTGCCGTGGGCGTTGATGTACTGCACTTGATCGCCATTGATCTTCGCATCGCGCAGCGCATTGGTGATGCAGCGAGCAGCACCCGCGCCATCGGCGGGTGGTGAAGTCATGTGGTAGGCGTCACCGCTGGTACCGAAGCCAATGAGTTCGGCGTAGATGGTTGCACCACGGGCCTTGGCGTGTTCCAGCTCTTCCAGAACCAGCGCACCGGCACCATTGGACAGCACGAAGCCATCGCGGCCCTTGTCCCATGGACGGCTGGCGCGGGTCGGCTCGTCGTTGCGGGTCGACAGCGCGCGGGAAGCACCGAAGCCGCCCATGCCCAGACCGCAGGCCGCCATCTCGGCGCCGCCGGCAATCATCACGTCGGCTTCGTCGTACATGATGTTRCGKGCWGCCATGCCRATGCAGTGCGTACCGGTGGTACASGCCGTGGCGATGGCGTAGTTRGGTCCCTGTGCCCCCAGATGGATCGACAGGAAGCCGGAAATCATATTGATGATCGAGCCTGGCACGAAGAACGGGGAAATCCGTCGTGGGCCGGTCTCGTGCAGGGTGCGGCTGGTTTCTTCGATATTGGTCAGTCCGCCAATACCCGAGCCCATGGCCACGCCGATGCGCTCACGGTTGGCGTCGGTGACTTCCAGGCCGGCGTTGCGTACCGCCTGAAAACCTGCGGCCAGACCGTATTGAATGAACAGGTCGAGCTTGCGGGCTTCCTTGACCGACAGGTATTCCTCGACATTGAAACCCTTTACCGAGCCGCCAAAACGGGTGGAATAGGCAGAAAGGTCGGTGTGTTCGATCAGACCAATGCCACTGCGGCCAGCCAGAATACCCTGCCAGCTGCTCGGCACATCCGTGCCCAGTGGCGACAACATACCCATACCGGTGACTACGACGCGTCTACGCGACACAGCACTCTCCTTTTTCAAATGACGACTTTGCATCAGGCCTAAAGAAAAAACCGCACGCCGTGATAGCAGTGCGGTTTTTCCATGACAGCGAGCAACGATTACAAACTATTACGCCTGGTGGGCAGTAACGTAGTCGATTGCGGCTTGTACAGTAGTGATCTTCTCGGCTTCTTCGTCAGGGATTTCGGTCTCGAATTCCTCTTCCAGAGCCATCACCAGCTCAACGGTGTCAAGGGAGTCGGCACCCAGGTCTTCTACGAAGGAAGCAGTGTTGACCACTTCTTCTTCTTTAACGCCCAGTTGCTCAGCAACGATTTTCTTGACGCGCTCTTCGATGGTGCTCATACCTTGTTTTCACTCCTAATGGACAAATTCAGGCAGCTGGCCAGTGGGTAAGTGTATAGAAAGGCTTTTCAGCTTTTCAACTGAAAGCTTCACTCCTCAAACCCGGTGACCCTATGCCTATAAAATAGATTGCAGCTTTATAACGGATTTTAGACAGCTCGTATGACATTTTTTTGAAGCAATCCGTCACATTTGAATTACATGTACATCCCGCCGTTCACCGGGATTGTAGCTCCGGTAACGTAAGCCGCACCGTCCGACGCAAGAAAAGCGACCACGGACGCGATCTCTTGAGCTTGTCCCAGACGACCCAACGGAATCTGCGTCTGCAAGGCTTCACGCTGCGCCTCGGGCAGTTCACGGGTCATATCGGTATCGATGAACCCTGGGGCCACCGAGTTTACCGTAATCGAACGCGAACCGACTTCACGCGCCAGTGCACGGCTGAAACCTTCCAGACCGGCCTTGGCGGCTGCGTAGTTTACTTGGCCTGCGTTGCCCATGGCACCCACAACCGAACCAATACTGATAATTCGGCCCCAACGCGCCTTGGTCATGCCACGCAAAACGCCCTTGGACAGGCGGAACAGACTGTTCAGATTGGTATCGACAACGTCGTGCCACTCGTCGTCTTTCATGCGCATCATCAGGTTATCGCGGGTGATACCGGCATTGTTGACCAGGATCGCCGGCGCACCGAACTGCTCCTGAATGCTCGCCAGGACCGCGGCCACGGACTCGTCGCTGGTGACGTTGAGCTCAAGGCCGGTGCCCTGAATGCCGTTTTCCTTCAGGGTGGCGGCAATGCGCTCGGCACCCGACGCGGAGGTCGCGGTACCCACAACGATGGCGCCCTGACGACCCAGTTCCAGGGCGATAGCCTGGCCAATGCCACGACTTGCACCGGTGACCAGTGCAACTTTACCTTGCAGACTCATGCAAGCTTCTCCTGATTCAGGCCAACGCTGCACGAGCGGCAGCGAAAGCGTCTGGGGTATTGAGGTTGGATGTCGACACACCTTCGGCGCAACGCTTGTTCAGACCGGCCAGCACTTTGCCCGGACCGCATTCGACCAGTTGGGTCGCGCCCTTGGCGGCTAGCGCCTGGACCGATTCAACCCAGCGTACTGGCTTGTACAGCTGTTCTAGCAGATCACGCTTGAGGGTTTCCAGATCGGCCGGCACTTCGGCACTGACGTTCTGGACCACAGGAATCTGCGGTGCCTGCCAGTCGATTGCCGCGATCGATTCGGCGAAACGTTCGGCAGCCGGACGCATCAGCTCGCAGTGGGACGGCACGCTGACCGGCAACGGCATGGCGCGCTTGGCGCCACGCGCCTTGCAGCCTTCGATGGCGCGCTCGACGGCTGCCTTGGCACCGGCGATGACCACCTGGCCCGGCGAGTTGAAATTGACTGCACTGACCACTTCGCCTTGCGCCGCTTCGGCACAGGCTGCCAGTACGTCCGCATCGTCCAGGCCCAGAATGGCGGCCATGCCGCCCTGTCCGGCCGGCACGGCTTCCTGCATCAGTTGGCCACGACGTTCGACGAGCTTCACCGCGTCGCCCAGGCTCAGACTGCCTGCCGCGACCAGCGCACTGTATTCACCCAGGCTGTGCCCGGCAACGTAAGCCGGGCGCGCGCCACCTTCCGCCAGCCACAGACGCCACAAGGCGATAGAGGCGGTCAGAATGGCCGGTTGGGTTTTATCGGTTTGATTGAGTTGCTCTTCCGGCCCTTGCTGGGTCAGTGCCCACAGGTCGTAACCCAGTGCATCGGAAGCTTCTTTGAATGTTTCAAGGACAACCGGATGTTGTGCGCCCAACTCGGCGAGCATGCCGAGGGACTGCGAACCCTGTCCCGGGAAGACGAATGCGAGGGAAGCAGACATGTAACAAGCCCCTAATGATCTTGTCGTCGGAGAGTTGGCGTCCCGCTTGGGGGACGCAAGAAACTGACAGTTGGATGGCCTATCGAACCAAGCGGTCACATTTAAGCATTGTCCGACGAAAACGCCTAAGGCAACAAATCCTCCAGACGACCGTGCAGGCGCTCGGGAAGATTCTCCTGAATCTCGATCACGGCGCGCTGGATGGCACTTTGAAAACCCTGGACCCCTGCAGAACCGTGGCTTTTCACCACAATTCCCTGCAATCCGAGAAAGCTCGCACCGTTGTGCCGGGCCGGCGCCAGATCAGCCTGCAGACGCTTCATCAACGGCAGCGCCAGCGCACCGACCACACGAGAGGCCACGCTCTTTCTGAACAAAGCCTCGATACGCCCGGCAATCATGGTCGCCAGACCTTCGCTGGACTTGAGCAGGATGTTGCCGACAAAACCGTCACACACCACCACATCCGCTTCGCCACGGTACAAACCGTCACCTTCGACAAAACCGATGTAGTTGATACCACGGGCACTTTGCAACAAGGTTGCAGCCAGCTTGACCTGCTGATTGCCTTTGATGTCTTCGGTGCCGATGTTCAGCAAAGCCACACGTGGACGGACGATGCCCAGGGTTTCCGCTGCAACGGACCCCATTACCGCAAATTGCAGCAGATGCTCGGCGCTGCAATCGACATTGGCACCGAGGTCGAGCAACTGGCAGTAACCTTTCTGCGTAGGGATCGCCGCGACCATGGCCGGCCGGTCAATGCCCGGCAAGGTCTTGAGCACGAATCGCGACAACGCCATCAATGCACCGGTGTTGCCGGCACTGACACAGGCCTGAACCTTGCCATCACGCAAAAGCTCAAGCGCCACGCGCATGGATGAGTCGGGCTTGCCACGAAGGGCCTGGGCGGGTTTTTCGTCCATGGTAATGACTTCGCTCGCCGGGACAATCGACAGGCGCGCGCGATCCACCGCCGAATGGCCAGCGATCAATTCTTCAAGAAGGGAGGGGTGACCGACGAGGGTCAGGTGCAGCGAGGGTGTGGCAGACAGGCAAGCAAGGCTGGCCTGAACAATGCTGCGGGGACCGAAGTCCCCGCCCATTGCGTCAATCGCGATGACTTGAGCGGACAAGTGATTACTCGTCAGCGCCCTTGTCGATCACTTTACGGCCACGGTATACGCCTTCTGGCGATACGTGGTGACGCAGGTGAACTTCACCGGTGGTTTTTTCTACAGACAGGGTGCTAGCCTCGAGAGCGTCGTGCGAACGGCGCATGTCACGGGCAGAGCGGGATTTTTTGTTCTGCTGAACAGCCATAATTGATTAACTCCTAAACGTTTGGGTCACGCTTTAACTGCGCCAATACACTGAACGGGTTGGACCGCGTTACCTCGTCCTCGCTCGGTTCGGGCTCATCTGCTCCCGCCGGCTGCTGGCATTCTTCCGGATGATGAGCAGGCACAATGGGCAAGGCGAGCAGAAGCTCCTCCTCGATCAGTGACTGCAGATCCAAAGGATCTTCGCCCAGTTCCAGCACGTCATAACCTTTCGGCAACGACTGGGTATTCGCACCCTCCTTCACCACAGCGTAACTGCATTCGCTATGGATCGGCAGGGTGACCAGCTCAAGACAACGCTGGCAAACCATTTTGACTTCAGTGTCGATAAAGCTGTGGATGACCACAGATTTACGTTCATCTCGTTCAAAAACGAATTTAGCCTGCACCGTACCGACATTGTCGGAAAGCGGGTCGCAGAGTCTCTCCAAATCGGCCAGCAGCATTTCACCTTGAAGGGTGGTGCCACGATCAGCCAATTTGCGCGGGTCAACGTGAGGTGGAATCGGGTCATTCAACATAGGCGCAGCATTATAGGGATGCACCCGCCCATGTCAAAGGAAATTCAGCCCTGTCCGTCACTTGGAAGCCTCGCTAGAATTCGCACCTGCCTTCTGGAGATGCGCATGCTGCCTTTATTACTCGCTTCTGGCTCGGTCTATCGCCGGGAATTGCTGACCCGCCTGCAACTGCCTTTCACTTGCAGCTCGCCGGATATCGACGAAAGCCATCGCCCGGGCGAATCCGCCATTGAGCTGGTCAAGCGCCTCGCCGAAGAGAAAGCGCGCGCCCTGGCCGACAGCCATACCGCTCATCTGATAATCGGTTCCGACCAGGTCGCCGTGCTGGGAGAGCGGATTATCGGCAAGCCCCACACGTTCGAAAAAGCCCGCGAACAACTGCTGGCCGCCAGCGGTGCCAGCGTGACGTTTCTGACCGGCCTGGCCCTGCTCAACAGCCAGACCGGGCACTGCCAGGTCGATTGCGTGCCGTTCACCGTACACATGCGCACACTCGACGCCGCATGCATCGAACGCTACCTGCGCGCAGAACAACCCTACGACTGCGCTGGCAGCTTCAAGGCCGAGGGCCTGGGGGTAAGCCTGTTTCAAAGCACCGAAGGCCCGGACGCTACCAGCCTCGTCGGCCTGCCCTTGATTCGCCTCGTGGACATGCTGCTCGCCGAAGGCGTACGAATCCCCTGATTAGGACAAGCATGTAGCAGCTGGCGAAGCCTGCGTTCGAGTGCGTAGCGCTCGCAATTCCGGTGCGCGACTTGCCTGTAAGGTCGCGGTGGATGTCCCGGCGAGCGCTGCGCACTCGAACGCAGGCTTCGCCAGCTGCTACAGAGACTGCGCTCAAACGAAAGAAACCGGCCACCTGGGCTAATGCCGGTCAGTTAAGCAATTTCAGCCGCGACACCCTTTGGCTGCGCAGCAGTCGTAAATCCGGCTTGCACGACCTCTCTGACGTACCGCGAACCCTGATTTTACGACTGCTGCGCCCGAGCGCGGACCAAGCCGAACGCAGGCTTCGCCAGCTGCTACAGAGACTGCGTTCAAACGAAAGAAACCGGCCACTTGGGCCGGCTTCTCTACACGATGAAAATCAGCGCAACGACGGACCGCTGAAACCCATCCACATCGCCAAATGCTCAGCCACGCTGGCGCCGAGTTTTTTCGAGAAGCGATCGAATGTCGACTCCTGAACGGTAAAGTCCACCAGTTCTTTCTCGCCGATCACATCTCGCGCGACCGAACTGGCATTGCCCAGCCCATCGATCAACCCCAGTGGCAGAGCCTGCTCGCCAGACCAGACCAGACCGGAAAACAGCTCCGGATGCTCCTTGTCCTTCAGGCGATCGCCACGCCCTTGCTTGACGCTGTTAATGAACTGCTTGTGAGTCGTATCGAGCACACCCTGCCAGAAGGCAGTTTCTTCCGGTTTTTGTGGCTGAAACGGATCAAGGAACGACTTGTGCTCGCCAGAGGTGTAAGTGCGACGCTCGACTCCCAGCTTCTCCATGGTGCCGACAAAGCCATAACCTGCCGCCGTCACACCGATGGAGCCGACCAGGCTCGCCTTGTCGGCGTAGATCTGGTCCGCCGCGCTGGCGATGTAGTAAGCACCGGAAGCCCCCAGATCGGAAATGACCGCATACAGCTTGATGTCCGGGTGCAGGCCGCGCAGACGACGGATCTCGTCATAGACATAACCCGACTGCACCGGGCTGCCGCCCGGGCTGTTGATGCGCAGAATGACGCCCTTGACCTTCTCATCCTCGAAAGCCGCGCGCAGGCTGCCAACGATATTGTCTGCGCTGGCCGATTCCTTGTCGGCGATCATGCCTGTCACATCGATCAGCGCCGTGTAGTGGGCGCTGCGAGTAGCGGCTTTTTCCATATCCATCAGCGGCGAAAACAGGACAATTGCGCCAAACAGATACACAAAAGTCAGCAACTTGAAGAATATCCCCCAACGACGGGACCGGCGCTGCTCCTGAACGCCGGCCAGCAGCGTCTTTTCCAGCAGCTTCCAGCTTCTGTCGTCACCGCTCTCTGCGCTCGCCTTGGCGGGCGCTTTCCATTCGTCGGTCATGCCATCCACCCCAAAAACAACCGGTTAAGCCCGCTGACTCAGCCAGGCATGCAATTCTGAAAAACGGTCGATGGCCAGTCGCGGCTCATACAACCTCAACGCATCGATCGATTGAGCACCATAACTGACGGCCACCGAGCCCATGCCGGCATTGCGCGCCATCTGCAAATCAAAGGACGAATCACCGACCATCAGCGCCTGCTCCGGGCGAACCTCGCAATGGGCGAGAATTTGCTCGAGCATCAACGGATGGGGCTTGCTGGCGGTCTCGTCAGCGGCACGGGTGATATCGAAGTAATTCTCCCAGCCATGGGACTTCAACACCCGATCCAGCCCGCGACGGGCCTTGCCGGTCGCCACAGCCAGATGATAGCCCTCGGCACGAAACGCCTCGAGCGACTCGACCACACCCTCGAACAGCGGCGAAGGCACAGCCTCCGACGCAATATAATGTTCGGCATAGTGCTCGCGGAACGCGATCAGGTCGGCGTCGCCGATTTCGGGGTACAGGGTGCGGATCGCTTCCGGCAAGCCCAGACCGATGATGCCCTTGACGGCAAAATCGTCGCGCTGTTCAAAACCGGAGCGCCGGGAGGCAACATGCATCGCCTCGACAATCCGGCCAATGGAATCGGCCAGCGTGCCGTCCCAATCGAAGATCAGCAGCTTGTAATCAGATGGGCGCACTCAATCGCTCCACGGTTTTGGCCCACATTTCGTCAACCGGCGCTTGCAGCTTGAGCTCACCACCATCTGGAAGCGGCACGGTCAGCATGTAGGCATGCAGGAACAGCCGCTTGCCGCCCAGATCGCGGATTTCCTTGCTGAAACCCTCCTCGCCATACTTGGTGTCGCCAGCGATGCAATGCCCGGCGTGCAAGGTATGGACGCGGATCTGGTGAGTCCGGCCGGTAATCGGCTTGGCTTCGATCAGGGTGGCAAAGTCGCCGAAGCGGCGCAGGACCTTGAACACGGTCACGGACTCCTTCCCCTCCTCCTCGTCGACCTCGACCATGCGCTCGCCGGAGCGCAGATTGCTCTTGCCCAGCGACGCACGGACTTGCTTGATCGAGCTCGCCCAGTTACCGCGGACCAGCGCCATGTAGCGCTTGTCGACGCCATCACCGCGCAACGCGGTGTGCAAGTGGCGCAACATGCTGCGCTTCTTCGCGATCATCAACAGGCCGGACGTATCACGGTCGAGACGGTGAACCAGTTCGAGCTCTTTGCAATCGGGGCGCAACTGACGAAAGGCTTCGATCACCCCGAAAGTCAGGCCGCTGCCGCCGTGCACCGCAATGCCCGCAGGCTTGTTGATCACGATCAGCGCCTTGTCTTCGAAGACAATCGAAGCCTCGAGCCGCTGCAACAGCCCTTGCGCCAGCGGCACCGGCTCGTCGCGTTCGGGCACGCGAACCGGCGGCACGCGCACGATATCGCCCGCCTGCAGCTTGTACTCGGGCTTGATCCGACCTTTGTTCACACGCACTTCGCCCTTGCGCAAAATGCGATAAATCAAGGTCTTGGGCACGCCTTTGAGTCGGGCGAGAAGGAAATTATCAATACGTTGGCCGGCATATTCCGGCGAGACCTCAAGCAGTTGTACGCCTGGAGTCGGGGGGGTAGTCGTCGTCATGCTGCGGATGATAACAATTTTTTATGGAATTGAAGCACTTAATCATTGCTGCTATAGTCGCGAACGTCGCCAAAAGCGGCCTGGACAGCGGACCAACGGTCAAAAACCGGCCCTGACCAACGCAATTCACCAGGACGCGAGGCCGTCCTACGGGGCTTTCGCTACGTAACGGTGGAGTTTGCAGGTGTAACGAGCGCAGGTGACATGAGGCCTGAATCACGCCACAAAGCAGAGTTTTTCACTCGTTTTGCGAGCCATATTCACGGCCAGTTCACAAAGTGCAGTCAGTTGCAAATGACCCCGAGCGAAGGCATCGGAAACAACGCCTAAATTAGCCATGATGCGTGACCTCCCCTTTCGGAGCTCACGGTAAATGCCAACCCGCTGCGGATTCTGCGCGCGGCAGCACCCGAATTATCAGGGATACGTGTAGGGTGGAGATGCACAACCGCCGGACTGTGTAGCAACAGGCTTTCTCAAGACGCTTCATCTCGTCCACAGCCGCTGGTTGATTCCTCCTCCTGACTGAGTGCTTAAGTAGCCACAGCAAGCAGGACGCGTACGTCGCGATGAAGGCCCACATTGGCCGGACTTCGCTGGACACGGGAAATGGCCAACCACTCCCGACGCACCTGACACCGACCGTGAGAAGTCGTGTGTGCCGAACGCCGTTTCCGGCAGCCCGGAAACCGACGGTACTACATGAAAAGAATGCTGATTAACGCAACTCAACCCGAAGAGTTGCGTGTTGCACTGGTAGATGGCCAGCGCCTCTACGACCTGGACATCGAATCCGGTGCACGCGAGCAGAAGAAGGCCAACATCTATAAAGGCCGGATTACTCGCATCGAACCAAGCCTCGAGGCTGCCTTTGTCGATTTCGGCTCTGAGCGCCACGGCTTCCTGCCCCTCAAAGAAATCTCCCGCGAATACTTCAAGAAAGCCCCGGAAGGTCGCRTCAACATCAAGGACGTCCTGAGCGAAGGCCAGGAAGTCATCGTTCAGGTCGAAAAAGAAGAACGTGGCAACAAGGGCGCCGCCCTGACCACCTTCATCAGCCTGGCCGGTCGTTACCTCGTGCTGATGCCGAACAACCCGCGTGCCGGCGGTATCTCCCGTCGCATCGAAGGCGAAGAGCGCAACGAACTGCGTGAAGCCCTGAACGGCCTGGTTGCCCCGGCCGACATGGGCCTGATCGTGCGCACTGCCGGCCTGGGCCGCAGCAGCGAAGAAATGCAGTGGGACCTCGACTACCTGCTGCAACTGTGGACCGCCATCAAGGAAGCCTCGCTGGATCGCGCCGCGCCATTCCTGATCTACCAGGAAAGCAACGTGATCATCCGCGCGATCCGCGACTACCTGCGCCAGGACATCGGCGAAGTGCTGATCGACAGCGTTGAAGCCCAGGACGAAGCCCTGACCTTCATCCGCCAGGTAATGCCGCAGTACGCCAGCAAGATCAAGCTGTACGAAGACAGCGTTCCGCTGTTCAACCGCTTCCAGATCGAAAGCCAGATCGAAACCGCATTCCAGCGCGTCGTCGAACTGCCTTCCGGCGGTTCCATCGTGATCGATCCGACCGAAGCCCTGGTGTCCATCGACATCAACTCGGCGCGCGCCACCAAAGGCAGCGACATCGAAGAAACCGCGCTGCAAACCAACCTTGAAGCCGCCGAAGAAATCGCCCGTCAGTTGCGCCTGCGCGACATCGGCGGCCTGATCGTCATCGACTTCATCGACATGACCCCTGCCAAGAACCAGCGCGCCGTGGAAGAGAAAGTCCGCGAATGCCTGGAAGCCGACCGCGCCCGCGTGCAAGTCGGTCGCATCTCGCGCTTCGGCCTGCTGGAAATGTCCCGTCAGCGCCTGCGTCCATCCCTGGGCGAAAGCAGCGGCATCGTCTGCCCGCGTTGCAACGGCACCGGCATCATCCGTGACGTTGAATCGCTGTCCCTGGCGATCCTGCGCCTGATCGAAGAAGAAGCCCTGAAAGACCGCACCGCCGAAGTTCGTGCACAAGTGCCGATCCCGGTGGCCGCGTTCCTGCTCAATGAAAAACGCAACTCGATCACCAAGATCGAACTGCGCACCCGCGCCCGCATCGTCATCCTGCCGAACGATCACCTCGAGACGCCGCACTTCGAAGTGCAGCGCCTGCGTGATGACAGCCCGGAAGCGGCCACCAACCAGTCCAGCTACGAAATCGCCGCTGCCGCTGCTGAAGTGGAAGAAGTCCAGCCTGCCGCTGCGACCCGCACCCTGGTTCGCCAGGAAGCAGCGGTCAAGACGGCGCCGGCCCGCGCCAACGCTCCGGTTCCGACCGAAGTTGCCGCGCCAGCCCCGGCTCCGGCTGCCGTGCCAGAGCCAAGCCTGTTCAAGGGCCTGGTGAAGTCGCTGGTGAGCCTGTTCGCCACCAAGGAAGAGCCTGTCGCGCCGGTTGTGGTTGAAAAGCCTGCCGCCGAGCGTCCGGCCCGCAACGAAGAGCGTCGCAACGGTCGCCAGCAGAGCCGCAACCGTAACGTTCGCCGCGATGAAGAGCGCAAGCCTCGCGAGGAGCGTGCACCGCGTGAAGAACGCGCACCACGTGAGCCACGTGAAGAGCGTCAGCCTCGCGAAGTCCGTGAGCCACGTGAATCCCGTGAAGAGACTCCGGCAGTAGCCCGCGAAGAACGCGCACCACGCGCTCCTCGTGAAGAACGTGCACCGCGTGCACCGCGTGAAGATCGCAAGCCACGTGGTGAGCGCGAAGAGCGCGTTCGTGAACTGCGCGAGCCTCTGGATGCCGCTCCAGCCGCTCCAGCCGCTGCTGCTACCGCTGAAGAGCGTCCAGCTCGCCAGCCACGTGAAGAACGTGCTCCACGCCCACCGCGTGAAGAGCGCCAGCCACGTGCCGAGCAAGCCGCTGCCGCAGCCGAAGAAGAACTGACCACCAGCGAAGAGCAACTGCAGGAAGACGGCCAGGAAAGCGCCGAAGGCGATCGTCCTCGTCGCCGCTCCCGTGGCCAGCGTCGTCGCAGCAACCGTCGCGAGCGTCAGCGTGACGCCAACGGCAACGTGATCGAAGGTTCGGATGAGTCCGAGTCCGGCGAAAACGCCGAAGCACCGAGCGTTGCCGATCTGGCCGCCGGCCTGGCTGTTACCGCAGCCGTCGCCAGCAGCGTGATCAGCGCTCCAGCCGAAGCACAGGCCAACGAGCAAGCCGAACGCGCCACTGCCGCGACCCTGGAAACCGCTCCGGTTGAAGCGCCAGTCGTTGAAGCGACCACGCCGATCGAAGTCACTGCGGCGCCGGAAATCGAAGTGGCACCAGCGCCTGAGGCACAGCCTGCCGTTGAAGCGRCTGCCGAGCCGGCTCCAGAGATTGAAGCACCTGCCGTGGTTGCAGAAGCGGTTGTCGAAACCGTGACTGAAACCGTTCGCGAAGTACGTGAAGAGCAAACGGCGTTCAACTGGGTGGCCGAGCCAGCCGTTGCTGAAACACCGGCACCAGCCGCTGAAACCCAAGTGGTTGAAGCCACGGTTTCCGAGCCGGTGGTTGCCGCCGCAGAACCGGCTCCAGCGCCGGTGGTTGAAGCGCCAGTCGTTGAAGCACCGGTAATTGCCGAAGCGCCTGCGCCTGCAGCGGTAGTCGAGGCCGCTCCTGTCAGCGCCCTGACGCCAAGTGGCCGTGCGCCTAACGACCCACGTGAAGTGCGTCGTCGCAAGCGTGAAGCCGAGCGTCTGCAAAAGGAAGCTGAACTGGCTGCCGCTGCTGCTCCGGCTGAAGCGGTTGTCGCTGCCGAGCCTGCACCGGTTGCTGCTGAAGTAGTTGAGGCAGCGCCTGCCCCGGCCGCTGAAGTGGCTGCCGAGCCGGCTGAGTCGGTGATCCACGAAGCACCGCGCTCCGTACAGGAAGCGGTAGAGCAACACGAGCAAGCCCAGGAAAAAGAGCACGAGCCTAAACCTCTCGTCTGATTCCATCGGCCACTAAAAAGCCCCGCCTGGTAACCCAGGCGGGGCTTTTTTTATATCCGTGTCTTCACGGCAATCCCTTGTGGGAGCGAGCCTGCTCGCGATTGCGGTGGATCAGATTGCATCGATGTTGAATGCCAGATCGCTATCGCGAGCAGRCTCGCTCCTACAGAGGATCTAGGCTGGCCTGAAGGTTAGTGCCTCAGGCAAATCCACATCCCACAACACGCCGGGATCATCCACGGTCACTTCAACCACCCGCCCTTGGGCAAACAGCGGTTTGGCGCCACGATCCCCCGATAGCGCCATCAACCCCGCAGCAAGGTCCCGCCCGAAGCCGACCGGATGCCCGTACTTACCGTCCTGCACGGGTACACTGATACTGTCATCGCTGATACCCGCCACCACTTGCTCGATACTGGAAGGCAGGATGAACGGCATATCCCCCAGCACCATCAGCCAACCATCGAGTTGCTTGCAGGCCGCGACGCCAGCGGCAATGCTGTCCCCCATTCCCGTCGACTCGATCAGTACAATCTCGCAACCATAGGCCTGAGCCATGCGAATCACTTGCGGGCGGTCAGCAGTGGTGACCAGTACGCGCTTGTCCAGCGCCGCCGGCAGGTTGACCAATGTGTGCTCGATGACGGACCGCACCGCGCCATCACGCCCGGTGCAATCGGCCACTAACTTGTCCTTTTCGGCGCCCGCCACCTGACGAAACCGGCTGCCCTGCCCCGCCGCCAACACGATGACGCCGATGGACTCGCTCATACGCTCTCCTGCAGGATTTTCTTCTGTTTCAGTTCGACGCCATTTTTGACCGCCACGATTTCTGCCATGAGCGACAAGGCAATTTCCGCTGGATTATGACTGCCGATGTGCAAACCGATCGGACCATGCAAGCGGTCAATCGCCGATTTCGACAACCCCAGTTGAGCCAGGTTTTCCCGGCGCTTCTGGCTGTTGACCCGCGACCCCAGCGCCCCGACGTAAAAAGCCCTGGAGTCCAGGGCCGTGAGCAGCGCCATGTCGTCCAGACGCGGATCATGGGTCAAGGCCACGATGGCCGTGCGTTCATCGGTCTGGATATTCAATACCGCCTCATCCGGCATACCCGAAACGAATCGTCCGTGCTGCTCTTCCCAGCCGTAGACAAACTCGGTACGCGGATCGCAAATCAATACCTCGAAATCCAGCAGCCGGGCCATTTCCGCCACATAGCGCGACAGCTGCCCCGCGCCGATCAGCAGCAAGCGCCAGCGCGGGCCATAGATCGCACGCAAGGTCTGTCCGTCGAACGTCAACACGTCAGCTTTATTGGCCGGCCGCAAAAGCACTTTGCCGGTGGCCAGGTTCAGTTCACGCGCAACGATTTCATGGGCCTCGCAACGAACGAGCAACTGCTCGACCCAATCCCCATCGTCGATGCGCTCTTCGGTCAAGCGCAAGGTGCCACCGCAGGGCAGGCCGAAACGGGCGGCTTCCTCGCGGGTCACGCCGTACGTGATCAGTTGCACCGGTGGCCCATCAAGCGCAAGGCGACCGTCGTGCAACCGGGCGATCAAGTCATCTTCGACACATCCACCGGAAACCGAACCAATCACCACACCGTCTTCACGCAGGGCCAGCATGGCGCCGGGTGCCCGGGGCGCAGTGCCCCAGGTTTCGACCACGCTGTACAACACCACCCGCTGACCGGCGCGATGCCACTGCAACACGCTGTGCAGGACGTTCAGATCGGCGCTGTCCATCAGGCTCCAGCCTTCTGCCAGCCCGACAGTTGATAACGAACCGGCAGGCTGCGGATGCGTTTGCCGGTGGCAGCGAAGATCGCGTTGCACAACGCCGGCGCAATCGGTGGCACGCCCGGTTCACCGACACCACCCAACGGGACGTCGCCCGGCGGCGTCACCAGATGCACGGCCACTTCTTTCGGCGCCAGGGACATGCGCGCCACTTCGTACATGTGGAAGTTATCCTGCTGGACCTTGCCGTCCTTGAAGCTGATTTCCCCGAGCACCGCATTACCCAGGCCCATGACGCAGGCACCTTCGAATTGCGCGCGAATCCGCTCGGGATTGATCTGCGGCCCGCAATCGACGGCGATGTCGGCCTTGTGCACCACCAGCGTACCGTCGTCTTTCACCTCCACCTCGATCACCGCCGCCACATACGTCACGAAGCTGTAATGCACCGCCAGGCCCAGACCGCGCCCCTTGGGCAACTCACGCCCCCAACCGGCGGCTTTGGCGGCAGTCTCCAGCACCGTGCGCAAGCGCGCGGTGTCGATCGGATAACGCTCGGGGGATTCGCCGTAGTTCCACTCTTCACTCAAGGTGCGCGGATCGATCTGACGGTCCGGTCCGAGCAATCTGATCTGGTACTTCAGCGGATCTTCCCCGGCCTTGTGCGCCAGCTCATCGATAAAACTCTGGATCGCGAAGCCATGGGGAATGTTCGACACCGAGCGATACCAACCCACCCGGGTATGCACCGTTGCCTCGGGGTTTTCCAGGCGAATGTTGGGGATCGCATACGCCATGTTGGTGAATCCCATGCCCAGTTCGAACGCCGCCTCATGGTTCATGCCCGGCGCAAACAACGCAGTGATGCTCGGCGCCACCGTACGGTGCAACCAGCCGGACGGCAGGCCATCCTTGTTCAGGCTGGCCTTGAGGTATTCGGCCGACACGGTGTGGAAATAGGAACAATGGATGTCGTCTTCGCGGGTCCATTGCACCCGCACCGCTTTACCGGGAAATTCCTTGGCGAGGATGGCGGCTTCGATGATGAAGTCAGGCTTGGACTTGCGCCCGAACCCGCCACCCAGCAGGGTCACGTTGAAGGTGACGTTGTCGAACGGCAGGCCCAGGCGTTCACCGATCCGTGTCCGGGTGACCTGCGGCGCCTGGCTTGGCCCCCAGGCTTCGCACGCACCGTCCTTGAACCGCGCAATGGCGACCATCGGTTCCATTGGCGACTGTGACAGATGCGGCAAGTAGTAGGAGGCTTCCAGCGTGCTGTCGGCGTTGGCCATGGCCTTTTCGATGTTGCCGGTATTGCGCACCACCTTGCCGGGCTTGAGCGAGGCCGCTTCAATTTCCTTGCGATAGGCGATCGAGTCGTAGCGGGCGTTGGGGCCGTCGTCCCACTCGATTTTCAGCGCCTCGCGCCCCTTGATCGCCGCCCAGGTATTACTCGCCACCACGGCGATACCACCCAGGGGTTGAAACTCCGAGGGCAACGGACGGCTTTCGATCTGCAGCACCTTGACCACACCGGGGACTTTCATCGCCGCACTGTCATCGAAGCTTTTGACTTTGCCGCCATACACTGTCGGCCGCGCAATGGTCGCATAGAGCATGCCGTCGAAATGCACGTCGGCGCCGTACACCGCACGACCGTTGACGATATCTTCACCGTCGATGGCCTTGGTGCCTTCCTTGCCGATGTAACGGAATTGCGCGGGTTGCTTGAGCTTCAGGCTGTCGCGGGCCGGAACCGGCAAGGCGCTTGCGGCGGAGGCCAGGGCGCCATATCCGAACTCGCGGCCAGAAGGCTCATGGACGACCTTGTGCAGTAGCGCATGGCATTCGTCGACCGGCACTTTCCATTGTGCGGCGGCAGCCTGTTCGAGCATGGTCCGCGCGGCGGCACCGCAGCGACGCATCGGCTCGTACCAGTGACGCATGCTGCGCGAGCCGTCGGTGTCCTGGTTGCCGAAGCGCACTTCATCGCCTGGGGCCTGCTGCACCTTGACCATCGCCCAGTCGGCTTCCAGTTCATCGGCCACCACCATGGTCAAACTGGTGCGCACACCCTGGCCCATCTCCGAGCGGTTACAGATCACGGTCACCGTGCCATCCGCGGCGATGCTCACATAGACCTTGGGATCATCAACCCAGCCGTGGGGCATGCCGTCGGCGCCGAACTTCTTGTCTTTTTCTTCGGCAAAAGCGTCCTGCCAGCCCCAACTCGCGGCGATCACCAGCGCCCCGGTCGCCCCCACGCCCTTGAGAAAACCACGGCGACTGAGGTTGCTCAGGGTGAAATCATTCGGTAACCGGTTCATGCCTTGGCCTCCTTCAGGTGAGTGGTGGCCTGGCGGATGGCAGTCTTGATGCGGTTATAGGTGCCGCAGCGGCAGATGTTGCCGACCATCGCCTCTTCGATCTGCTCGTCGCTCGGGTTCGGGTTGGTCTTGAGCAGCGCCGTCGCCGACATGATTTGCCCGCCCTGGCAGAAACCGCATTGGGCGACCGCCGTGTCGAGCCAGGCTTGCTGCACGACTTTGCCGATCGGATCGGTGTGCAGGTTGTCGATGGTGCTGACGTTCTGTCCGACGACTGAACCGATGGGCGTGATGCAACTGCGTGCCGGAGCCCCTTCGATATGGATGGTGCAAGCCCCGCACAGGCCCAGGCCGCAGCCGAATTTGGTGCCGTTATAACCGGCCACGTCGCGGATCGCCCAGAGCAGCGGCATGTCCTCGGTGACGTCGAGTTGATGGTCTTGACCATTGAGCTTCAGGGTAATCATGGGCACGCCCGCATAGTTCTCGAGTTATGGGGTCGAGCAATCTGCCGCTGGATCTCGGTGGGTCGCACGCAGATCGACTCAGGCTAATAGGCTCTCTTATGCGGACACAGACGCCTGCACCGGGCCTTTGGTGGAGCAAGAGAGTGCATCGTTAGCTGACTAAGTTAACCGAGTATTAACAAAAAAGCCCTGCACAATAAACATCGTGCAGGGCTTTTTGATCCGTCCTGAAAGCTTAGCTCAATAGCGGTTCGGTTCCATTTCCAGGTCGACATGGAAACGTTCTGAAATGTCTTTCTGGATGCGCTGCGCCAGGTTCAGCAATTGCAGGCCCGTTGCGCCGCCATAGTTGACCAGCACCAGCGCCTGCAATTTATGCACGCCAGCATCAGCCTCACGGAAACCTTTCCACCCTGCCCGCTCGATCAACCAACCGGCGGCCAGTTTCATCTGGCCATCAGGCTGCGCATAGGCCACCAGGTCCGGGTATTCGCCCTTGAGCCGTGCAGCCAGCGCCGCCGACACCAAGGGATTCTTGAAGAAGCTGCCGGCATTGCCGAGTACGGCCGGGTCCGGGAGTTTTTCGTTGCGGATGCTGCAAATGGCCTGGCTGACATCGCTGGCGGTCGGATGGTCGATGCCTTGTTCGGTCAGGCGCTGACGCACCGGTCCGTACTCGAGGTGCAAGTGCGCGGCACGGTCGAGAGCGAAACGCACACGCAGGATCAACCAACGCCCCGGCTCCTGCTTGAACAGGCTGTCGCGGTAAGCGAAGTTGCACTCTTGCAGCGTGAAGTCGCGCAGTTCGCCGGTCTGGCGATCGAGGGCGGTCAGGCCGGCGAACACGTCCTTGATCTCGACGCCATAAGCGCCGATGTTCTGCATCGGTGCCGCACCGACCGTGCCGGGAATCAGGCTGAGGTTTTCCAGGCCGGACAGTCCCACGGACAGTGTGTGTTGCACAAAGGGATGCCAGGGCTCACCCGCCTCGGCTTCAATCACCACCTGGCTACCGTCATCGCTCAGCACGCGAATCCCGCGAGTGGCCATGCGCAGTACCAGCGAATCGATGTCCGCCGTCAGTAGCAGGTTGCTGCCACCGCCGATCACCAGCACCGGCACCTTGTGTTCCAGCCCATAGGCCAGGGCTTCACGCACATCGGCGTCACTATGGGCCTCGGCAAACAGCCGGGCCTGAACATCCACGCCAAAGCTGTTGAACGGCTTGAGCGAAACCTGCGATTGAACCTGCAAACTCATAACCGTCCCTTCAATTCGATCACCAGCAAATCGCTGGCGCGCTCGATCAGGTCCAGCACCTGCTCGAAGCCTTGTTCGCCGTCGTAATACGGGTCCGGCACTTCATCGATTTGCGACTGGTAACGACGCAGGAACAGGTCCAGCTCGGCCTTGCCCTTGGTGGGCTGCAAGGCCTTGAGGTTGCGCAGGTTGCTGTTGTCCATCGCCAGGATCAGGTCGTAGGTGGCGAAATCGGCCCGGGTGACTTGCTGGGCACGCTGGGCGGACAAGTCATAACCGCGCAACTTCGCCGCGGCCTGACTGCGCTTGTCCGGCGCCTTGCCGACATGCCAGTCACCGGTACCGGCGGAAGCGACTTCGACGTGGTCGGCCAGCCCCGCTTCACGCAACTTGTGCCGCAGCACGCCTTCGGCCGTGGGAGAGCGGCAGATGTTGCCCAGGCAGACAAACAGGACCCGCATCACGCCTCCAGCAGGCGACGAACGCGCTCAAGGTCTTCAACGGTATCGACGCCGGCTGGCGGCGCGATCAGTGCGTCGGCGACATGGATCCGCACACCGTGCCACAGGGCTCGCAGCTGTTCCAGGCATTCGGTGTTTTCCAGCCAGCATGGACCCCAGCTGACAAAATCCTGCAGGAAACCGGCGCGGTAGGCATAGATGCCGATATGGCGGCGATACGGCACACCTTCGGGCAACTGCTCACGGTTCACGGCGAACGCATCCCGCGCCCAGGGCAAGGTGGAGCGACTGAACGTCAGCGCCAGGCCATTGAGGTCGCTGACGACCTTGACCACGTTGGGATTGAACAGGGTGTCCGCGTCTTCGATCGGCTCGGCCAGGGTGGCCATGCGCGCTTCGGCGTGGGCTGCCAGGTTGGCGGCGACCTGATCGATCACGCTCGGCGGGATCAGCGGCTCGTCACCCTGGACGTTGACCACGATGGCGTCGGGCGCCAGGCCCAGCTTCATCGCGACTTCGGCCAGGCGATCGGTACCGGAGTTGTGATCTTCACGGGTCAGCACCACTTCGGCACCAAAGCTGTTGCAGGCCTCGATGATGCGCGCGTCGTCGGTGGCAACCACCACCCGCTCGGCGCTGCTTTTGCTTGCCTGTTCCCAGACGTGCTGGATCATCGGCTTGCCGGCGATCAGCAGCAGCGGCTTGCCCGGCAGGCGGGTGGAGGCGTAACGCGATGGAATGACGACGGTAAAGGCTGTGGTCATTTATCCAGGCGCTCGTCGGTGGTCAGGGTGCGCGCTTCGGATTCGAGCATCACCGGGATGCCGTCGCGAATCGGGTAGGCCAGACCTGCACCCTTGCTGATCAGCTCGGTCTTGTCGGCGCTGAGTTTGAGCGGGCCTTTGCAGACCGGGCAAGCGAGGATATCGAGCAATTTGGTGTCCATGAGCATTCCCTGGAAAATACGGAGTTAAGGCAACAAACGATCCGGCAGCAGGCGCATCAGCTGGGTGTCGAACCAGGCCACGAAGGCCGGCGACGGCACAGCATCGACCGCCAGGTACCACCAATCGGCGGCGGCAAAGGCACGGCATTTCACCGCGTCCTTTTCCGTCATCACCAACGGCAACGACGGTGTGAAATTCAAAGCCTCCACGCTGTATTCGGCGTGGTCGGCAAACGCATGTGGAACCGGCTGCCAGTGTAGCGTTTCGAGGGTCTTGAAGAAACGTTGCGGATTGCCGATGCCGGCCACCGCGTGCAGGGCCTGGCCGCCGGGGAAATGGTCGAGGGGACGCCGTTCGCCGCTGCGCAGATTGACCAGCGCGGTGGGTTGCAATTGAAAGGCAAAACCATCCTCGCGGTCAGCCGCGGCACCGTTGTAGAGGACCGCGTCGACGCTTTGCAGGCGCTCGACCGGTTCACGCAACGGCCCGGCAGGCAGGCAACGACGATTGCCCAGGCCGCGGGCGGCGTCGATCAACACCAGCTCCAGGTCGCGGGCCAGGCGGTAGTGCTGCATGCCGTCGTCGGACAGGATCAGGTCCAGCGGCTCACTGGCCAGCAACGCTTTGACGGCGTTGCTGCGATTGGGGTCGATCATCAACGGCACGCCCGTGCGCTGGACGATCAGCAACGGCTCGTCACCGGCGAAATCGGCACTCTGATCGGCCTCGACCCGCCACGGCAGCTGCGGCGGCTTGGCGCCGTAGCCGCGGCTGACCACGCCGACCCGCAGGCCGCTGCGCTGACAATGCTGGATCATCCACAGAATCAGCGGCGTCTTGCCGGTACCGCCAACGGTGATGTTGCCAACGACGATCAACGGCACCGGCGGCTGATAGATCTCGCCCTCACCCGCCAGAAAGCGCTTGCGCTTGTTCACGACCACGCGCCGGTACAGCCATTCCAGCGGCTGTAACAGCTTCAGGGCCGGATGACCGTCATACCACGCGGCGAGCAATCGATTGGACATGGCCATCAGGGCGCGGGGGGCGCCGCCTCGATGGTGGTCATGCGCAAGTGGCTGAAACCGAGTTTGCCGGCGGCGTCCATCGCAGTGATGACCGACTGATGCCGGGATTTGCCGTCGGCGCTGATGGACAACGGCAGGTTGGTATCACCATTGGATTCTTTCTGCAGCGCTTCCATCAACGTGGCCAGGTCGCTTTTCGGCAATACATGGTTGTTCACCGAGAACACACCGTCGGCACTGATGGCGATATCGAGCTGCCGGGTCTGGTCGTCGGCAGATGCGCCACTGACCGCTTCCGGCAGCTCAACGCGCAACTGGGTTTCACGGGTAAAGGTGGTGGTCACCACGAAAAACAGCAGCAGGACAAACACCACGTCGATCAGCGACACGAGGTTGATGTCCACGTTCTCCCGTTGCTTGCGGCGGAATTTCACGCTTTGCCCTCAGCCAGATCAACGTCACGGTCGCCCTGCACCACTTCAACCAGCTTGATGGCTTCCTGCTCCATGCCCACGACGAGCTCATCAATGCGCCGTTGCAGAAACCGGTGGAAGAACACCGACGGGATACCGACGATCAGGCCCGAAGCCGTGGTAATCAAGGCTTTGGAAATACCGCCGGCCAGCACTGCGGCGTTGGTCGTCATGCCCGTGCCCATGAACGAACTGAAGATCTCGATCATGCCCAACACGGTACCCAGCAGACCCAGCAACGGCGCCATGGCGGCGATGGTGCCCAGCGCGTTGATGTAGCGCTCCAGCTCGTGGATCACCCGGGCAGCGGCCTCTTCGATGCACTCCTTCATGATCTCGCGACCATGCCTGGAGTTGGCCAGGCCGGCCGCCAGGATCTCGCCCAAAGGCGAATTGGCACGCAGTTCCTTGAGTTTTTCTTTATTGAGCTGTTTGTCCTTGATCCAGACCCAGACCTGCCCGAGCAAGTGCTCCGGGGTCACGCGGCTGGCGCGCAGGGTCCAGAGACGCTCGGCGACGATCGCCATGGCCGCGATGGAACTCAGAATGATCGGCAGCATCATCCAGCCGCCGGATTTGACCAATTCCCACACAGTGACAGTCCCCTCGAAAAAGTGCGCCACTCTAACATAGGGGGTGGACGCACCGAAGACCGTGATGTCGCATCCGGTCGGGCTTTGATAACACTCGGTTATTGCTTCAAGGGCGGCGGATCGCGCCAGAAACGCCGTTCCTGACGCATTGACCACGGCGGCTCGAAGCGCCCCAGTTGCAGACGAATGGCACCGTGTTCGGCGCTGTCGTAGATCGCCATTCCACGTTTTTGATAACGCGCGATGACCGTGGGATGCGGATGGCCAAACGAGTTGCCCTGCCCGCGAGAGATCAGCGCACCCTTAGGTTGCAGGACATCCAGCAGGGCCATGGACGACGAACTGCGACTGCCGTGGTGAGGCGCCTGCAGCCAATCGGTGGGCAGGGCCAACGGACTGTCCAGCAGGGCTCTCTCGGCGGCGGCATCGATGTCGCCACTCAACAGCAACCGTTCGCCATTGGCCTCGATCAGCAAGACACAGGAGTTCTGGTTGCTGTCGCCGGCCAATGGCCAATGCCACAGCTGGAAGTCGACTTCATCCCAGGTCCATTGCCGACCGCTCTCACAACGCTCGGCCTGCAACTCCACAGGCAAGTCTGACGGTTCACCACTGACCACCTGTTTCACCGGCAAGCCCTTGGCAATCGCCGGGGCACCGCCGGCATGATCGGCATGGGCGTGACTGATCAGCATCAGGTCGATCCCCTTCACCCCCAGTATGCGCAATGCCGGCAGCACCACCCGTTCCCCCTGGTCGAGCTCACCGAAACGCGGTCCGGCGTCATACAGCAACGTGTGATGCCGAGTGCGCACCAGGATCGCCAGACCCTGACCGACATCCAGTTGCCAGACTTCGGCCATGCCTTCCTGCAACATCGGCCTGGGCGAAAAAACCAGCATCAACAGCAGGGGCCACCCTAACGGGCGCATCGGTACGCCCCGCGGCAGCAAGAGCAAAAAGGTGCCAATGGCACCGATTAGCCAGGCCCATAGCGGAACTGCCGCGGGCACCCATGCGGGAACCTGACCGGAGACGAGCCCCAATCCCCTGAACCACCCGTCGATCAGGCCGCCAGCCAGCCAAAGCAGTTTCTCCCCCACATAAGGCACCGGCAGCAACAGCGTCCCGAGCAACGCCGGCGGCAGGACCACCAGACTGATCCAGGGCACCGCGAACAAATTGGCCAGCGGCCCGCTGAGACTGATTGGCAACCCCATTGCCAGCAACAACGGGCACAGTCCGATTGCAATCAGCCATTGGGCACGGGTCCAGGTCTGCCACCAACGCCACGGCCCCAACCGGCCGCCAAAGGTCAATATCAAGACGGCCACGGCCGCGAAAGACAGCCAGAAACCAGGCTGAAGACTCGCCAGCGGCTCCAGCAGCAAAATGCCGTTGAGTGCCAACAACAGTGGCCACCATGCTCCGAGATGACGGAACCGTAGACGCCACAACAACACCATTCCAATCATCAGGCAGGCCCGTCGCACCGGCACCCCGAAACCGGCCAGCATCCCGTAACCGAGCGCAGCGGCGAATGCCAGGCCACACGCCCAGGGCAACCATGGCAGACGGTTCGGCCATAGCCCAAAGCGGGCCAGGCCGGCGATCAGCAGATACACGACGCCCGCCAGCAATCCGATGTGCTGCCCGGAAATCACCAACAGATGCACCGTACCGGTGTCCTGCAATACCTGCCAGTCTTCGCGACTCAGCCCGGCGCCGTCCCCGAGTACCAATGCCGTCAGCGCGCCGCTTCGCCCTTGGGCATCCACCGCCAGCAAACGCTGACGGATTGCATCACGCCAGACCCATTGGGCTGGCGCAAGGCGTTCGCCGTCCTTGACCGTCCCGGTCGCCCCGATATGTTGTGTCAGCAACCAGGCCTGGTAGTCGAAGGCCTGCGGATTGAGGAGCCCGACCGGGCGCTTCAACTTGACGGCCAGGCGCCAGCGCTCGCCACTGTTCACCGGCGGCCCGCCATACCAGGCCAGACGCATTTGCCGCGGCAGCCGGGTACGTCGGGACTGGATGTCGGTCAATTCGAAACGCACGACACCGTCGTCATGCCTGGGCAAACCTGTGACCCGCCCTTCGACCCAGCGGGTTTCTCCGTCCAGGGCCGGAGGCAACCGGTCATCCAGCGCCCACTGCGCATTCGCGCAGGCCCAACTCAAGCCAAACAGAAAAAACGCCGCCGGATAGGTCCTGAACGGCAGCAACATCAAACCCGCCACCGGCATCGCCAGCCACAACCAGACCGGCGGCAATACCGGTAAAAAGCGCAAGGTCAGCAGACCCAACGCCAGCGCCATCATCCCTGTGCGCATAAGCCCGTCCTTGAGAGTACCCTACAAGGCTTAGCCCGCCCGCCGGATGGGCGTCGTCAATAATTGTCACAAAGTCTGAATGGGCAGCTCATAGAATCCAGACATACTTGCCGCCTTGACCGACCGAGAAGCCTTATGCCCCGGCGCTTATTCAAACGTTACATGCCAGACCCGATGAGCATCAGGGAACACAAGTCCTTACGCTTTCTCGGCACGCTGTTGCATGACCCGAACCTGTGGCACCTCAACCGCCACTCCGTTGCCCGCGCCATGGCGGTGGGTCTGTTCGCGGCATTCCTGCCGATCCCGCTACAGATGCTGCTGGCGGCAATCCTCGCCATCATCGTGCGCGGCAACATGCCGATTGCCGTGAGCCTGGTCTGGCTGACCAACCCGATCACCATGCCCGCCGTATTCTTCTGCACCTACCAGGCCGGCGCCTGGCTGATGGACGTTCCCGCCCGGCAGTTGCCGGACTCGCTGACCTGGGAATGGATCAGGGGAGAAATCTCGACCTTGTGGCAGCCGTTTCTGTTGGGCTCGGTCGTGACGGGGCTGGTACTCGGGGCACTGGCCTACTTCATGGTGATGGCGTATTGGCGCTGGTGGGTGGCCCGGCAATGGAAGCGGCGCAAGAAGAGCCGGATGTGAGAATGCAAAACGGCCTCCACTTTGGGAGGCCGTTTTTGTGGTGTCTGGGCTGACGCTTTCGCGGGCAAGCCCGCTCCCACGGGGATCTTCAGTGCTACATAGATCCAGTGTGGGAGCGGGCTTGCTCGCGAAACAGACGACTCGGTATTTCTCAGGTACGCATCCCGCGCCCGCTGACCAGCAACCGTGCACAACCGAGATACAGCACCACGGTCGCCACCAGCATGAAGGCGATCGCCACGCTGATGCGGATATCCGATACACCGAGGATGCCGTAGCGGAATGCGTTGACCATGTGCAGCACCGGGTTGGCCAGGGACACGGTCTGCCAGAACGGCGGCAGCAAGGTGATCGAGTAGAAGACCCCGCCCAGGTAGGTCAGTGGCGTCAGCACGAAAGTCGGAATGATCGAGATGTCATCGAAATTGCGCGCAAACACCGCATTGATGAAACCCAGCAACGAGAAGATCGTCGCGGTCAGCACCACCACCAGAATGGTCACGCCCAGGTGATGCACCTGCAAATGGGTGAAGAACAGCGACAGCAGGGTCACGATGATCCCCACCATCAACCCGCGCAGTACGCCGCCCAGGGTGTAGCCGATCAGAATGGTGTGCGGCGACAACGGCGAGACCATCAGTTCTTCAATGGACCGCTGGAACTTGCTGCCGAAGAAACTCGACACCACGTTGCCGTAGGAGTTGGTGATCACCGACATCATGATCAGCCCCGGCACGATGTACTCCATGTAAGTGAAGCCACCCATGTCACCGATTTGCCGACCGATCAGATTACCGAAGATCACGAAGTACAGGACCATGGTGATGGCCGGCGGCAGCAAGGTCTGCGGCCAGATCCGGGTGAAACGCCGGACTTCACGGTAAACGATGGTGTTGAGGGCAACGAGGTTGGGGCGCAGCTCGGAACTCATACCGCCACCTTCGACAGATTTTTCTCCACCAGGGACACGAACAACTCCTCGAGGCGATTGGTTTTGTTACGCAGGCTCAACACTTCGATGTTCTGCTGCGCCAGCTGGGTGAACAGCGCGGTGATGCCCATGGACTTGTCCACCTGGACTTCCAGGGTGTGGCTGTCGATCAGCCGGGACGGGTAGCCGAGCAACTGAGGCGCGGCTGGCAGGACGCCCTTGAGGTCCAGCAGGAAGGTTTCGACATGCAGTTGGCTGAGCAACTGACGCATGCTGGTGTTCTCGACGATGGTGCCATGGTCGATGATGCCGATGTTACGGCACAACTGCTCAGCCTCTTCCAGGTAGTGGGTGGTGAGGATGATGGTGATGCCTTTCTGGTTCAGCTCGGTGAGGAAGCTCCACATCGAGCGACGCAGCTCGATGTCCACCCCGGCAGTCGGTTCGTCGAGGATCAGCAGGCGCGGTTCATGAACCAGCGCGCGGGCGATCATCAGGCGCCGCTTCATGCCGCCGGACAGTGAACGCGACGGCACGTCCTTCTTGTCCCACAGGCCCAGCTGGGTCAGGTACTGCTCGGCGCGTTCCTTGGCGATTTTCGCCGGGATGCCGTAGTAGCCGGCCTGGGTCACGACGATGTCGAAGGTCTTTTCGAACTGGTTGAAGTTGAATTCCTGAGGCACCACGCCAATGGAGCGTTTGAGCTGCGCAGGATTCCTGTCCAGGTCGTGACCGAAGATATTCACCGTGCCGCTGGTCTTGTTCACCAGGGTCGAGAGAATGCCGATGGTCGTGGATTTGCCGGCACCGTTCGGGCCGAGCAAGGCGAAAAAGTCACCTTCGGCGACTTCCAGATCGATACCACTCAGGGCCTGGAAACCGTTGCCGTAGGTTTTGGTTAGCTGCCGGATGGACAGAGCGGAACTCATATCTGATTTACGCACCAAGAAGGGAAGAAAAGGATAAGTATGGGCGGCGGCGAACAATACAACCGCAACAACTTGGCACAATGGTGCTTGTCGCCGCCACACAAGTACAGTCAAGCGTGTCGATAGTGAGTATTAAGTCAACGCGGTCATGACCGCCTTTTGATACGCCGGACGCTGTTTCAACCGCGCGTACCAGGCCTGCAGATGCGGTTGTGGCGCACGCTCGATCGGCATCTCGAACCAGGCATAAATGAAACTGCCCAGGGGAATATCGCCCATGCCGATCTCGTCTCCGGACAGATAGGGCTTGCTCGCCAACGCCTGATCGGCCATCGCCAGCAGCGTGTCGCACTCCTTGATCGCCGCCTTGATGGCGGGCCAGTCCTGCTGGTCTGCCGGGGTACGCAGCACACCCCAGAACACGGTACGGAACGGGCCGGCAAAGCTTGAGGTGGTCCAGTCCATCCATTTGTCGGCGCTGGCGCGGGCTTGCAGATCCGCCGGATACCAGGCCGTGCCGTCGGCGTGACGGGCCATCAGGTAACGCACGATGGCGTTGGATTCCCACAACACAAAACCATCGTCATCCAGCACCGGCACCCGACCGTTGGGGTTCATCGCGCGGTACTCGGGTGTATCGACGACACCAAAGGCGCCACCGGCATCGATAGCCTCGTAGGCCAGTCCCAGCTCTTCGGCGGCCCACAATGGCTTTCTGACATTCGATGAGTTTTTCCGACCCCAGATCTTCAGCATGACCGCCTCTTTTTCGGTAAGTGGGYAGGCAGCATACGCCGGATCAGGCGCGACTCAAATCGCTCCGCATGTCGCCCGACAGCGGTTGCTGTTGCTCACCGAACAGGTGCGGATAGCATTTTTCCAGGTGCTCGAAAAAGAACGCTTCAGGTACGTCAGCGAACTGGCCGTGATCGACGAGGTACTCCATCAGCTTCGCGCCATCGCGGTTGAAGGGATGAAAAACGCTGTCGTTGATCCCGTCGAATTCCAGCGGCGCCACATTGAACAGGTCGCAGAGTTTGCGGTTGAACGCTGGTGTCGCCTTGACCCAGCGATCCTGCAAATAAAACTCGGTGTAGCCGTGCATGGCGAACATGTCGCTCTTGAGCAATTCAAGCAGCCGTGGCGTCGACAAATGATTGCGCACATCCGCCAGGCCGATCCGCGCGGGAATCGCACAATGCCGCGCGGCACCGGCCAGCAACGTGGCCTTGGGCACGCAGTAACTCTCCCCGGCCGCCAATGCATAACTGCCGCGCAGGGTCTGCGGATCGCGACTGAATGTGTACGGGTTGTAGCGCACCGCTTCGCGCACGGCGTAATAGAGACTGATCGCCTGTTCAAGCGGATCGCGACTGGCGCCGCGGTGTTTTTCAGCGAACTCCACCACGGACGGATGGTCACTATCAATGAAGCGGCCGGGGCTCAGATACTCGTGCATGAGAATAATCTCCTGGGGAAGCCCCGAGTCTAGCGAGAGCTTCAGCACAGAGATAACGACATTTCGGCCAAACATGGGCGCTTTGCCGCTCGCTCAATGAACGTTTTTTCCACGTTTGCGGCCCATCTGTCGAACGAAAATCATCCGGGGTTTCCCACGATTCCAATCACATCGCTCCAACCAGCCTGTTTCGCGGATGCGGTCTAAGCTCTGTGGGCTGGTTCGCCCTGGTTTCACGGAGGAATGAATATGCTGCTGTTGTGGATACTGGTTCTGCTGGTCGGGATTGCTTATTTGGCCCACCGCCGCATCGCTCCGCTGCCCGCCCTGGCCATCGTGGCCGTCTATGTCGTGGCAATGGGCGCTTTCAGCCGTGCGCCGGGCTGGTTGCTGCTGGTTTACTGGGTATTGATCGCCGCCGTCGCCGCGCCCTTGCTGCTGCCCGACCTGCGCCGCAAATTGCTCAGCGCGCCGATGTTCAACTGGTTCCAGAAAACCCTGCCGCCCATGTCGCAAACCGAACGCGATGCCATCGACGCCGGCACGGTCTGGTGGGACGGCGAACTGTTCAGTGGCCGTCCGGACTGGAGCAAACTGCTGTCCTATCCCAAAGCGCAATTGAATGAAGAGGAACAGGCTTTCATCGACGGGCCGACCGAAACACTCTGCACTATGGTCAGTGAATGGCAGCTCGGTCAATCCATGGACCTGCCGCCCGAAGCCTGGACATTCATCAAGGACAACGGATTTTTCGCCCTGATCATCCCCAAGGAGTTTGGCGGCAAAGGTTTCTCTGCCTATGCCCACTCCCAAGTGGCGATGAAACTGGCGAGCCACAGCGGCGACCTCGCAACTACCGTGATGGTCCCCAACTCCCTCGGCCCGGCCGAATTGCTGCTGCACTACGGCACCGACGAACAACGCAATCATTACCTGCCACGTCTGGCACGCGGCGACGACATCCCGTGCTTTGCCCTTACCGGCCCGCTGGCCGGCTCCGACGCCGGCGGCATGCCGGACTCCGGAGTGATCTGCCAAGGTGAATGGCAGGGTCAGGAGGTCCTCGGCCTGCGCCTGAACTGGGAAAAGCGTTACATCACCCTCGGCCCGGTGGCCACCCTCCTCGGCCTGGCCTTCAAGGCTTACGACCCTGATCACCTGCTGGGCGACAAGGAAGACCTGGGCATCAGCCTGGTGCTGATTCCGACCGACACCGCAGGCGTCGAGATCGGCCGCCGCCATCTGCCGTTGGGCGCCGCATTCATGAATGGCCCGAACTCAGGCAAGGACGTGTTCGTCCCGCTGGAGTTCCTCATCGGCGGCCAGGAGATGCTCGGCAAAGGCTGGATGATGCTGATGAATTGCCTGTCGGTCGGGCGTTCGATTTCCCTGCCGGCGGTGGGCACCGGCATGGCCAAGTTCACCAGCCTGGTGACGGGCCAATACGCTCAGGTTCGCGAGCAGTTTAATGTGCCGATTGCCGCTTTCGAAGGCATTCAGGAAGCCATGGCGCGCATTGGCGGCAACACCTGGATGATGGACGCCGCCCGCATGCTGACCGCCAATGCGGTCGACCTGGGCGAGAAACCGTCGGTACTGTCGGCGATTCTCAAGTACCACCTGACCGAGCGCGGCCGCGACTGCATCAACGATGCGATGGACGTGCACGGCGGCAAGGCGATCATCCAGGGGCCGAATAATTACCTCGGTCGCAAATGGAACTGCGTGCCGATCTTCATCACCGTGGAAGGCGCAAACATTCTCTCGCGCAACCTGATGATCTTCGGCCAGGGCGCGATTCGCTGCCATCCCTTCGTCCTCAAGGAAATGGCCCTCACCGGCCGTGAAGACAAGGATCAGGCGCTCAGAGAATTCGATGACCTGCTGCTCAAGCACATCGGTTTTGCCGTGGGCAACGCCGCCAGTACGCTAGTGTTGAATCTTGGTTTCGGGCACCTGGAACACACCCCGGGCGACAAACTCAGCCAGGGTTACTTCCGCGCACTCAATCGTCAGGCCGCTGCTTTCGCCATGCTCGCCGACCTCAGCATGATGCTGCTGGGTGGTGAGTTGAAACGCCGGGAACGTCTGTCCGCACGGCTGGGTGACGTGCTGAGCAACCTTTACCTGGCCTCGGCCGCACTCAAGCGCTACCACGATCTCGACTCACCGCCGTACATGACGCCGCTGCTGGCCTGGGCCATGGAGGAAAGCCTGGGGCAGGCGGAACGGGCCATGGATGAACTGCTGAGCAACTTCCCGAACAAAGTCGTGGGTTGCCTGTTGCGGGTGATCGTGTTCCCGTTCGGTCGCCGGCACAAAGGGCCATCGGACAAACTGGGTGCCGAAGTCGCTGCATTGATTGGCCGCGCCAAGGGCGACCCTGCTCTGGAGGAATTGCTCCAGGGTTGCTATCGCCCACAAGCGAGCGACGATCCGGTCGGGGCATTGCAACACGCTTGCAATCTGTTGAGCGCCGCACAGCCACTGCAGAAAAAGCTGCACGTGGCACTCAAGAGTGGCCAGGTCAAACCGCTGGCCGGTGAGTCGGTGATCGATACCGCGCTCGAGGCTGGCGTGTTGCAGCCGGTGGAGGCCCAAACCCTGCGTGAAGCCGAAGCGGCCCGGCGCAAGGTGATCGATGTCGATGACTTTGACAAAAAGGCTTTGGCACTGGCCAAGGGAAAAGTCCGCTGATCCCTCCAGACATGTAAAAACGGGCGCGGGCGCTTTATACTCCCGCGCCCGTTTTGCTCTTGAGGACTTATCTCGTGTCCAACATCGTTGCCGATCATCTCGTTTTACTCGACCACCTGCGCAGTATCCTGGTCGCCGTAGGTGAGGCCGAGCAGGTTCCCGAAGAAAGCCATGCCTTGTTCCTTGAGCGCTTCGACGAACTGCTTGCGTCACTTCCGATCGATCCGATCGAAAGCCAATACCTGGGCCAGGACATCCTGACTCAAGTCATTTCCCGTTATCCGCAAATCGCCCACCTGATTCCGCGGGATCTGCTGTGGTATTTCGCCGGTGACTGCCTGCACTACTTGTCCGATGAAGAAATCGACCTGTATCAGGCACTGGAAGAACGCCGCTTCGAAGCCGAACAGAACGACGAACCTTTCGACTGGAACCAGGAAAAACAACTGCTGGCGATGTCGAACCAGGACAGCAAGCACTGATCCTCGACTGGTCATGCAAAGGCCCGCATGGTTGAACATGCGGGCCTTTTTTTTGCGCTCAGAACAGGCCGTCACTCTCCGGCAGTTCATATTCCGATGGGGACCAACCCGGACCATTCGACTTACCCGGCTTGCCCAGCGTCGGCTCCTTCTCCAGGCACTCCACCAGGTAATCGATCAACACCCGAAGCTTTGGCGGCAGGTATCGGGTTGGCGAATGCAGCAACCAGGCACCTCCGTGGTAGGACGCCAGAAAGGTCCAGTCCGGCAGCACTYGCACCATCAGCCCTTTCTCCAGGGCATGGCGCGCCGTGAAATACGGCAGGCTGCCAATCCCGATGTGCTGCAACACCGCGCCATAACGTACGCCGGTGTGATTGGCGGCATATCGCCCACGCACACCGACGGTGACCGACTGGCTACCCTTCTTGAATTTCCAGCGCGCATCGCTCGGGGTTTCGCCCAGGTAAATGCAACTGTGATTGAGCAAGTCATGGGGGTGAGTCGGCGTACCGTGCTCGGCCAGATACTGCGGAGTGGCGCAGAGCAAATGATCGATGGTCAGCAACCGCCGTCCCACCAGCCCCGCAGGCGGCCGGTCGGTGATACGAATCGCCAGGTCGACGTGATCGTCGATCAGATCGACCTGGCGGTCCTCAAGCAACAGCTCCACATCCACCTTGGGATAACGGCGCAAAAACTCCGGCATGTGCGGGTGAATCACGATTCGGCCTACTGCTTTCGGCACGCTGATACGCACCAGCCCCTCGGGCTCATCCGTGAACTGACCACTGACTTCCATCACTGTCCGGGCGGCATTGACCATTTCCTGGCAGCGCTTGAACACCTCCTCGCCACCGTCACTCAGGCGCAACTTGCGCGTGGTTCGTTGCAGCAGCCGGGTGGCGAGCGCCTTCTCCAGACGCGAAATGCTGCGACTGACCGCCGAGGGCGAAGAACCCAGCTGACGAGCCGCCTCGGAGAAACTGCCCATCTCGACAACCTTGACGAAAATCGCCATTTCACCCAGCAGCGGCAGCAGAAGATTTATGCTCACAGCGCAACAGTCCTTTGATGTTTGGCCTGATTATCACGTATTTACAGGTTTCCTATAATAAAAAACAGAAATTCAATTCGAGCCTGAAATATGACGCTGCGCCTTTTTTTCCATAGTGATGAGCTCAAGGCCAACGTGGAAGTCCTGGAATGCACACCCCACGAAAACGAGTTTGCCGTGGTCTTGCGAGCGACCCTGTTCCACCCTCAAGGCGGCGGACAGCCTTCTGACACTGGCTGGATCGGCGAAAGCCAGGTGCTGCGCGTGATCCAGGATCCCGAGCGAATCATTCATTTTGTCGACCGACCGGTAAAAACCGGCATGACGCAAATCCGCGTCGACGAGCAGTGCCGGTTGTTCAACACGCGCATGCATTCGGCCGGTCATTTGATCGGCCACTTTGTACAAGCCATGGGCTGGATGCCGATCAAGGCGCATCACTGGCCGGGTGAAGGCCGTGTGCAATTCAAGCCGGGTAATTGCGCACAGGACGTTGAGGCCCAGACCATTGAGCATGGCATCGGGCAGTGGATCACCCACGACCTGCCGCGCCTGACCTCGCTGCGCGAAGGCGTCCGGGAAATCGGCTTCGGAGAACTGCCCGCCTACGGTTGCGGCGGCACCCATGTACGTAGCCTGAAAGATTTGGGCGCGGTCACGATAAACACCCTTTCGCAAAAGAAAGGCACGCTGTCCGTCCACTACCTGGTCGACTGAGCACAGGGCGTTGGTGAGACACCTGATTTTATCTATGCAGCATTGCCCGGAACGCAAAAGGCCCGCTCAGTCAGACTGGCGGGCCTTTTTTTGCCTCGGCACACCCCGTCGACATCAGGCAAACGCACTGCTATGCGACCCTGCCACCCGCCTGTCTCCAGCCTTTGCACCAATAGTTTTCGTTTAACTCATGGCACTTTGGTTTGATTGAACTACCTTCAAACAATAAGAAGTCATGACGGCTCGATTTTCCACGTCAGCTTCAGTGATCAGACAGCGGATTGGCAAAAGGAGTTACCTCACCATGATCCTGGCAGGCGTTTTCCGGCTCTGTACCTGCATTGCCGATTACTTTCCGGGGGAACCAGGTCGTCGGACAACGCCGTCCATGGCCGCAAGTATCGCTCTGGCGGGCAGTCCAGGTAACCGGATCACTAAAAACCGTTTCAGCAAAGGTCGTTCGCTGTCCAGCCAGATCAGCGAATTGCGCCCGCTCGTGTGTCGCACGCAAGGAGTAACGCCAAGGCCATGGATAACGGGTCTGGCGCATGGGGGATAGCCCGATCCCCGTGAAGTGATCCGAGACAACTCAGTCCGCCTAGAGACGGCCTATCCAGTGAGGATGTACTTAATGAGCTTTCGTACCGAGCCCGCTTTCAAGCGAATTATCCATGGCCTGTTCTGGATGGGCCTCAGCGTGGATGCGGCTCAGGCCGCGCCGGCCAATTGCCCGCAACTGGACAATTGGCCGACAACGTACGAGGTCGGTCAGGGGATGCAAAATGAACTGCGCAGCCCCGTTCCGGTAACGCAACTGGCGGTGGGTGACCCGAAAATTGCCGACGTGCAACCCAGCGGCAGCAACGCGTTCATACTCACGGGCATCGCGCCGGGGACCACCAGCCTGATGGTATGGACCGCCTGTTCGAAAACGCCACGCCAAAGCATGGTGTTCGTCAAGGGTAGAGCCACAGCGGCGCTGACCAGCGTGCCGTCGGTGCTTTCCGACGACGCGCTGCTGCCGAGCCAGGTGCAGACCGATATCCGCTTCGTTGAAGTCAGCCGGACCAAGCTCAAGGAAGCCTCCGCCTCGATTTTCGGCATCCGTGGCAACTTCCTGTTCGGCTCGCCGAGAACCTTGCCCACCATCGGCGGCATTGTCACGCCGTCGATACCCGTGAACAACAACAACTTCAACCTCACTTTTGCTACCGGCAATACCCTGGTGGCGCTCAACGCGCTGGAAGGCAGTGGTTTCGCCTACACCCTGGCGCGGCCAAGCCTGGTAGCGCTCAGCGGACAGAGCGCGAGCTTCCTGGCCGGCGGTGAAATACCGATTCCGGTGCCCAGTTCAGGCAGCGATAGCGTGTCTATCGAGTACAAGGAATTCGGTATCCGCCTGACCCTGACGCCGACCATCGTCGGGAAAAACCGTATCGCGCTGAAGGTGGCGCCGGAAGTCAGTGAACTGGATTTCACCAACGCAGTAAGCATCGCCGGCACGACAGTCCCGGCTCTGACCGTACGCCGTACCGATACCAGCATCTCCCTGGCCGACGGCGAAAGCTTCGTCATCAGCGGCCTGATCAGCTCCCGCAACAATTCCCAGGTGAACAAGTTTCCGGGGCTGGGCGATATCCCGGTTCTGGGTGCGTTTTTCCGCGACAACACCATCAACCGTGAAGAGCGCGAACTGCTGATGATCGTTACCCCGCATCTGGTCCAGCCACTGGCGGCCAATGCACAACTACCGTCATTGCCTGGCGAACAGCTGCGCAATTACGACCCGAACTTCTACCGCATGTTCTTCCTGGAAAATGGCGACTTCGACAGTCGCAGCGGGCTCTCGCAATGAACCGAAGCCTGAACCAGACGTGCCTCGCCCTCACTCGTAACGGTGACGTTGAACGCTTGCCGGGCCAGCTGTATTGCCATTGGCCAGGCGTTCAACCTGTTGTAGCCAGAGGACCTTCAATGAAAGCAGTCTTTGCAATAGCGGCGACGTTAATGCTCGCAGGTTGTGCCAGCAATGGCCTGTCTGCGCGACCGGCCAGCTGTGCCAAGCCCGATTCGGAGCAGGAACTGGCCCTGAACCTGGCCGACAGCATGGCCGACGAAGGCCGTTTGTATGCCAGCCTGGCGAATCTGGAAGGTTTACCCGACAACCTGGTCCAGGTTCGCCTGCGCAAGGCTCGGGTGCTGCGCATGATGGGGCGTAGCGGCGACGCGCAGCCGTTGTACGAAAGCTTGCTCGGCACCTGTCTGACGGCTGAAGGGGAGCATGGTCTGGGCCAGTTGGCCGCCGCCAAAAATGATAACGCCAGCGCTGCCACTCACCTTGAACGTGCGGTGAAGATGGCCCCCACCGACGACAGGATGCGCAATGACCTGGGGGTGGTCTACCTCAATCAGCGACGGATCCCAGAAGCACGCTTTGAGTTCATGACCGCCATGGAGCTCAAGCAGGCAAACACACTGGCGGCACTCAATATGGTGACGCTGCTGATCTACCAGGATAACTGGAAGGCGGCTGCCGACCTCGTGACCCGTGCCGACTTGAGCCCCAAGCAAGTCGTAGAGGCCCAAACCCGCGCGGAAAAACTCAAGGCCTCCGCCAAAAAAGTGGTGGCTGCCGATGGCAATCGCAAGACTGAGGTAGCCGATGCCTCTTCCAGTGCGAACAAGTAGAACGTACGAGGAGTCGAGATGAATACCAAAAGGCTGTTGATCGTGTGCATGGCTTGCCTGTCCACCACTGCCTGGGCTATTGAGCCGGGCCCCGCTTCGCCGTATCAACAAAGCACCGAACAGTGGTTGCAGCYGCAGATTCGCGGTGTGGTTGCCTCCCGTATAGTGCAAACCGCTTCGGCCACCGAACGTGACCTGGCCATGCAGCGCTGGCTGAATAGCTTCAACTACCCGATTCCGCAGTATTTTGACCAGAGTACACCGGGACAAATGACCATCGGCAACTGAGGCATATCGATGGGTGATCAGCCTCTGGCGTAGTCCAGAGTAGCCTGGCTAAACAGCCAGGCTCAATCATGTGTGCAGGAAAATACAGCCCAGGTACTGAATAGTGGAGCAGGCGATTGGAGTGAATACACTCCAATCGCCTGCTCCACCGCGTTCTTATGCTGCATAGCCACCTGGTTCGACAGCAAACCACTCCTGCTCACTTACCGAATGCTCTGAGTACCCCGATCATGGCTGGGCCGATAGCGACCAGAAAGAAGCTCGGCCATAGACAGAAAATCAGCGGAAACACCAGCTTGGTACCGACTTTCGCCCCCATCTCTTCGGCGGCTTGTGTGCGCCGGTCACGGAATTCATCAGCATAGATGCGCAAGGTGTCGGCCACGCTGGTACCAAAGCGGATACTCTGCGCCAACAGGCTGACCAGTCCTTGTACGTCATCCAGGCCAGTGCGTAAGGCCAGTTGCTTGAGCGCCTCGGTACTGGAAATGCCCGCGCGGATTTGCGCATTGACCAGGGCCAGCTCTTCAGCCAGTTCGACCTGACTGACCGACATCTCCTCAGCCACCCGTTCGATGGTCGTGGGCAGGGCCAGGCCCGACTCCACGCACACCACCATCAGGTCCAGTGCATCCGGAAACGCAGCACGCAGCCGACGTTGTCGCAACTGCTTGCGCTTGGCGACATACATCCCTGGCAACAACCATCCGATAGCGCCCACCATGGCCACCAACAGCAGCCCCATGGTCAGGGACACCTTGGGAATCATCGGCAACAGCAGCAACGCAATTCCGATCAATAACAACGGCAATATCAAGCGTACCGCCCAGTACATCTGCACCGCCGACGAGGAGCGGTACCCCGCATGTATCAACAGGGTCTGGGTGACGGACGTCTGAGGCGATTCGCTCGAAGCAAAGCGCTGGCCGACCCGCTCCAGCAACAGTTGCAGGTTACCCGGAGCTTCCTGCCCGGCCGTGTTGCCCAAATGACCACGCTTGATCAGCGCCAGACGACGCTGCACCGGGTCCTGAAGCCCCATGATCAGCAAAATCATGGCGACAACCGCAAGCACCGTACTCAAACCGATCGCGCCAAGGAACAACAGGCRCGCCATCTCCTCGTTCCCCGTGACCCGGCTGAACAACCCGAGTAAAAAGTCCATGACCTGTACCTCCCGGTAGCGAATACCGCTTAAACCTGAATCCGGATGATTTTGCGAATCCAGAAAATCCCGACCAACATGGCGAAGAACGCCCCGATGATCATCTTGCGGCCCATGGGATCATTGATCAGCATCGGCAAGTACTGCGGGGTGGTGAGCACGATCACGATCGCCAGCACAAAAGGAACCGCCACCAGCACCCAGGCCGACATGCGCCCTTCCGCCGACAGGGTTTTGACTTTGCGCTGAAAGCGGAAGCGCCCGCGAATCAGTCGACTCAGACGCTCCAGAACTTCGGTCAGATTACCGCCGGTCTCGCGATGGATGAGGATCGAGGTCACCAGCATCATCACCGTCATGCTCGGCATCCTCTCCAGCAGGCCGAGCATGGCCCGGCGCACATCGTTGCCAAAGTTGATATCGGCAAAGGTCAGGCCGAACTCATGAGCGACCGGCCCCCTGTGCTCCTCGGCCACCAGGCGCAGGGTTTCGTTGAATGGATGCCCGGCGCGCAAAGCGCGGCACATGGCATCCAGCGCATCCGGCAGGCCTTCCTCGAACTCAGCGAAACGCTTGCCACGGTCGCGAGAGATTTTCAGTATGGGTAACCAGAAGACCGCGAAGCCCGCGACCAGCGCCATCCACCAGACTGACGAGACCATCCAGATCAGGATACCCGCCGCCCCTCCCAGCACCAGCCCGAGCAGCAATACCCGATAGGCCCGGTATTCGTGCCCGGACTGCTCAATCATTTGCGTCAGTGCCTCCATAAAAGGCAGCTGTTCAAGCCTGGCCTCCAGAGGCGACAAACGCGTCAGGTATTTTTGTCGTAATACCGTCTGCATGTTGGGCTGATTGTTGGCTCTCTCCAGTACATGCAAACGGCCGCGGATGCGCTTGCGCATTTTGCCGGCCTCGCCAAACACCGGCACTGCAACGCTCTGGGACAGGAGAAAAACGGCGATAAACACCATACCGAGGAACATCAGAATGAATTCACCGGGAATATTGCTCATGACTGCCGTGCCTCCATCCACTCAGGCCTGAACATCTCAAGCGGCAACACGATGCCACGCTTGGCCAGCACATCACGGAAAGCGGGGATCATGCCGCTGGGCCGAAAATCACCGAGTACTTCGCCGTTTTCGCCCACGCCGTGGCGCACGAAGGAGAAGATTTCGGTCATGGTGATGATCTCGCCCTCCATGCCGTTGATCTCCTGCACGCTGACCAGGCGGCGCTTGCCGTCCTCCTGGCGTTCCAGCTGGATGACCACCCCGATGGCCGAAGCGATCTGTTGGCGCATGGCCTTGATCGGGAAGGTCGCCCCGGTCATCGACACCATGTTCTCGATCCGCCCCAACGCATCGCGCGCGGTGTTGGCGTGGATCGTGGTCAACGAGCCGTCGTGGCCGGTGTTCATCGCCGTCAACATGTCCAGCGCCTCGGCACCGCGTACTTCGCCGATCACGATGCGGTCCGGCCGCATCCGCAGGCTGTTACGCACCAACTCCCGCTGGCTCACCTCGCCGCGCCCCTCGATATTCGAAGGCCGGGTTTCCAGACGCACCACATGGGGTTGCTGCAGTTGCAGTTCGGCCGAGTCTTCGATGGTGACGATCCGCTCGTTGTGCGGAATGAAACTGGAAAGCACATTGAGCATGGTGGTCTTGCCGCAACCGGTACCGCCGGAAATCAGCACGTTCAAGCGCCCACGGACAATCGCCTTGAGCAGCAGGGCAATGGCCGGGGTCAACGCCCCCACCTGGATCAGGCTGTCGGTATTGAGCAGGTCCACCGCAAAGCGCCGAATCGACATGCTCGGGCCGTCGATGGCCAGCGGCGGAATAATCGCGTTGACCCGCGAACCGTCCTTGAGCCGCGCATCCACCAACGGCGAAGACTCGTCGATACGCCGACCCAGGCTGGAGACGATGCGGTCGATGATGTTCAGTAAATGCCGATCATCGCGAAAACGCACATCGGTGCGTTGCAGCTTGCCGAAGCGCTCGACATACACTGAGTCATGCCGGTTGACCAAAATGTCGGACACACTGTGATCGGCCAGCAGCGGTTCCAGAGGCCCCAGACCGAGCACCTCGTCAGTAATCTGCTTGATGATCAACTGCCGGCTGGAAGTACTCACCGGTGCCGAGTGTTCATCGAGCAGGCGCTGGCAAATATCGCGAATCTGCCGCGAGGCTTCTGCCTGTTCAAGGGAGTCCAGCAGGGACAGGTCCATGACCTTGAGCAATTGCTGGTAGATCTTTTCTCGCCACTCGGCTTCCACCGGGGTGACCTGACTTTTGGTTTCATAAAGAATGTCCGGCGCTGCACGCTCCCACGCCATTACTTCCTCTACAGGATCCAGCAGATCGTCACCCGACTGGCCAGCTGACGATGGGGCGGGTTTACCGGACTGTTTGCGCAAGCGGTTACGAAAGTCGCTGATCATGGGTCACCCCCCGAAAAAACGGTTGAAGGCGCGTTTGAACACGCCTTTTTTTCCAGCCATCTGATTGCCGACCAGGTCATCGGCCACGTTGCGCAGGGCAACGGTGATCGCCGCCTTCGGCGCATGCAGCTCCAACGGCACGCCAGTGTTCTGACTCTGGCTGACCAGGTTGAAGTCATTGGGTAATTTCGACAGGTTCGTGCAGCGCAGCGCCTCGCCGATATCCTTGAGGCTGACCGCTGCCGTCTTGTCATAGCGGTTGACCACTATCTGCAACTGATCCCCACGCACGCCGAGGTCTTCGCGAAGAATCCGCACCAGGGAGCTGGCATCGCGCAGATGACTGACGCTCTGCTGCACCACCACGTACACCCGATCCACCTGTTCCAGTACGGAGCCGGTGAGGTGGTCGATTTGCCGTGGCAGATCGATCACTACCCAGTCAAAGCTGGCGCGGGCCAACTGCATCAGGGTGTCAAGTTGCTCGGGTTGGGCATCCTGCGACAGACACAGCTCACCGGCCCGGCCACCCAGCACATGCAAGGTCGGGCTGAAGTGGCTGCAAAAACCGCGTAACGCGACGCTGTCCATGCCGTCGATCTGATGCAACACCTCCAGATGGCTGTGTGTTTGCGCCACATCCAGGTAATGCGTCACGCTGCCAAATTGCAGGTCCATGTCCAGCAACAGGGTACTGCCGCCCTTCATGCTGAGCTGCTGAGCCAGGTTGCAGGCCAGCATGGTGCCGCCGGATCCGCCCTTGGAGCTGATCACGGCGATCAATTTCCCTACTGTCCCGCTGCCGGTCCGAACCTCCATGATCAGCCGATTCAAGGCGGCGACCAGTTCCGTCTCGGCGACAGGCTCCGGCAGTAAGTCCCGGGCGCCGGCCTGCATCGCCAGACGCATGCCTTCCTGTTCGCTCAGCAATCCGCACACCAACATCGGCGGACGCTCATGGGCCGGGCGCTGCAACAGTGCCGCCAGCTCCTCGCGCCACAGGTGGCTGACGCGCAACAGCAGCAGATCGGGCATCCGGTCCAGGCCGTAGAGCGGGTCGACATGCCCATTGCTGACCAGGCGAGTGCTCACCTCCAGGCTGGGCATGCGTTGGCAGACGCTCTGCAGGTCGCGCAACGACGTGGCATCACGGCTGCTGATCAGCAACCTGAGCCCGGCTTTGCCGGTCGAACTGGAGAGTGGAGTGTCCTTGGTATTCAGCATGGCGTGATCTCCCCGGAATCGGAATGACGCCCTAGGCTTTCACGTGGCAAGGTTGCCCTGAATGTGGGCAGGGTAATGGGCACGCCGAACCCGGGAATAAACAGGTTGAAAACGAAATTTTGCAGACTCAACTGGACATAACGGATGGCACGAAAACCGTTGACGCTGACCAGGTCGCCGGGATTGGCCACCACAGCACCGTTGACGTCCAGATAGGTCAGCGTCAGGTTGGTGGTGGCCAGATTGCTGATCAGCTGGCTCGTACCTGCGTCGGTCGCAGCATTGAAGATCGCCCGCCGCAACACCACCGGATCGCTGATATTGCACACCGCGGCCAGGCGCGTACCACGCCGCACGGCTTCATCGAGCGCATTGACCGTGAAGCTCAAGCGACCTATTTCCACCACGCCGAACAACAGTGTGAACACCAGCAGACCAACGATGGCGAACTCCACCGTATAGGTGCCGCGCATGTGTTTTCTGTTCATCACAGGGCCCTCATCACGGTAGTGGCGACCAGCGGAATGCCCAGTGCAATCTGACTGCCAAAAAAACCGGGAAGCGATCCGGTGCAATTGCCAGCGCCAATCACCGGGCAGAACGTGTAAGTAATGGTGACCCGCACATGGTCGATGCCCACCGCGGCAACGTCCACGTTGCCAGTCGTCAGGCCTGACACCACAGCGGTCCCGGTGTTGGCCGGCACGCCATACACCGCAACGTTTTTCGTCTGGGTCAGTAGCGTATTGTTCAGAGAGACCGCACCCAGCGTCGAGTTCCAGGCATTGTTGGCGACGAAACGGTCGGCATCGCGGCTGGCCTGCAGCAGCACGTTGTACTGATAGAGCATGCGGCCGAACTCACCGAAGGCCAGCAACAGCAACAGCAACACCGGCAGGACCAGGGTGAATTCCACCATGGCCAGGCCTTGCTGGCGCTGCGGATGTTTAAATCCGTGAAGTCTCATGACGCCCCCTACGAGTCAGTGCTCGGAGTACCGCTGCCGTTGAGATAGGTTTTGTAGAGCTGAATGATCTGCGGGCCGGAATCGGTTGACGGCGAGGGGCCGGCCACGTTGTCGCCTTCGCACTCCTTCACGAACTGTCCGAAGATCTCCGCTTCCCCGCCGCCGCCATCCATGGGCTGCACCACGAAATAGCAGCCAAAACCGAGGACGGGGATCGAGGTTGAACCATTATTTTTCCCGGCGCAGTCGCCCACCACGATTTTCAGTATCCGGCGCTCGAACACCCCATTGCTCTGACAGCCACTGCCCCCTGCCACACACCCGGCAACGCTCGCACGCCAGTCGTTATAGTCCAGTATCGCGTTGCCACCCGCTGTGAGGTTGCCATTGCTCGAGGTAATGGTTTGCCCCTGGTACTTCGGGCCTGTGCCGTCGTCAGTGATTGCGGGGTTACTGGACGTGGTCACCAGGTCCGGCGGATAGTCCGAAGCACTGACCGGCCCCTGATAGATGCCGAAGCGCGTATTCAGGCCTTGAGACGCAGGGCCAACCTTGTTGCCAGGCTCAGTCGCGACGTTGTCTCCCACATTGCGGCAGACCGTGCCGCCTCCGGCCATCTCCTCCCTGACCGCATTGCCGCCCGAGCCAAAATCGAGCAACTGAAAGTTGCCTGGACCAATGGGCGACTTGTTGCCGGAAGCTGTCTTCAATACATTCAAATCACCAAACTGGAAGCCCCAGAACAGGCCGGCGCCCGGGTTGTATTTAGTCGGGTCGCCACAGACCATCAACGGTGCGAGATCGCACGGGCTGGTAGGGCTGGGGCCAGCGGTGGCGATCGCCGCCACCGCTTTGGCTCCCGGGCCGCCAGCGCCGAATGCCTGTGCGAAGTTCCAGAAAAACCCCGTCAGGTTATAGCTCGGTACCGATACCCGAACATACTTGGCATTCGCCGGCCCTGGATAGGAGAACGGGCCATAGACGCTACTTGCCAATTCCACCACTGCAAATGCGCCGGCGTTGCCGCCGACAGCCGTGGCCAATTCGTTGTTGCCCGTAGCATTGGCATTTTGCGTTAGCGTATTGAGCGCGGCAGTCCGCGTCGTGCTGGCACTGTTGACGCCCCCCGCCGCCTGACTCAGGGTTTTAGCGCCACTCAGGGCGGCGGCGTCCACCGCATTCTGCAGGCGCGTTTTGTTCAGCTGCATATGCCCGCCGTCCAAAGCCAACGCTGCCATCATGGCCATCGCCGCCAACGCGATCACCATCAATACGCTCACCGATCCGTCCTGGCGCCTTGGCGTCGAAGTGAACGGCCGCTGAATACGAAGATTCATCATCAAGCCCTCGATTGCCGATTCCGATCCGGATCGGCTGCGCCAATACCGTGGTGCCCGGGCACCTGTTGCGCCCTGTCAGCGAATTCTGACTACATTGGCCTCGATCCCGCGGATAATGGTGACGGCTCTGCCACTCTCTCCATTACCACGCAGCACTACGCGTTTTGGCTCTGTGGCGGTAGCCACCGCCATGAGCGGTGTGGCAGGCGCAACGGCCGCAATTTTTTTCTCGGCGTTCAGCGGGTTGCGCAAGGTCAATTGCAACTTCCCTTCCGTTTGCGCCGTGACAAGGGTTTCAGCCTCGGCAGTCGTCATCTCCAGCGTCACTGCGCGCACCACGACCGGTTGGGTCTTGTCGGTACCCGCGGTCTGATCCACCGCCAACACTCGCAAGTTCTCGAGGATGGTCCTGGACGTGGCGCTGTTACTGCCGGAATTGGTGGTTTTGGTCGCCAGTACATCGACCCGGTTACCCGGCAACAGGAATCCGCCCACGCCGACCACATCGTCCACGCGTACCGATATGGCGCGTTTGTCAGGCGCAATCAAAGAAGCCAGGGTGCTGCCACCCAGGTGCTCGCTCAGACGCGCACCGCGCACGATGTCGCCGCGCAGAATGTCGAACGTTGCGATCTTGCCCACGGTTTTTTCGCTGGCATCGAAGGCATCGTCCGGGATCGTATCCATAGGCATGCGTACGGTCGTGACCTGCTGGGCCTCGACCATCTGCCCGAATGGAATCTCTACCGTGGCGACCACCACGTTTCGAAGGTGGTCATCCGGGCTGGCATTGAGCCGCGCACTCAGCCAGGAGTCGGCCATCCATGCAGCCCCAAGGCCCATGGCCAGAGAAACGCCTATCAAGGTAAGAGTACGAGAGCTCATGTCAGTATCTCCGTATCAAAGAAAGTCGAGCTGGACGAAGTAGTTGTGCCAGGCCCATTCCAACTCTTTCGGTGACAGTGGTCCGGAACCGCCGATATAACGCTGGCGATCGAGTGCCATGTTCAGGAGATCGCGGGGATGGCAAGGCACCAGGGGCATGCCTTCACTTGCATAAAGCCTTTGCAGCACATAACGCACCAGCAGCGGGTCATAGGAAATGCCCAGACGCTCGCTTTCCTGACGCCAGATCTTTTCGTACTGCTCGGGCTTCAGGTAACCGAATTGCAGCTTGTAGCCAATCCGGCGAAGGAAGGCCTCATCGGCCAGTTCCAGGGGATTGAGGTTGGTGGAAAACACCAGAATCAGATCGAACGGCAACTCGCAATGCCGACCGCCGCCCAGGTTGAGGAAATCGCGTTTCTCTTCCATCGGCACGATCCAGCGATTGAACAGCTCGGCGGGTGCCATGCGCTGGCGTCCCATGTCGTCGATGATGAACAGGCCATTGCTGGCCTTGAGCTGCAAGGCGGCCTGGTATTGACGGGTGAAGGGGTCATAACGAACGTCCAGCTGCTCCATGCTCAACTCACCGCCCGTGATGACGATCGGGCGTTTGCAGCACAGCAGTCGACGGTCGATCCCTTCGTTGAGCATCAGATTGTTCTGTTGAGCATTTTCATCAAGCCGCTGATGCACCTGCGGGTCATAGATCTCGATCACCGACTCGTTGATGACGATGGCATGAGGGACCCAGATGGCCTCGGCGAACAGACGGATCAGCCGACTGCTGACATAGGTCTTGCCGGTCCCCGCGGGGCCATAAATCATGATCGCGCGCCCGGAGTTCAGCGCCACACCCAACTGATCGAGCATCTCCTCCGTGAGCACTACGCCAGCCAGGGCATTGCGCATATCGTTGGCGTTGATGCGACCATGGTGAATGGTCTGCAGTTTGATCAGGGACCGGTAGGTACTCACCGGGAAGGGGGCCGCTCCTATATAGCCGCTGCGCGACAGGGCATCGCGGGCGACACTGCGACCACGTTCGGTCAGGCCATAACGCAGCATCTGCCCGCCCGTTTGACTCACCTGGCCAAGCACTTCGACACGGCCATCCTTGCGCAGAAACGCCAGGACCTCTTCAAGTACCGCGCCGGTCAGCGCCAGGCGGTCCACCAGCCGCGACATGTCCAGCACACCGGCATCAAACAAATGCTTGCACACCAACTCGCCGAGAAAACTGTCGGTCAGGCCGGTTTCACGGATAGTGCAGGGCTGAGGAGCCAGGCGTTGCACCGCGCTCTGACTGCTGGGGTAGGCATCACTATCGACGATGACGTGCATGTCTAACCTCCGAATCCAATGGCAACTTGCCAGTAGATGCTGTTCAAAGTGCCGATCAATATTGCAATCGAATAGGGGAAAGGCTTGCCGGCTACTTCATCTGAAGTTGGCGCCAGATAAGCCTGCGCCCGAAGAATCAGCAAATAGCGCCCCAGGGTCTGACGCAATTGGCCGCGAAACAGCACTATCAATAAACCGCATATAGCACCGGCCATCAGGCTGAACATTGCAGCCCACAATGCGTAATGGAACGGTAGAAAACTGCCGACCATGGCCATCAACTTGACGTCACCGGCAGCCATGCCACCGAAGGCGTACATCGGCAGAAACAGCGCAAAACAGATCAGGGTGCCCAGCAGGCTGTCACCCAATCCACTGACACCGCCTGAATGCATTTGACCGATCAATCCCAAGGCAAGACCCACCAGGACGAGCATGTTGGGAATACGGTGGCGAAGCAGATCGCTCACCACCGCCACGCCCAAAAGTCCTATCAGTAAAACCATCGAGAGCAGTTCCGTAGACATGGCTTGTCTCCCTGCGGGTATTAATCGTTAGCACGCAATATTGCTGTTGGCGGCCTTGAACAGCGCAGTGATTCGCGCTCCCTAAGCAAATTGACAAGGACACGCGATGTCCATTAAGAAAGTTGCCGGCGCCCTATCAGAAATAGCGGCAACCGGCTGTTCCATGGACATCGACGCGTCCCCCAGCGGGAATTACTATGCGGCTGGGACGCAAGCGGACCCCTTGAGCGCATCGCACAGCGCCTGAATTTTGGTTTTTACCTCAGTTCCAAGGACCGTGAACAATCCGACGACAAGTGCCGTAACCAACCCGCCGGCTACCGCGTACTCCACAACGGTCAGGCCATCTTCGTCCTGGATGAACTTCACTACCGAAGCCTTGATTGTTTGCATGATCATTTTGCCCACCTCACTTGAATGTTGTTTTTTCTGAGGCAGTACGTTCTGCGCTGCCTGAGTTCAACACTAGTCAGGAGCAAGGCATTAGCGTTAGGAAGATTTTGCACATCGTTAGGACTTTTTTGCGGGGCGGCCAAATACTGGGCATTGGCCTTTGCAAAGTAACGGGAGGGGTAAACCAGGCGCGGCAAGGCAAAGGCGGTTGTCAATGATTCACAAGCGACAAGCGGTTAATCCCGGGCTCGTCGAAACACACCAACAAACACTCGCCCGGGGCTGCCCTCCAGGCAATCCATAGAGCGAATAGAACTAAAAATCGTTTTTCCTATCAGGATTTAATCTGCAAAGTGATGGCACGTTGGCAATACTCCTTAGCGAAGAGAGTCACCAAGAACCCCTGAGTAGAGACATGACGTCCAACTTGACCAAAAGGCCATCGCTCCTATGGTTCGATCTGACTCATGATCGGTCCACGAAAGAACTCGTCGCGCAGTTCGTGGGTACCTGCGACTGCAAACTGGCGAAAAACTCCGTGTTGCCCATCAGGGAACAGGCAGACATGATCTGCGTCCATTTTGATCGCCCCGACACTCCAGGCTTGAGGCTATTGCTGGAGATCAAACGCACCACCCCCAGCATCCCGATCACCATGTTCACCGTGCAGCACTCGGAGGATCTGGCTGTATGGGCCATGCGCTCCAGCGTCTGGGAATACATGGTGCTCCCGCTCTCGACCACCGAGAAGAAGCGTTACCTGACAGCGGTGGCGCAGCTCTGCGAGTTGCGCCGAAATGCCAGCGGCCAGGACAAGACATCGCAGATCGACCACTCCCCGACCCTGCCGGACAGCATCCGGCGGACCTCAGGACACCAGAAACACCAGGCGCTGAGCAATGTCATGCTGTACATCGAGCAGCACTTTCGAGACAGCATCGATCAGCGGGATCTGGCGCAACGCTGCGGCATGACGACATTTCGCTTCAGCCGCCTGTTCAAGGAAGCCAATGGGCTTGGCTTCACGGATTACATCCTGGACAAGCGCATGAACTTCGCCAAAGATCTGCTCGACAATAGCCAGATGCCGATTACCAGCATCGGCTATGAGGCCGGCTTCAAGGATCCTTCCTACTTCGCTCGTGCCTTCAAGCAGTTCGCCAACTGCACACCCAGCGAATACCGCCTGGCACGGCAACTCAACGCGGCTGCAGTTACGCAACCGGTGCAGGATGACAAAACCATTGAAGCGCTCGAAAGCCTGGTACAGAGCCTCAGCGGTTGATCCGGTTTTTTACGCGCACAAAAAAAAGGTTCTTCACACATTCCCGGGAAACTGTAGGAGCAGCCGGTCGACGCTCGATTGCTGGCGATGGGCTCAAGTGCGCCGCGTTTATCCAGTTCATACGCGTTATCGTTAACGACCATCGCCAGCAGGCTGGCTCCTGCAAGGGGTCGTGCCCACGCTCAAACCAGTGGAAGCCCCAAAAAAAAGGTGTGTGGCAACCGCCACACACCTCATATTGCTTTGAGCTCAACGTTGTCGAGAAGGCCTCCTTATCCCGCCAGAATGAAGTCCGTCTGATCAACGGTCGCACTGCTGACACCGACAAGGTGAATCGTGTCCGCCCCGATCCCTACCACCGTGTCCGCCCCGTTAGCCGCTATGGTCACGTTGGCAGCGAACGTCGCGCTGGTGATCCCCAGTGCCGCGATATTGAGCAAGTCCTGCCCGGCCGGATTGGCTCCGAAGTTCAGGATCGTATCGTTGCCGAAACCCGCGGCAGCAAACACGAACGTATCGTTGCCGACGACACCACTCATCACGTCGTTACCACCACCGCCGGTGAGGACGTCGTTACC
>NZ_JBFREX010000022.1:0-63153 GCF_052114525.1 Pseudomonas sp. KB_15 | reverse complement strand
GTCCAGATGCCGAACAGCATCACCAACATGCCGCCTGCCATCCGTACGCTGCGCTTGCGCAACAGTGCGGTGATGCGCTCGGCAGCTGCTACAAGGGGGGCCGCCGATCTAGTGCCCCATGAGCCAATGCTGATGCGGCCCCGGCAAGGTCCAGATGCCGAACAACATCACCAACAAGCCGCCCGCCATCCGTACGCTGCGCTTGCGCAACAGTGCGGTGATGCGCTCGGCGGCGAGGCCAGTCGCCAGCAGCACCGGCCAGGTGCCGAGCCCGAACGCGAGCATCAACAATGCGCTGTCCAGCGCGTTGCCCTGGCTGGCCGACCATAGCAAGGTGCTGTAAACCAGGCCGCACGGCAGCCAGCCCCAGAGTGCGCCCAACAGCAGCGCGCGCGGAACGCTCGACACCGGCAGCAACCGGTTGGCGACTGGCTGGATATGCCGCCACAAGCCTCGACCGAGGCTTTCGATACGGGTCAGGCCGCTCCACCAGCCGGCCAGGTACAGGCCCATGGCAATCAGCAGCAAGCCGGCGAGGATGCGCAGGAACATCGCCGCCGGGCTGCTGGCCACGGCCCATCCAGCCAGGCCGATCAGCAATCCGGCGCAGGCATAGCTCAGAATCCGTCCCAGGTTGTAGGCTAGCAGCAGGCGAAAGCGGCGGCTGCGCTGTTCCTTGGGAATCGCCAGGGTCAGCGCGCCCATCAAGCCGCCGCACATGCCCAGGCAGTGGCCGCCGCCGAGCAAGCCGAGGATCACCGCAGACACCAGCAGTGGCGCCAATTCAAGCATGGGGCGGTGCCTTGTCTTGCGGCTTGGCCGGTTGGCCGCTGGCCTCATCGACGGCGGCGGTGTGGTTCGGGTCCTGGTCGTCGAACAGGATGCTGTGGGCCGGGCCGTCGAGGTCGTCGTACTGACCGCTGTCGACCGCCCAGAAGAAGATATAGACAGCGATGGCCACGATCAGCAGCGCAGCGGGAATCATCACGTAAAGAGCTGGCATCTGGACTCCATGCCCGCGCGGCTCAGGCCGGCAGCGGGCGGGTTTCTGGCGTGGTGGAGAGGGCATGCGCGCTCGGCATTCGAGTCAGGCGCAGGGCGTTCAACACCACGGTCAACGAACTGATCGACATGCCCACCGCCGCCCACACCGGGGTGATCCAGCCGAGGGCGGCGAAGGGCAGCATGAGGCCATTGTACAGCCCGGCCCACAACAGATTCTCGATAATGACCCGACGGGTGCGCCGTGCCAGGCTGAAGGCTTGCACCAGGGCGTCGAGGCGGTTGGACAGCAGCACGGCATCGGCACTGGTTTTCGCCAGATCGGTGGCCGAGCCCATGGCGACGCTGATATCCGCAGCCGCCAGCACTGGCACGTCATTGACCCCGTCCCCCAGCATCAACACCTTGCGACCTTCTTTGTGCAGTTGTTGCAGGACTTGCAGTTTATCGTCCGGACGCAAGCCGCCGCGGGCTTCATCGATGCCCAGTTCCGCCGCCACACTGGCGACCATCGGCGAGCTGTCGCCGGATAACAACAGCGTGCGCCAGCCACGCGCCCTGCACGCGGCCAGCAGTTCGGGCGCATCGGCACGCAAGCGATCATCGAGGACGAACCAGGCCAGCGGTCCCTGGCCGTCGCCCAGCAGCAGCCATTGGCCGGCCTCTTCGGGCATCGACGGCACCACGGCGCCACTGAGTTCGCAGACGAATCCCGGTTGGCCGATGCGCAGGCGTCGCCCATCCACCAGCCCCTCAAGGCCAAGCCCCGGGGTACTGTGGACTTCTTCGGCTGCCATTGGCGCGCGTCCGAAAGCACGGGCGATCGGGTGTTCGGAGCGATTTTCCAGGGCGGCGGCGAGGCTCAGGCATTGGTCGTTGTCGAGCGCGCCGAGGGGGCGGATCGAACGCAGCGCCAGGCGCCCTTCGGTGAGGGTGCCGGTCTTGTCGAAAATCACCGTGTCGATCTGGTTCAGGCCTTCCAGCACATGGCCGCGCGTCAGCAGCAGGCCGAGTTTGTGCAAGGTGCCGGTGGCGGCAGTGAGGGCGGTCGGCGTCGCCAGCGACAAGGCACACGGGCACGTCGCCACGAGCATCGCCAGCACGATCCAGAACGCCCGCGAGGCATCCAGTTGCCACCACAGCAGGCCAATCGCGGCGGCAGCGATCAGCGAAAACAGCAGGAACCATTGTGCGGCGCGGTCCGCGATTTCCGCCAGGCGCGGCTTTTCGGCCTGGGCACGATCGAGCAGGCGAACGATGGCCGAGAGGCGAGTGTCCTGGCCCAGGGCCTGAACCTCGACGGTCAGTGCGCCTTCGACGTTCAGGGTGCCGGCGGTGACCGCATCGCCGAGGGTGCGGGGTTGCGGCAGGTATTCGCCGGTCAGCAGCGACTCGTCGACACTCGACTGACCGTCGAGGATCTTGCCGTCAGCCGGAAGAATGGCGCCCGGATGCACCAGCACCTGATCGCCAACACGCAGTTCACTGAGCAGAATGCGTTCGCTCTGGCCGTCAGGCGTCAGGCGCAGGCACGAGGCGGGCAACAGGTTGACCAATTGCGCAGTCGCGGCGGCCGTACGCTCGCGGGCGCGCCGTTCCAGATAACGCCCGGCCAGCAGAAACAGGGCAAACATGCCGACGGCATCGAAATACAGTTCGCCGACCCCGGTGATCGAAGTCCAGATCCCGGCAACGTAGGCACTGCCGATGGCCAGCGACACTGAAACGTCCATGGTCAGGTGACGGGTGCGCAGATCGCGCATGGCGCCTTTGAAGAACGGCGCACAGCTGTAGAACACGATCGGGGTGGTGAGGAACAGCGCGACCCAGCGCAGGATGGTGTGCAGTTCGGGGCTGAGGTCGATGTTGAATTCAGGCCAGGTGGCCATGGTTGCCATCATCGCCTGGAACCACAGCAGCCCGGCCACGCCGAGCTGGCGCAGGGCCAGGCGGTTTTCGCTGGCCAGTTGTTCGCTGGCGCGGTCGGCCTGATACGGGTGTGCGGCATAACCGATGTGACGCAGTTCGCTGAGGAGATGGCTCAGGGGTAATTGCGCATCGGTCCAGCGCACATGCAGGCGATGGTTGGACAGGTTGAGGCGCGCTTCGGCCACCGCCGGCAAGGTGCGCAGGTGTTTCTCGATCAACCAGCCGCAGGCTGCGCAGCTGATGCCTTCCATCAAGAGTGTGGTTTCGGCGAGCTCGCCTTCGTGGCGAACGAAGGGTTGCTGTACATCGGCACGGTCGTACAGCGCCAGTTCATCCACCAGTTGCACTGGTAGCGTTTCGGGGTTGGCCGAGGCTTCGCTGCGGTGCTGGTAATAGTTTTCCAGACCACCGGCGACAATGGCCTCGGCCACGGCCTGGCAACCCGGGCAGCAGAATTCGCGGGTTTGCCCCAGGACCGCGGCGGTGAAGCGGCTGCCGGCCGGGACGGGCAGGGCGCAGTGGTAGCAGGGGAGTGGGGTGGTGGTCATGGAGTATTCACTAGTACTGCTGAATCTCTATCGTCGGATAGGGCCTCATCGCGAGCAAGCTCGCTCCCACAGGGATCATGGGTGTACTCAGGTTCTGAGCATGGCGGTGATCAACTGTGGGAGCGAGCTTGCTCGCGATGCGCGAAGCGCTGCTTTATTTCTTCAGGTCTTCAGCACCTTGCAACGGTTCATCACCGAGCAGCAGATCCTTGTCGTGGCTGATCGATTCTTCTTCGAACATGCGCCAGATGTGGTCGTCCTGAGTGCCGAGCAACTCGACAAAACGCCGGCCTTCGATCCTGTCGCTCAACTGGCCGATGTAGCGGCCCTGTTCGGTTTCGCTACGGGTCAGGGTGATCTTGCGATCCTTTTCCGGTTGGGTCGGCGAGATCAGGTTCAGCTCCAGGGTCTTGGGCTGGCTGTCGCCGCTCAGGCGCAAGTCAACCTCTCCGGTCACGTCATCGAGATGAACGCTGGCGCGCATTTTCAGGTTCTGGGCCAGCAGTTCACGGTCGAGGGAGCGGTTGATGCCTTTGCCGGCCTCGTAGTAGTTGTCGTTGACCAGGTTGTCCGGGTTCTTCACCGCGATGGTCACCATGGACAAGGTCAAGGTCACCGAGCAGGCCAGGATCCCGATGATGATCCACGGCCAGAGGTGCTTGTACCAGGGACTTGCGGCAGTTGCTGCGGGCATGTTCTGTTCTCTCAACGATTTTGTGGGCCGATGAACCGGCTCTTGGCTTCAATGTGGACGCTGTCGTCATCGGCATCCTTGAGGATGAATTTCACCTCGTTGGTGCTCGACGGCAGTTTTTCCGGCGCGACGGACAGTTCGGCAGGCTGGCTGACGATCTCGCCGGCCGCGACCTTGATCTCGCGTCGGCCCTGCAATTTGAGATCCGGCAGGCCGGATGCTTCGAGCAGGTAGGTATGGTCGCGCTGGTCCTTGTTCATGATTTTCAGGCTGTAGACGTTTTCGATCCGGCCTTCGGCGTTCTCGCGGTACAGCACGCGGTCTTTGCTGACATCGAAGCCGACCAGCGCACGCATGAAGAATGCCGTCACCAGCAAGCTGATCATTGCCAGCAGCACGATTGCATAGCCAATCAGACGCGGACGCAGTTTATGGGTTTTCTGCCCGGACAGGTTGTGCTCGGTGGTGTAGCTGATCAGCCCGCGCGGGTATTCCATTTTGTCCATGACGGCGTCGCAGGCATCGATGCAGGCGGCGCATCCGATGCATTCGATTTGCAGGCCGTCACGGATGTCGATACCGGTCGGGCAGACCTGGACGCACATGGTGCAGTCGATGCAGTCACCCAGGCCCTGGGCCTTGTAGTCGATGCCTTTTTTACGCGGGCCACGGCTTTCGCCACGGCGCGGGTCGTAGGAAACGATCAGCGTGTCCTTGTCGAACATCACGCTCTGGAAGCGCGCGTACGGGCACATGTAGATGCACACCTGTTCACGCAACCAGCCGGCGTTGCCGTAAGTGGCGAGGGTGAAGAAACCGACCCAGAAGTACGACCAGCCATCCGCTTCGCCGGTAAAGAATTCGATGCTCAGTTCGCGGATCGGCGAGAAGTAGCCGACGAAGGTCATGCCGGTGACGAAACCGATCAACAGCCACAGGCTGTGCTTGCTGAGCTTGCGCAGGAACTTGTTGGCGCTCATCGGCGCCTTGTCGAGCTTGATGCGTTGGTTGCGGTCACCTTCGGTGACCTTTTCGCACCACATGAAGATCCAGGTCCAGACGCTTTGCGGGCAGGTATAGCCGCACCAGACCCGTCCGGCGTACACGGTGATGAAGAACAGGCCGAACGCAGCGATGATCAGCATGCCGGACAGCAGGATGAAATCCTGAGGCCAGAAGGTGGCGCCGAAAATGAAGAACTTGCGCTCCGGCAGGTTCCACCAGACGGCCTGGTGACCGCCCCAGTTCAGCCACACCGTGCCGAAATACAGCAGGAACAACAGGGCACCGCCGGTCATCCGCAGATTGCGAAACAGGCCGGTGAAGGCGCGGGTGTAGATTTTTTCTCTGGAGGCGTAGAGGTCGACGCTGTTGTTCGCGTTCCTGGCGGGTGGAGTGACGTCGTGTACCGGAATCTGGTTGCTCATCATTGCATCCCACGGCAGTGGAAAAGTGCCTCGGTCAGTACGTGCCGACCGGGGTCAAAAAGGGGTGTTGCAGTGGCTCAATGATACGCCTGTCGCTCTAGCCTGCGGGTGCGACCTTTGGTCACGTTTGGCAAAATCAATTGTTGGTGTAATGACTTGAATCAATTGACTTGAGAATTATGGACGGTTTTCAGGTGCGGGCGGAATCAATTCTCTGATGGCCTGCTAATGATGACTACTCGCTCAGGGTTGAAGTCGATGCTGTCTTCAGGCAACGCAACAACCTGTAGGAGCCAGCCTGCTGGCGATGGAGTCAAGGGCGCCGCGTTGAACCAGAGAGCACGCGTTATCGTTAACGACCATCGCCAGCAGGCTGGCTCCTACAGGTTCCCGGGAATGCGTGAAGAACCATAAAAAAAGCCCCGCCAATTCTCATTGGCAGGGCCGTTTTTTATTGCATCAAGCGTTTGCCTTACTCGGCGTCCGCTGCCTTCTCACCGTGAGACAGGCTGTAGACGTAAGCGGCCAGCAGGTGAACCTTGTCGTTACCTTGCAGTTGCTCTTGCGCAGGCATCTGGCCCTGACGGCCGTAACGGATGGTCTGCTGCAGTTGAGCGAAGCTCGAACCGTAGATGAACGCTGCCGGGTGAGTCAGGTCAGGCGCGCCCATCGCTGGCGTACCTTTGCCTTCCGGACCGTGGCACGCCACGCAGTTGGTGGCGAACAGTTTCTGCCCGGCAACCGGGTCGGCCTTGGTGCCTTCCGGCAACTTGCGGCCATCGAGGTTGGTCAGGACAAACGCGGCCACGTCGGCCACGCCTTGCTCGCCGATCACTTCAGCCCACGCCGGCATTACTGCATGACGGCCGCCCATGATGGTGGTCTTGATGGTTGCCGGCTCGCCGCCCCAGCGCCAGTCGGCGTCGGTCAGGTTAGGGAAGCCATAGGCGCCCTTGGCGTCGGAACCATGGCAAACCGAGCAGTTGGAGGCGAACAGACGGCCACCCATCTTCAGGGCTTGCGGGTCCTTGGCCACTTCTTCGATTGGCATGGCAGCGAACTTGGCGAAGATCGGACCGAACTTGGCGTCCGACCTGGCCATTTCCTTTTCCCACTCGTGAACGCCGGTCCAGCCGGTCTGGCCGTTGGCGAACGGGGTCTGCTTCTCGTTGTCGAGGTAGCCGTAACCCGGCAGCAGGCCTTTCCAGTTACCCAGGCCCGGATACAGCGCCAGGTAGCCCAGTGCGAAGATGATGGTGCCCACGAACAGCATGAACCACCATTTCGGCAGCGGGTTGTCGTACTCCTCGATCCCGTCGAAGGAGTGCCCGACTGTCTCGTCCGTCTGCTCTGCGCGCTGGCCCTTGCGGGTCGACAGCAGCAGCCAGGTCAGGGAAAAGATCGTACCGAGACTGAGGACTGTGACGTACAGACTCCAGAATGTAGTCATTCTTTGTTACTCCTAGAAGCTTGCTCGACGTGCTTGATGGCTTCGGGATCATCCGCGAAAGGCAGCAAGGTCGCGTCTTCAAACTCCGACTTGCGCTTGGGACTGAACACCCACAGTGCCAGTCCGATGAAGGCCACCATCACGACAACGGTGCCCAGGCCACGAATCATCCCGATATCCATCCAATTCACCGTTTGCTTTTGATGATGGTGCCCAGGCCTTGCAGATAGGCCACCAGCGCGTCCATTTCGGTTTTGCCCTTCACAGCATCCTTGGCGCCGGCGATGTCTTCGTCGGTGTAAGGGACGCCGAGCGTGCGCAAGACTTCCATTTTTTTCGCAGTGTCTTTACCGTCGAGCTTGTTTTCCACGAGGAACGGGTAGGCCGGCATTTTCGACTCAGGCACTACGTTGCGCGGGTTGTACAAGTGCGCACGCTGCCAGTCATCGGAGTAACGGCCGCCGACACGGGCCAGGTCCGGACCGGTACGCTTGGAACCCCACAGGAAGGGGTGGTCCCAGACGCTTTCACCGGCGACCGAGTAGTGGCCGTAGCGTTCGGTTTCAGCACGGAACGGACGGATCATCTGCGAGTGGCAGCCGACACAACCGTTGGCGATATAAACGTCCCGGCCTTCCAGTTCAAGGGCGGTGCGGGGCTTCATGCCCTCGACCGGCTTGTTGGTGACATCCTGGAAAAACAGCGGAACGATCTGGGTCAGGCCGCCGACGCTGACGGCGATGACCATGAAGAAGGCCAGCAGGCCAATATTCTTCTCGACTGCTTCATGCTTCATCAGTGAGCTCCAACTACAACGATCTGTTCGGCGGCTTCAGCTTCAGCCGGGTTCGAGGCACGTACGGTACGGAATACGTTGTAGGCCATGAACAACATGCCGGTGGCGAAGAACGCACCGCCCAGGGCACGAACGATGAAACCAGGGTGGCTGGCTTGCAGCGCTTCGACGAACGAGTAGGTGAGGGTGCCGTCGTCGTTGATTGCACGCCACATCAGGCCCTGGGTAATGCCGTTGACCCACATCGAAGCGATGTAGAGCACGGTACCGATGGTCGCGAGCCAGAAGTGGGTGTTGATCAGGCCGGTGCTGTGCATCTGCGCACGACCGAACAGTTTCGGGATCATGTGGTAGATGGCGCCGATCGAGATCATCGCCACCCAGCCCAGAGCGCCGGCGTGTACGTGGCCGATGGTCCAGTCGGTGTAGTGCGACAGCGAGTTGACGGTCTTGATCGCCATCATCGGACCTTCGAAGGTCGACATGCCGTAGAACGCCAGGGACACCACCAGGAAGCGCAGGATCGGGTCGGTGCGCAGCTTATGCCAGGCGCCCGACAGGGTCATCATGCCGTTGATCATGCCGCCCCAGCTCGGAGCCAGCAGGATGATCGACATCGCCATGCCCAGGGACTGCGCCCAGTCCGGCAGTGCGGTGTAGTGCAGGTGGTGCGGACCGGCCCAGATGTACAGGGTGATCAGTGCCCAGAAGTGCACGATCGACAGGCGATAGGAGTAGATCGGACGTTCGGCCTGTTTCGGCACGAAGTAGTACATCATCCCCAGGAAGCCGGTGGTCAGGAAGAAACCCACGGCGTTGTGGCCGTACCACCACTGGATCATTGCGTCCGTCGCGCCCGAATAGGCCGAGTACGACTTGAACAGGCTGACCGGCAGCGACATGTGGTTGACGATGTGCAGCATCGCGGTCACGACGATGAACGCGCCGTAGAACCAGTTACCCACATAGATGTGCTTGGTCTTGCGCTTGACGATGGTGCCGAAGAACACCAGACCGTAGGTGACCCAGACAATGGCCAGCAGAATAGCCAGGGGCCATTCCAGTTCCGCGTATTCCTTGGTGGTGGTGAAACCCATCGGCAAGGTAATGATCGCGCCGACGATCACCGCTTGCCATCCCCAGAAGGTGAAGGCGGCGAGGCTGTCGGAAATCAGTCGCGTTTGGCAGGTTCGCTGCACGACGTAATAAGAAGTGGCAAACAGTGCACATCCACCGAAGGCGAAAATCACCAGGTTGGTGTGCAACGGGCGTAAGCGTCCAAAAGTCGTCCACGGCAGACCGAAGTTCAATTCCGGCCATACGAGCTGTGAGGCGATGAAGACACCGAGCCCCATGCCAAGGATCCCCCAGACCACCGTCATGATGGCGAACTGGCGGACTACCTTATAGTTATAAGCAGTCGGACTGATTGCTGTGCTCATTCTAAGGTTCCACGGTTTGGGTGTTTTATTAGGATTAAAAATCGGCCGCAAGTATGGAGAAAGCAGGGGGTCATTGCAACGCGCCATGACCTGGGTCAATGCTTTCAAATGCTGATTCTGCGGCCTTTCCATGCGCCGCGTAGGGACAAAATTGCCCGTGGGCAAAACGTCCTGGCGGACTGATCAGGCGAGGGGGTCAGGTCGGATGTAACGAGGTGTGTTCAAACGCAACGTTTGGCTGACCGAAGGCAATTGGCGCGACAGCCGGTATCTACCAGCCTTTGCGGCCTGTCATCGGGCAGATTCGTCGAACACATCGTTCAGGGTCGACCTGGAACCGGCACCGGCCAGTCCGCATCGGGGGAAGCTTAGACCTGAATCCGGGGAACCGAAAGGAAGAGTCAAAGAGGGTGCGACAATGCGTCGCAAAGGAGCAGGGAACTGCCGCATCCGGGAGAATGCGGCAGCAGAGCGGTCGGGATTTATTCGCGGTTGTCTTCAGCCTGTAAGCGCTCGGTATTCAAACCGTGGGAGAGGCTGTACACATACGCGGCCAGCAATTGCACCTTATCGTTGCCGAGCAGTTCGTTTTGCGCCGGCATATGGCCCTGGCGGCCATGCCGAATCGTCTGTTCAAGCTGCGTCAGGCTGGTGCCGTAGATGAAGCCGGCCGGGTGCGTGAGGTTCGGCGCACCCATGGCTTCGGTGCCCTGGCCGTTTGCGCCATGGCAGGCGACGCAGGTGGTGCTGAAGGCTTGTTGTCCGGCTTGCAGGTCGGCCTTGCTGTCGGCAGGCAAGGGCAGGCCGGCCAGACCATGGCGCACATAAGCGGCGACGTTTTTCACACCATCTTCCCCCAGGACTTCACCCCAGGCCGGCATCATCGCCATCCGGCCACCCATGATGGTGGTCTTGATGGTTTCCGGGTTGCCACCCCAACGCCAGTCGCTGTCGGTCAGGTTGGGGAAGCCGAATGCACCCTTGGCGTCCGAGCCGTGACACACCGAGCAGTTGGAGGCAAACAGGCGGCCGCCCATTTTCAGCGCTTGCGGGTCTTTGGCCACTTCTTCCAGTGGCATTGCCGCGAATTTGGCGAAAATCGGTCCGAACTTAGTGTCAGCCTTGGCCATTTCCTTTTCCCATTCGTGCACGCCGGTCCAGCCATTTTCGTAGCCGGGCAGGATGCCTTTCCAGTTGCCCAGGCCCGGATAGAGGATCAGGTAGCCGACGGCGAATACCAGGGTGCCGGCGAACAGCATGAACCACCATTGCGGCAACGGGTTGTCGTACTCCTCGATGCCGTCGAAGCTGTGGCCCATGGTCTGGTCGACGCTGCCCTTGGTTTCACCCTTGCGGGTGCCGATCAACAGCCAGGTCAGGCCGATCAGGCTGCCGATGGTCAGTACGCAGATCCACGTACTCCAGAAGGTGGTCATGGCCGGGTACTCCTTGTTGCAGATTCTTCGGTGATGTCGGGTTGTGGCTCGTCGGCGAACGGCAGCAGGCGCGCTTCGGCGAATTCCGGATTGCGCTTGCCGTTGAACACCCACAGGGTCAGGCCGACGAAGGCGATGAAGACAACGACGGTGCCCAGGCCGCGGATCATTCCAGTGCTCATCTCAACAACCATGGCTCACCTCTTGCTCTTGATCGCAGTGCCGAGCACTTGCAGGTAGGCGACCAGCGCATCCATCTCGCTCTTGCCCTTGAGCGAAGCGACGGCACCGGTGATGTCCTCGTCGGTGTATGGCACGCCCAGGGTGCGCATGGCGCGCAGCTTGGTTTCGGTGTGGCTGCTGTCGAGCTGATTGGCCACCAGCCACGGGTAGGCGGGCATCTTCGACTCCGGCACGACGTTGCGCGGGTTGTACAAGTGCGCGCGGTGCCAGTCATCCGAGTAACGCGCGCCGACCCGTGCCAGGTCCGGCCCGGTGCGTTTCGAGCCCCACAGGAACGGGTGATCCCAGACGCTTTCGCCGGCCACCGAGTAGTGGCCGTAGCGTTCGGTTTCGGCACGGAACGGACGGATCATCTGCGAGTGGCAACCGACACAGCCTTCGCGGATGTAGAGGTCGCGACCTTCCAGTTGCAACGCGGTGTAGGGCTTCATGCCTTCCACCGGTTTATTGGTCACGTCCTGGAAGAACAGCGGGACGATCTGGGTCAGGCCGCCGATGCTCACGGCCAGGATCATCAGCAGCAGCAACAGGCCGACGTTTTTCTCGATAGTTTCGTGTTTCATGGCGGACTCCTCAGGCCATCTGCGCGGCAGCGGCGACGGCGGCAGGCTGCGAGGCCCGCACGGTGCGCCAGGTGTTGTAGGCCATCAGCAACATGCCCGTGAGGAAGATCGCGCCACCCACCAGCCGCACGACGAAGCCAGGGTGGCTGGCCACCAGGGTCTCGACGAAGGAGTAAGTCAGCGTGCCGTCCTCGTTCACCGCACGCCACATCAGGCCCTGGGCGATACCGTTGACCCACATCGAGGCGATGTACAGAACGGTGCCGATGGTGGCGAGCCAGAAGTGCGCGTTGATCAGGCCAATGCTGTGCATCTGCTCGCGTCCGAAGACTTTCGGGATCATGTGGTACAGCGCGCCGATGGAAATCATCGCCACCCAGCCGAGCGCGCCGGCGTGGACGTGGCCGATGGTCCAGTCGGTGTAGTGGGAGAGGGCGTTGACCGTCTTGATCGCCATCATCGGCCCTTCGAAGGTCGACATGCCGTAGAACGCCAGGGACACCACCAGGAAGCGCAGGATCGGGTCGCTGCGCAACTTATGCCAGGCGCCCGACAGGGTCATCATGCCGTTGATCATCCCGCCCCAGCTCGGTGCCAGCAGGATCAGCGACATCACCATGCCCAGCGACTGCGCCCAGTCGGGCAACGCGGTGTAGTGCAAGTGGTGCGGGCCGGCCCAGATGTACAGGGTGATCAGCGCCCAGAAGTGCACGATCGACAGGCGATACGAATACACCGGGCGCTCGGCCTGTTTCGGCACGAAGTAGTACATCATTCCGAGGAAACCGGCGGTGAGGAAAAAGCCTACGGCGTTGTGTCCGTACCACCATTGCACCATCGCGTCGGTGGCACCGGCGTACAGCGAGTAGGACTTGGTGAAGCTGACCGGCAATTCCAGGTTGTTGACGATGTGCAGGATCGCCACGGTGATGATGAACGCACCGAAGAACCAGTTACCGACATAGATGTGTTTGGTCTTGCGCTGCATGATCGTGCCGAAGAACACGACGGCGTAGGCGACCCAGACAATGGTGATCAGAATGTCGATCGGCCATTCCAGCTCGGCGTATTCCTTGGAGCTGGTGTAGCCCAGCGGCAGGCTGATGGCCGCGAGCAGAATCACCAGTTGCCAGCCCCAGAAGCAGAACGCGGCGATTTTCGGCGCAAACAATGGCGTCTGGCAGGTGCGTTGCACCGAATAGAACGAACTGGCGAACAAGGCGCAGCCGCCGAAGGCGAAGATCACTGCGTTGGTGTGCAGCGGGCGCAGGCGGCCGAAGCTGGTCCACGGCAAATTGAAGTTGAGTTCGGGCCAGACCAACTGGGCCGCGAGAAAAACCCCGAGCCCCATGCCGACGATGCCCCACACCACCGTCATAATGGCGAATTGGCGGACCACCTTGTAGTTGTAGGCGGTACTGATAGAAGTGTTCATGGTTCCCCATCCACGGTTCAGCCGAAGTGAGCGCGCAGCGCAAGGCAGTGCACCCTTCGGCCGGAGTTATAGGCAGACTGAAAGCGAGGCAAGCATGGACAAAGGGCACAAGGCCGGTATTGACGGGGATCAATGGGCGCAGTGTGTGCGGGATCATGGATGGTTGTGGAATGCCGCCGCTGGCAAGGCTGCGGCGACGCTGATCCTCGCCCATGGCGCCGGCGCACCGATGGACAGCGACTGGATGAGCGACATGGCTGCACGCCTCGCCGCGCAAGGCGTCAACGTGTTGCGCTTCGAGTTCCCGTACATGGCGCAACGGCGTATCGACGGCGGTAAACGCCCGCCGAACCCGGCGCCGAAACTGCTGGAGTGCTGGCGCGAGGTGTATGCCCAGGTGCGACGCCATGTCGCCGGGCCACTGGCCATAGGCGGCAAGTCCATGGGCGGTCGCATGGCCAGTTTGCTGGCGGATGAGTTGGGGGTGGATGCGCTGGTGTGCCTGGGCTATCCGTTCTATGCGGTGGGCAAACCGGAGAAACCGCGGGTCGAACATCTGGCCGGGCTGAAGACACGGAGCTTGATCGTGCAGGGTGAGCGCGATGCGTTGGGCAGCCGGGAGGCGGTCGAGGGTTATACGCTATCGCCGGGTATCGAGGTGTTCTGGCTGGTGGCGGGGGATCATGATTTGAAGCCGTTGAAGGCTTCGGGGTTTAGTCATGAGCAGCATTTGACGGCTACAGCAGGGAAAGTGGCCGAATTTCTTCGTTGATCAACAGGCTTCCAAATCCTCATGTTAGATGGTGTGGTACGGATATTGGCGAGTATTTGAATGCTTGAATAATAGTGCCCCTTGGGGAAGGGGCACCGGCAATAAGCATTAACAACTAGGTGTTAGAGTTGGCCTGATTGAGTTCAAGTTGGTTCTGGGGGTTTTTGTTGCGCAGCTTCCTGATAAGGTTTTTTCCGAAGTCAATTGATTTTGTTTCTATCGTTATGTGCAGTGCATAAGATATGGCAATAATAATTGATACGGCGATCAATAAGGCTGCAAAGTAAGGGATGTTTTTGTCCATTGCGATTCGGATAATTGAATAGCCGATTAAGGAATGGGTTATGTAAAGGGGGTAGCTGATTTTAGCAATAAAATCTAATGGTGCAAATGGCCGGAAGTATTTTCTAAGGGTATAGGCTGCGACAAATACACAAAGGCCATAAATATAATTTTGTGGTGTGCTTGGGATTTGGTCTGCCCAGGAGTTTCGTGTCCAGCACATCAAAATCAGAAGAAGCAATATTGAAGAGTATGAAATTAGTTCTATGGTGGTGATTTTTTCAGAGAAGTGAAAATAGAAAAAGGTGCCTATGAACATGAAGCACACAACCATGAGCTCTACTTTGATTGACTCAATGGACAGGTTGAAATAGGTAAAGTTAATGATGGAGTGCGCTACGGGGTACCAGTCTGTGAAGCAGAGCGTGGCCACCGCCAGAAATACTATTGGCAGCGGGTTTGCTTTTCTTATAGCGCTGTAAAGGATTGCGGAGATAAGGTAGAACTTGATTTCGATTGCGAGTGTCCAGTTTACAAGATCAATTGTTTTTATCAGGATGTTTGAGTGTACAAGTGAAAGGTTGGCCAGCAGCACCTCTACGGTCATTGCGAATTCTTTGCCCCAGTAGTGACTCGAAAGCCAAATGCAAAGCAGCATGACAGCCGTGCCTGTCAGGTAGGTGGGGTAAATTCTAAGAAATCTGGATATCAAGAACTCTACCGGTGATGATTTAGCTAATGAAAAAGGTATTACGAATCCGCTGATGAGAAAAAAAATAGCAACGCCAAATGGGCCGTAGTTTACCGTTGGTGGTGATAACCACCCCAGTAGTCTGGAGGATGGGCCTTCGATTGCCGGGGCGAATATATAAGCCGAAACCGTGTCTCGCGCCACCCAGTAGATTCCGCATAAATGGATAACCATGACGGCAATAATGGCTATCGCGCGGAGTTGGTTTGCGAATATTACCTTATCTTTCTCTTGTTGCATTTAGATGATCCATTTCCAGTGGGTTGCTCTTCAAGGCCATGGTCGAAAGTTTGTGGGCGTGTGGGAGCTTGATTGTTGTTTTTTGATTCGGATGCCAGCCGAGTGGAGATTCTATCGATGAGCAGGTTCGCGGTCATCCATGTGATGACTTATTTTCTCACCAAAAAAAAGGCCCCGCTGGCGAAGGCTGCGGGGCCTTTTATTTCAAGTGTCGATCAACGGTTAAACCGCTCCACCAACGAGTACTGGGTATTCGCAGTCCTGGTCAGCTCTTCACTCAGCAACGCCGAGCTCTGCGCCTGCTCCGAGGTCTGGTCAGCCAGGGCCGAAATATTGCTGATGTTGCGGCTGATTTCTTCGGCCACGGCACTTTGCTCTTCGGTTGCGGCGGCGATCTGGGTGGTCATGTCGGTGATGTTGGCCACCGCTTCGCTGATACCCACCAGTGCCTGGTCCGCTTCCAGTACCCGCGCCACGCCTTCTTCCGCCTGACGATGCCCGGCTTCCATGGTTTGCACCGCAGTGCCGGCGGTTTGCTGGAGCTTGGCGATCAGTGCATGAATCTGCCCGGTGGACTCGCTGGTGCGTTGCGCCAGTTGACGAACCTCGTCGGCCACCACCGCAAAACCACGACCCATCTCTCCGGCACGGGCCGCTTCAATGGCAGCGTTCAGCGCCAGCAGGTTGGTCTGGTCGGCGATGCCTTTGATCACGTCGACCACGCCACCGATTTCGTTGCTGTCCTTGGCCAGTTGAGTCACGGTCACACCGGTTTCACCGACCACCACCGATAGGCGCTGGATGGCTTCGCGGGTTTCCCCGGCGATGTCGCGACCACGACCGGTCAGGCGATTGGCTTCCTGGGTGGCGTCGGCGGTGCGTTGTACGTGGCTGGCGACTTCCTGGGTGGTCGCGGCCATCTGGTTGACCGCGGTGGCCACTTGCTCGGTCTCGACCCGTTGACGCTCCAGGCCGCTGGAGCTGTTGTGGGCGAAAGCATCGGACTGCTTCGCCTGATCGGTCAGGTGCTCGGCAGTGTCCTGCAGACGTGTCAGGCAGGTTTTCAGACGCGCTTCCTGGCTGAGGATCGACATCTCCAGACGCGCCTGGGCACCACGGCTGTCGGTGTACATCTGCGCAATCAACGGGTCAGACGTCGTCTGTTCAGCCAGTTTCAACAAACGCTTGAGACCGCGCTGTTGCCAGCTCAGACCCAGCAAGCCCAGAGGCACCGAAAGACCGGCCGCCAGGGCAAAACCCCAGTGCGAGTTCAGCGACGCCCCGATCATGAAGCTCAACTGACTGACCAGAATGAACGGCAGCCAATCCTGCAGAACCGGTAGCCATTTATCGGTGGAAGGAATGGCCGACTTGCCCTGGTTGATGCGTTGGTAAAGCGCTTCGGCACGGCGGATCTGCTCGGCGGTGGGCTTGACCCGCACCGACTCGTAACCGATCACCTGATTGCCTTCGAAGATCGGCGTCACATAGGCGTTCACCCAGTAGTGATCGCCGCTCTTGCAGCGGTTCTTCACAATGCCCATCCAGGGCAAGCCTTGCTTCAGCGTGCCCCACATGTGCGCGAACACCGCAGCCGGCACGTCGGGGTGACGCACCAGGTTATGCGGCGCACGAATCAACTCATCACGAGAAAACCCGCTGATCTCGACGAAGGCGTCGTTACAGTAGGTGATCATGCCCTTGGCATCGGTGGTGGAAATCAGCCGTTGCTGAGCGGGAAAGGTTCGTTCGCGTTGTGTAATAGGCTGGTTGTTACGCATGGCGTTTTCAATCCGTGAGGCTTTGACAGGGTGTCGGCGGGGGAGGGGATTTGTTGAGTTTATTTTTCAACAGCCGCTGTTGTGCCAAGGGATGTACACAAAACCAATGTGGGAGCGAGCTTGCTCGCGATGGTCTATCAGGCAACAACTGAAGTTGACTGAACGACCATCGTCGGAGCGCCGCCCGGAGCAAGCTCGCTCCTACATTAGGTCGGGACGGCTAGCGCTTTACGACGCCAGCACAGACACCTTTTTGAGCTTCGTATTCCGATACCCGCGCCAAGCCAGAATCACCAACATGCCGCACGTCACACCCGTGGCATTGGCCACCATATCGCCCCATGACGCACTGCGCAGCGGCATTAAGCTCTGCTCCAGCTCAATCACCATCGAGCCTACCAACGGCCAGAACAACAACCAGATCAACCGCGTACCGGGGAACGCCAGATAAGCACTCACCGTCAGGCAGGCAAAACCTGCCCAGTGATGCAGCTTGTCCTGGTTCTCGAAAACCTGAGGCACCGGCTCGCCGCGCATTCCGGCGAAACACAGCACCAGCAAGATCACGAAAAACGCCAGCTTGGGCAGGGCACGCAGGATTCGCTGCTTCATTCGGTGACCTTGTAGAAGTTGCTGTGGAACAGGTCGATGTTGCGACGCTCTGTCAGGGAATACAGCGAGTAACTGCGAGCCAGTGCGGCACCACCGTCACGGGTCAGCGGTGTCCACGCCAGGGTGGCACGGCGCGTGGTAGAACTGGCCATCAATTCGTCGAACGGAATCGAGAAGTAAATGCCTTTGCCGAAACTACCTTCGCCGTACTCTTCCGTGGTCGCATTGGTCAACGTCACCCAGCCACCGAAACGCACGCCATTGTTGAATTCGCGGGACAGGTCCAGGGTAACCCCATAGTCCCTGGCCAGATAACGCCCAACGCTGACTGCACCGAGAATGTCCTGGAAGGCACTGCGGTAGTAGAGCGTAGCGTTACCGGTGACGGTGCTGTAGTCACGCAGACCAAAGCCCTGATCGAATTCACGCTGCTTGACCCAGTTCATGTCCACACCCACGGCCCAGCGTTCGCCCATCGGACGATACAGCGCTTCGCCACCGACACCGGCGAACATCGATTCCAGGTAGCCGCCATACAGCATGCCGTAAAGGTCCTCATCCAGCTGTTTGACCTTGTTCATCTGGAAGGTCGGCATGGTGACTTCCGAAGTCGTCATGTACTGGCGCAGGTCGGTACGCACACGCGGCAGACCGCTAGGTGCGTCGTACTTGAACTTGTCGAAGTTGTTTGCCAGGTTCGCACTCAGGGTGCCGCTCCACCACAGGTCAGGCTTGAAGCGATACTCGCCATTCAAGTCCGCACTGAACTGGTACAACAGGAACCCGTCGGGGCCGCCGACGTTTTGCTTGTAGCCCAGGCCCAAGCCATAGCTGAGCGGGTCAGGCTTCTGCTCGAACAGGGTCTTTTCCTGATGCGGTACCGGGACGGTCATCTCGGTGACCCGACGCAGGTCTTCCAGCGGACGATCCTCTTGCACCACTTCACGGAAGGTATCCCGCGGCAGGCTGACTTCCTCGACCGGCAGGCTGTAGCGCGTGTCGACCATGGTGAACCAGTCGATTTCGTCGTTGACGCTGTTGTCCAGAATGCGCGAAGCGCGGCCCACGGCTTTCGGCGTGTGGAAATAGCGCCCCTGTTCGCCATAGACGATCACCTCGGAATCCCGCTGGGTGATGCGTGAAACCGTGTAGCCCGCGTTGTTTTGCAGGCGCTTGGCGACACCGGCCCACTGCACATCCTGCGGCGCGACCATGGGTTTGGTGTCGGACACAGGTTCAGGTTTCGGGTCGAAGCTCTTGGTCGGTGCCTTGCGGGTGGCAAAGTTGGTGTGCATGGTGATGCCGAACATCGCGGTGTTGCCGCGTTCCCAGGCAGCGTGCAGGTCGATCCAGTCGTTGGCTTTGAAGACGAAGCCGAGGTTGATTGGGGAGTCCTGGATTTGGTTGTTCTGCTTCGGTTCGTGCTGGTAGTCGTTGCCTTCGTATTCGAGCTTTAGAGACAGTGGGTCCCAGGGTGTTTGGTAAGTTACGCCGCCGAAGAAGGAGGGTGAACCGCGAAAGTACTGGTTGCCGTTAAAGTCACCGGCTTGGCTATTGGTGGATGCAGGACGTTGATCGAACTTGTCGTCGAGCATGCCCAAGGGGTTGTCCATGTCGCCACGATTGCCAATGTAACCCCATGCCAGACCCAGGCTGAGGTCAAAATTGCCTAGGCGTTTGTTGCCGACAAAATATTCGCTGGAGAACAGGCCGGTACCACCAATGTCTCGCGCACCCAACGCCACTTGCGGAATCCAGTGGGTTTCTTCGAGCAGACGTACTTTGGCGTCGATAGCCTTGTCTTTATAACTCTGGTCACCGCTCAAGGAGGAAGGACCATAATTGCGGTTAGTGATAGCGGTATAGCGGAACGACCCTTCCAGCCAATCAAATGGCTGAAACGACACGCTGTAACGACTGTAAGGATCGGTACGGTTAGCGTTCAGTGACAACTCACCCGCAGGCGCCATACGCGCAGTAGGAGTTTGCAGCAGCCCCACGCCACCAAAGTCATTCTGGGTGTAACGCGGCTCTGCCACCGCCCACGAGCTGCAACCCAACAACAAGCAAGGGATCAAGTGATACTTCATGGCTTCACCTCCAGCAGCGGCTGGGTGGCAATGAAGGCAGCCAGTTCGGTATTCAGGTCAGGCGTGGGATCGCCTTGTTTGCTGTTGTGCACCGGCACGTAAATGCGCGCGCCTGGGGCAGGTGGTACGGATTTGGTTTCGTTCCACAGAGCCACGCCGTCCTTGAATACCCGGCCGTCAGGCTGAATCACGAACAGCCAGTCGGCGTCAGCGTTTGGATCACGCGGGCAAGCCTCGAGATAGTCGATCGCTGCTTGTAACGGTTGGAACGGCAATTCGCATTCACCCAGAACCGCGCCTTCGACCCGAACCGTGGTTGGGCGAAGAGGGTAAAGCAGCACATCGCCATCACTCAGGAAGCGGTTATTGATGCGGTCCAATTCAACCTGCACCGGGTCAAGTTGGGCGACCTTGCGCCCGGTCACCGGCATGGCCTGCACCTTGTCGCGCAGGCGCGCGGCAAGTGTTGCCAACCCAACCTGATCGCCCACCAGTGCATTACTGTGCAAGGTCGACAGATCGAAAAGTACACCCACCTTGAGACGCTCTTGCGCATCACGCAGAGGGGTATGCAACCAGGCTGCGCCGAGCAGATAAGCCTTGGGGCTTACCTGAGCCTGCAGCAGCACGTCATGCAGGCGCGTGCCGTCCACAATTGAGTAACGCCCGGGCTTGGCGGCATCGCCCTGTAGCGTGACCAGCGAGTCGGCATTTGCGGCAAAAGTCATGAGCAGGCTGCAGCAAAGCAGCCAGGAAGAGCGAAAAATCATTGCACTACCGGCTTATTCGGGCGCACTTGAACAATGCGTAGGGGCAATTCGGGGGTGAGGTGTTGCTCGCTGGCCATGATGAAACCATCGGCGGGGTCGACCCAGTAGCGGTTCTGCGCGGTGAAGCCCAGGCCGTCCATCGCGATCTCTTCGTCCACGCGCAGCAGTTCCACATCGCGGTCGAGGATGTGCACGGTCTCCAGGCCTTTCTTCTTGAAGTGGCTGGTGACATTCACACCCATCCGATAACCGGCGATAAAGTCCACCTTGCGCCGGGATTCCAACCCATCGGGAATACGGTGCAAGCCCGTCTTGAATGGGGATACGCCCTCGAAACGGGTGCCATCCAGATTGTCGTTGAAACCGACACTGCGAATGGCCAGGCCGTCTTCAAGCATCAGGATCTGGCGAGTCGAGGCCATCCAGAAGCCGACACCATCCTGCAGACGTACCAACGCCATCACGGCTTCACCCGTAGGGGCCGCGATGGTGATCTGGTAATAAGGCGTTGCATCGACCTGCTGGCGGGTCAGCTCCAAGGGCTCAGGCCCTTCGAATGCGGCCTTAAGCGTGTCCATGGAAGCGGTCATCAACGGGTTGCAGGCGCTCACCAGCAAGGAGGCCACCGTCAGGGTGGCCAGTCGCAGAAATTTCACAAGAATTCCAGTTCTTAGTTGGTGGTGCCCAAGTCGTCTTTGATGTTGGCACCAACGCTCAGCAAGTTAGCCGAGGGGAAAACCTGGCTGATAAAGCGGTTCCAGCGAGTGATATCGGCCGGGCCAACATACACTACGTCCTGTGGCTTTAATTTGAAGTGCTGGGCAAGGGCGAACGCTGAAGGCGATTTCAGATCGATCTGGAACACCTTGACCGGTTCATCCGCCAGGTTCTCGACCCCGCGAATTACGTAAACTTCCTTGCCGCTGGAAGTTTCCTGACGCAAACCGCCGACACTGCCAAGGGCATCCGTGAGGTTCATGTTGCTGCCCTTGAAGGTAAGCGCACGCGTGGAGACAACTTCACCCAACAAATAGACTTTTTTCTGGTCGTTGTAAGGCAGGTGCAGTTGGTCGCCATCCTTCAGGTAGAGATGGTGCAGGTTCGAGTTCTTGCGATTGAGTGCGTCGAGGTCGATCAGGTATTCATGACCATCGCGCTTGAGCACCAAGCCGGAAATGTCGGCAGTGCCAACTTGCACCGAACCCTGACCAACTGCGTCCAGTAGACTCAATGGTGTGTTGGTGATTGGCAACTGGCCCGTCTTGCCAAAGGCACCCGACAGCACAACTTTCTGGCTGACAAAACGCAGGATGCTGACGTCCACTTGGGGCTCGGCAACAACCTTGGACAGGCGGGAGGCAATAATCGAGCGAAGTTCGTCGATAGTTTTACCAGCCGCTTCGATGGTGCCTACATAGGGGTAGAACAGCGTACCATCCGGGCGAATCAGGCGTCCGTTCGCTTCTATTTGCTGTTGTGGGCCGGACGGAGCGGTCAGTTCCGGGTGATCCCAGACTGTGATGTAAATCAGGTCACCGGCACCGATGCGGTACTCAGCAGGCTGGTAGCGCAGCAACTCTGGGGGAACGACGTTCGAATGGTCCGCGGCCGCTTCAATGGCCACCAGTTTAGGCGTAATCGGAACCAGCTCGATACGGCTGCTTTCCGGGGAACCTTCACGTACCAGATTGCCCGTGTCCATGTGCTGACCAGGGGAGAAAATGCAGCCTTGTAGGGTCAGGCCAACCAGCATGGCCAAGGGAAGCGCGCGATTCATTGTAGAAATTGCTCGAAGGGAATAGGCAAAACAAAACCTCCCAGCAAGGCTGGGAGGTTAGCGTATCGAACTTTAAGCGGGGGGCTGTTACCGAGTGGTACCAGTAGTGCCGGTAGTACCAGTGGTGCCGGTAGTACCTGGGGTACCGTCGTTACCGCCGCCGCCGCTGTTGGAAGCAGCAACACCGGCAGCGATTACACCAGCGCCGATTGCCAGACCAGTACCGACGGTTACACCGCCAGCGATTGGAGTGGACAGGGACAACTCAGAAGATGCTCCAGGTTTTGCAGCAGTAGAAGGCGCCTTTGCTGGAGCGGTTTCAGCAGCCATCAATGGCAGGCTGATGGAGGTAGCGAGGGCGATGGCCAGTAGCTTTTTCATGTTCATGCTCCTTGAAGGGGTAATCCTTGGGGGGTTATTGGGTTAAGGGTATTGCAAGAAGTGTCTGTTTTGCAAGCTACAGTTGCGGATATGCACTATTTTTTTAATAGTGGCAACTGTTTGCCTTCGACCTAATCGGAAATCTATCAAAAAAATGTGCATTGTCTAGTTTTCTAAATGGAAACTGAAGTGTGCATGTAAATCTTTACTCGAATGGATAAGCCAAAAGCACGCTCGTTTCAAATTGGTTGAGTACTTAATCAATAATGATGATTCAAATGGTCGGTTATCGAAGTTTATAATTTTTTTAAGTTTTACCTGGAGTTGCAGGGGCGGGTAATGTCAATCTGCTAGAGGATGTAGTAGCTGCTTCTAGCACTAAGTTATGGCCTCGCTACTTCTTAAAAATCCCGACAATCTGCTTGTTCTCGAAAACAAGGAGCGAGGTTATGTTATGAGTATCCATGAGAAGTAGTGCATCTTCCACACGAGTCCCCGACGCAACCATGATTGGATCACAACACATAAATTCTGCTGCAGTTTTTTCAAATACAGCTTCGCTATATCGATCAATAGCTCGACGAATATCACCATCGGTTACCAACCCCCAACCGGAAACGGATTTTACAATGGCAAGGCCAAGACTGCCTCGAGTCATTGTTTGAATGACATCCAGGATCTTTGAATCTGCTTGAACAAATGGCAAGTTGGAGTCTGTCATCTCGTCCTCCACTTTGCTCAACAGTCGCCGTCCTAAAGAGCCCCCTGGGTGGAAGCGAGCAAAATTTTCGGGTCTGAAGTCACGTGCATTCATAAGTGTGACCGCTAACGCATCACCCATAGCAAGCGCGGCAGTTGTGGAAGATGTCGGTGCCAGTTGCAATGGGCAAGCTTCTTCTTGAACACCGACATCTAGATGGTTATGGGCCGCCCTAGCAAGGGTCGAAATAGAATTGCCAGTTAATGCAATAAGATAGTTGTTGTTTCCTCTGAGAAATGGAATCAACTTTACAACTTCATCTGTTTCGCCGGAGTTTGAAATGGCGACAAATATATCATCCGGAGTAACCATGCCAAGATCGCCATGATAGGCTTCGCCTGGATGCATGAAAAAGCTAGGTGTGCCAGTGCTTGCTAAGGTGGCGGCGATTTTTTTTCCAATAATGCCAGACTTACCCATCCCGCATACAATTACCCGGCCTTTCGATTCTAATATATGTTGTACGGCTTCTGTAAAAGATTCACTCAGTCGATCAGAGAGGCGAGCAACAGCCTTGGATTCGATTTCAAACACTTGCTTCGCAATTTCAATAAAACTGTATTTTTTCATAGAGGTTTTGGTGAGCTTATGATGTGAAAGCTGTCTCGCATATCGAAATAGTATCAACATCCGTCTAGCTTATGTTGTTGAAATAAGTGATGTGGTCGGTAAGTATTATATTTTATGAGAGAGTTTGGCGTTTTTTATATTTAATGTGTGTGGGGTGTTTGGGGTGGCGGTTGTTTCGTTGGATTCAAAGTTGAAATATAAAGTCGTTCTATTTTTAATGCCATGATGTCCGCATTAAATTTCGTTTCATAGGTTTCACGACAGTTTTTTTCGAAAAATGAAGCAGGTTTTGCTTCGAGTGTAGCTAAGCAATGCTGGAAGTCTTTCTCGAAGTTTTCTATGGAGAAGATTAATCCATTAAAATTGTGAGAAATAATGCTTGGCAGCGCTCCTCTGTCGGAGGAAATAACAGGTGTGCCTGCGCGTAGAGATTCGATAGCAACCAATCCAAAACCTTCCCATCTGCTAGGCATAACTACAGCTGTGTACTYAGCATATTTTTTTTCTAATTCTTCCGGGAGGAGCCACCCCAAATAGTTAATGTTCGGAGTGGAGTGGCGCTTTTTCGAATCGCCCAGTACTTGCTCGCCGGCGACATCTAGCGTGAATGAGGTGTTGTGTCTTTCAAAATAGTCGACGATTAAATCAAAGCCTTTTTGGTGGTCAAGGCGTCCAACAAAAAGAAGTTTTCCATTTCTCTTTTTTAATTGCTGTTGCAATAGGGTGTCACTCACTCCATTTTCAATTAAGTGAACTTTATTTTTATTAATTGCATTGCAAAGTAAGTTGAATTCGTAATGTGATATGGCAATCGTGGCGTCGCTAAGAAATGATAGTAGCCTTTCCGTAAAGGTTAACAACTTCTTCTTAATGCCGGTGACTCTTTGCGGGTCAAAGGAGACTCCATGCGATTGATATATTATTTTCGGAGGAAAAAAAACAAGCGCGAGTCTTCCAATAGCTCCGGCAAAAGAACTATGAAGATGTACGATGTCAGGCTTTAGTTTTAAATATACGTATATCAGTTTGGCTGTAAAAAGTATCAGGCCTAAGATTGACCTGGATCCCCTATAGGTGAAGACTTGTTGAGAAGGGTTGATGTAATTAGCATGAGACTCGTTCACGAGCACAAACGTATTGTGAGTTTTATTTTGGCTGGATAGCAGTTCATTTATGACGGTAGCAACCCCACCCTTTGCATACTCGGCAACATGAAGTATTTTTAACATAGTAGATCTCTGGGCAGGAATATAATTGGCCGCTAAATACGCAGTTTTCCACAGTTGGTTATTGAAGTGGAGGGTTTTATAGAGTTGTTGGGGTGCGAAATTTTATGTGTTTTTAAAATTCAACGTTTTATGCGGTTTAAGAAATAAAATAAGATTGACTTCAGTTTGAATTTTTTTGAGAAAAACTTTTTATATATAAGCCTTTTGCTGAACATAAAGCCGCTTAATTCAAAGCGGCTAATATTTTCACGAGTTGAGGCGTTTTGTCTTATTTCTGGTATTGATTGCATTGGGAGCATCCTTCGCTGGTAGTCCATGCGCGAAGGAGACTGAAGTATTATGGATGCAATTTCTTCGCTTAAATCCACCGACTCGTGAATTCTCCATCCGGCAACCGAAAGTATTGGGGCTGATCTGTAATCAAAGACTATTGCTGGAATTCCATAGTTGGCTGTTGTGTTTATTATCGAACTTGGCGTCGAAAATACAGCAGTGTAACCTGATGTCACGCAATCCTCGAAAGACCCCGAAGTCATATTGCGTTCAGGGCGAATTTTCAAAGCCTCAACTATTGATTTGTCAAATATCCTATAGTTGTACGGTATGTTCAGGCTTTCGAGTTGGGCTTCTAGGTTTTTTATTAGCTTAATTAATCTCGGGAATTCCGCTTGATTGAATATTGGATTGTTGGCCGCAGTAATCAAGAATAGTGGTGAGCTGGTCGTTGTAGGTGTGGCTGGGTTGTGCGATAACATACGTATAGGCCAATATAATTTTAGCTCGGCGTTAAATGGTTTGAAGTATTCAAATGCGGAAAGATCAGTGAAGAAAATTTGTGTGTAGCAGTCTTCGCTTAGGAGTGAAGTTTTTTTTGCTTTAAGAAGTTTGTTTTCGAATGAGTTACTGAAATCAAATATTCCGTCTTGCAGAAATATCACTTCCAGGCCTAAGGCTTTCGCGATACCGCAAATTTTTCGCGCTTCTTTATCATGATCGATACAACTAAAAACGATATTATAGTTCGAGAGAATGCTTTTTATTGGCCGTAGTGGTGAATACCCGAATGTAAGATTATTAGAGCTCGCTAGATGCTTTAGCTCTATAAGCTCTTCAAAATAATCTCTTGGTTGTAAGAATAAGATATTCATCGGTGAAAGATGATTGGTGATTTGTTATTTTGATATGAGGATATCATGCTTGTGTCATTACTGGTTTCAGTTGAGGTTGTGATTTGTTGTACGGCGTTTTAGCATTCTTTAGTGTCGCATAGATGAAGGCTCCTGCGAACCAGAAAATAGGTAGGAGGACTTCATCCTCCGTCAGGCTCATTAGTATCAGGCTAAGAAAGCCAGAAATTAAGAAGGCACGGTTTCTGTGTTTTAGTCGACTGGCTTTGCGATAGAGGCCATAAAGAACAGCGATAAAGCACAAGAAGAATACAGACCCGAATTGATAAGTGATGAACAAAGGTAGATTATGGGGGTTTATGGGCATTGTCTTTGTTAGATCTGCGTCGGTGAAAACACCAAATAAAAGATTAATAGGGTCTTTGGTAATTTCATAAAAATAGGCAGGCCAGGTATTTATTCGCGACTTTCCATTACCAGAGTCAAAGCCATATATTGCACGCTCTAAAATTTGGTCGGTGTCTGAAAATATAAAAATAAATGAAGCTGTCGCTGTGATAATTATTGCAAAATATACGATGCTTGCAGTTTTTCTTTCAAGTATTGCGCGTATCGTCAGATAAGCTAGGAGTCCAACGTAACCTCCTTTTGAAAAGGTTAATAGTAGAGATGCTAAAATCAAACCCTTGCAAATAAACTGTAGTTTTTTGCTCTCTGCTCTGCATGTGTCCGTGAACATATACATAAAAATTAGACAAAAAGACCACCTGTTGGGGTCAAGGTAAAAACCGGAGTATCTATAACCCCAAGTGTCAGCGAAAACAAACGAGTCTAATGAGTTTATCAAGATCTTTCGTGACTCTGATGCCTCTCCGTTGAAAAGTATAACCAGTTCAGCGTGATCTCTTGTGGCGACAGTGAAAAGAAAAGCCAAAATTCCCAGTGAATTCATTACTATGAAAAAAATCATAGCGATTTTACCGAATTCTTTTGTTCTTGAAAGATTACATGTGGTTGTGAAAATGAAAAAAGGAAGCATTAAAAGGAAGTAAATCAGAATATGTATTTCATCACCAATTCCGCCAAAGTTTCGTGCTGTAAATGCAATAAGCATTAATAGAGTAAAGAATAATAAAATTATTACTGGTTTGAGTTTTATTTGCTTTGGTTTAAGGGTGACCGATATTAAGAAAAAAGCTGAAAATAATATGTGGAATGGAACTAGTATTGATATGTTTTTGATGAAGATCGATAGAAGTAAGAGGGTCGTGACTAAAGTAAATCCAGTTTTATTATTCATTTGTGATCTCGTGGAAAAAATCATCTATAGACCGTAGGCACTTATTCGTTGGTAGGCTTTTCATGAGATATTCAGCAGATAGTATGGCTTTTGATATTTCATGATTTGAAGCATTAGTGTCTATTAGTTTTCCATGAGAAATGTGTTTAAAAGCCTCCGGGACGCCTCCAATATTACTTCCGATAACATAGCATCCGCAGTTTGCGGCTTCTAAATAAGCTAATCCAAAGGCTTCTTCGAGTTCTGTTAATAAAAGAAAGATGTTGTTGTTTGAGTATATGTATGGAAGTTTGCTCTGGTCTACTTGACCTAGGAAGATAACATCTTCGCTGATTGAGCTTTCTGATACTTGTGTTTTTAAATCATTAAGATATGCGCCATCACCTACGATTGTCCATTTTATATCTATGTTTGGGTTAGATTTTTTCAAATATAGGACAGCTTCAAATGATTTCTTGTATCCCTTTCCCTCAACGATTCGCGATACGGATACTATTCGTATCTGATTTTTATGCTTTTGCGTTGAGACGGGGTAAAATAAATTTTTATCTATGCCATTGTGCGAAACTTTGATTTTATCAAGAATGCCGCTAGTGTCTAAATCTTTGGAAAAACGACCTTTAATGAACTCTGAAACAAAGAAGATTTCTTTGCAGTGTTCCAGGCATTTGCTGTACTTGCCCTTAAAGTTAATAAAATTGGCCTTTCGGTTATTTTGTTGTAAAAGAGGTTCGACGCCATGGATAATGCATTTGACTTTTTTTAAATTATTATTGCTGAGGTACAGGCCCGCGCAATAGATGCTAGCGCCATCGTTGCAAATTATTAGATCATATCGATTGGCATGAAATCGCAAGAAGGGAGCGTATGCCAACGGCCATAACTGTAGAATTGTCTTTTTTACAAACCTTGGAAGGTTTGATGACCTGAGCCAGTTAAGGGATAGAATATCTATCTCAACGTTTAATTTTTTGGCGGTGTTGAATATATTTTGAGCAACGCTGCCCGCACCACCTATTGCAGGTGGGTACTCATGGCTGAAAAGCAATATTTTTTTCATGTTTAGTTTAATTGGGCGCAGTCGCAAGAATTAATTATATGCTCAAACCCTATCTATCTACAATGTTTGGTGGATTTCATTAAGAGGACATTGTTGATGGCTTAGTGTTTAATTATATGTTTATCGGGGTTTTAAATAAAACGCCGTTCATGTGCTAATGTGTTTGATGTTTGATCTATCTTCACTGATTAGTTTCATTTCTAAGTAGTGACCACTTGCCTTCCATACTAACGAGCATGCGAACACCAAAAGCAAAGAGATTGGGACTACGTTGTAGCAATTAAAAAACTCAAGTATCTTCGCGGTGATAAGAAAAATTGGGAGCATTAGGATGTTGCAGCGGAATAACGCTTTGTCTTTTTTAAGAGCATAAAGAGAGTAATGAAAAGCCATGCTCAATGCATGGGCGCTGAATGCGAGCATTAAAATATAGAAAGAGTTTAGCTCGGCTATGTAAATTGGTTTGTCAATCCAAGTTAGTACGTATTTTATGGTTAATGTACAGGCGATTGAATAGATTACGCATACTACTATTGTTTGAGTTAGCATGGATTGAAATGCAGTTTTGAATTCTTTTGGAGAGTTTCTTGCGGACTTTATCATGCTTGGATAATGATATGCATAAACCCCTGAGTCGAGTAGGGATATCATTGCATTTGATATTCCAATAAATAACACATAGGGGGCTACATGTGTGATGCCTTGAAAGGCTTCTATCATGTATCTGTCAAAGGTAAATATACCTCTCGAGGATAGTGTCGATATTAATATGGGTATTGAAATTATTAGACCCTTTTTTGTCCATGAGTAATCTAAGCGTAAATTACACTCTATAGAAATATTTGTTATCAGTGCGGCGATCGCAATAGAAATAATTCCTCCGGCAATCCAGAAGTATAAAACGCTTTCTATTGTCCTGGATTCAGGAATAAGCCACAAAACTGGGGCTATTACGATGGTCCATGCACTTGTTCTAATAAATAGCACAATGTTTGAGGAGAGCGGCCTGGAAATGGCAATAAGCACTCTGCTCTGTTCTTGTCCCAAATGCTCGATAATAAGAATTATTATAAGCAAAGTTATAATGTTGTTGGGTATTTCTTGAGAGATCATTGCTGAAATAATGATCGGAATGGCTATGATGTATGAGAATATAAGAAGGGCTGCGTGGTTTTTGACTATTTCGCCCCATTCGTTTCTGGTTGATGAAGCAAGCTCTCTTGTAGTGAAGCAGTAAAACTCTAGACCAAGTATGTAAACGAGGTAGCCTGCCGTAGCAGTAATTAGTCCGTAGACTCCAACGTCTTCTGGAGGAAGTAGTTTGGCTAGTAATATTATTAAAAAGAACTTTGAGAATAGCGTTGTCAGTCGGATGCTAATGCTTAATATTTTCTCGACTGTTTTACTGTTGGTAATCATGGTCACTCATAATTTATTTCTGCAAGAGGCCTTGATTCGTTTAATGTTTGGATTGCACTTCTCAAGGAGTTGATTTAGTAAATGTTTTTCGATAGTAGTGTAAATGGTGTCTTTATAAGAATTTTTATATCTAACCACAAAGTCCAGTTGTTGATATACGCCAGATCAAGCTCTACACGCTTTTCCATCTTGTCGATGGTTTCCGTCTCACCGCGATAACCACTGATTTGAGCAAGCCCGGTAATCCCCGGTTTGATTCGGTGCCGAGCCATATAGGCGTCGATTTTGCCGGTGTAGTAATCGTTATGTGCCACGGCGTGAGGGCGAGGGCCTACCAGAGACATGCTGCCTTGCAGGGCATTGAACAGTTGCGGCAGTTCGTCGAGAGAGGTGCGGCGGATGAACTGGCCGACACGGGTGATTCGCGGGTCATCGCGGCTGGCCTGCTTGACCTCTTTGTCGTCATGCACGCGCATTGAGCGGAATTTCCAGACCTTGATGATCTTGCCGTTCCAGCCGTGGCGTTTCTGTTTGAACAGGATCGGGCCAGGGGATGAGCATTTGACGGCGATGGCGGTGGCCAACAATACCGGGCTGAGCAGGATGATCGCGATGAATGCGACGGTCCGGTCCATTATCGCTTTAGAGGCGGCGGCGGTTGGGTAGGACGTCAGTGGGCTCTCGTTCAAGTGGATGGCGGGAAGGCCTTCGATATCACTTACGGAGTGGTTGAGCAGGATCAGGCTTTGCAGGTCCGGGGTCCAGATGACGTCGACGCTGGAGTCCAGCAGGTCGATGTACAGGCCTTCGATCTGTTCGGCTTCTGTCAGCGGCAATGCGATGTAGAGGCGCCGAATCTGGTGGGTTGCGATCAGGTCCCGCAAGTGGGCAAGGCTGCCAATCACCGGGTACAGGCCATTGTTGGGCAAGGGTTGGTCGTCCGCAGCTACCAGGCCAACCAGTGGTTCGTTTCTATTGCGAACCAATTTGTCCGCGAGCTCTTGGGCCAGGTCGCCGGTGCCGATAATCAGCGAGGTGCGGGCAGCTTGCAGCTTTTGCTGGTAACGCCGGGAGAGGTTATGCAGTGGCACATAGAGGCAGGCTTGGAGTGCGAAACCGCCGAGCGCGAGGCCAATAATAACTTCGCGGGAAAAAAGCTCACTGGTTTTGGTGATAAACGCCACGACGGTCAAGCCGGAGAGTAGCACCAGCCAGCCAGCCAACAATCGGCCTAGTCCTACCAGATAGCCATGGTGTTTATGGTAGACCTGCATCATGGAGTAGGAGGGTACCGAGCCGAGCATTATGAATGCCGCGAGTATCCGGTAGTGGGCTTCGACTTCCCCGGTCTTTATGGTTGCCAGTGCACAGAGCAGGAGGATGAGTGCGCAGATTGCGGCAAGCCATTGGGTCCAGAACGTAAGACCGCGACCGGCCGGTAGCGAGGTGTTGCGCTTGCGAATCAAAATAATCTCCCTTGCGTCGATTTGGACATAGCCTTCCTGGGCATGCCCGCTGTCTGGAGTGTTCACTCCATGCAGCTTTAGTTGCTGTTTGAGCCTCTGGCACAAACCGGTCTGTGTCGTGGCGTTTCCCCTATCCGTGACAGGGAACGCACTCGCCTTGGCCAATATCAAGGTTTTGGGCACGCTACCGCCCCAGGATTGACCGTTGGTTTCCTGAGAACGTGCGCCGTGGGTGCGACGAATGAGCCGATGCGCGAGCGCTGGCATTTTTGGGGAAGAGGGTCAATCAGGCAGGCCGAGTTTGCGCTCGGAGGATAATGAGTCTGTCCTTGACTGCTGCACAACGCGAGGTTTGTGCAATGGCATCCTGCCGGAATGGGAATATACCTCAGCCGACGGCGTATTCTACGGTTTTGTTAGGAAATGTGAAGGTATAAAACAGGCTCATATGGGGTTCGGACGGACAAAATTACCAATAACCAGTGAAAAGCCGATTGCAGCCGATAGCCCAGTGTTTGTTGGGCGAAGTGCCACTATTCGGGCCACTACGCGAGCCATCATGCGATCGATTCTGGAGTATGTGCGGAAGGGGGTGTAGGAGCGAGCTTGCTCGCGATGGACTCAGGGGTGATGCGTTTACTCAGAGAGCAGGCGTTATCGTTAACGTCCATCGCGAGCAAGCTCGGTTCCTACAGGGTCTTTTCTATGGCGTTGATCGGGACGCTGAGGGTGTGTTCGCGGTGCAGGAGTTGCAGGAGAATTATGATGCGTTCGGCACCGTCGCGGGCGAGGAAGATAGCGTCCAGTTCCTTGAAGCTGCCGCGGTTGATGCGCACGCTGTCACCGGGTTCCAGTGCCAGGGTCTCGGGCGGTTTTTCGCTGAGTTGTTGCTGGAGTTGCGCGATGAGTTCGTCTGCCACTGCGATCGGCTGCTTGCCGAACGTCACCAGTTGGTTGACCCCGCGCGTGGAGCGGATGGGGTGCCAGTTGTCGTTGAGCTGGTCGAGCTGGATGAACAGGTAGCCGGGGAAGAGAGACTCCACCGAGGTGCTGCGGCGACCGCGCTGAATACGTTCGATCCATTGGGTTGGTCGGTAGCAAGTGAAGCCCTGGTGAATCAGGTTTTCCTCGGCGCGGGCGTCTTGCCGGGGTTTGCACTGGATCAGGTACCAGCGTGGGGGCGGGTGCGGGCGAGGCATGCTAAGGGCTCTCATGGGTGAATCAGGGCAGCGGCGCTGCCCTGATGTCGGGTGTCACTTTTTGTCCGAGGCGTATTCGTATTGATAGTAGCTGTAGCTACCATAGCCGTAAGCTGAAGCTTTGCGTTCCACGGCGTTGAAAATCGCACCCTTGACCACGATGCCGTTCTGTTCGAAGCGGCGCTTGGTTACTGCGATCTCTTTGGCGGCGTTTACGCCGAAACGGGTCACGATCAGGTTCGTGCCGGACTGGCGGCCCACCAGGGCGGCATCTGTCACTGCGAGGATTGGCGGGGTGTCGATGATCACCAGGTCATACTGGCTGCTGACTTGCTCCAGGAACCGGGTGAAGTTGCTGTGCATCAGCAGTTCGGATGGGTTTGGCGGGATCTGACCGCGGGTGATGACGTGCAGGTTGTCCACTTCAGTGGAGTGGGTTGCCTTGTTCAGATCAATCTTGCCGGCGAGCAGGTCGGACAAGCCATTGTTCACGTCCATGCGGAACATTTTGTTCAGGTAGCCTTTACGCATGTCGGCGTCGACCAGCAGTACCTTTTGTCCGGTCTGGGCAATGATGGCGGCCAGGTTGCACGAGACGAAGGATTTACCCACGGCCGGGYTTGGGCCGGAGATCATCAGGATGTTGTTCTTCGCTTCAAGGGTTGCGAAGTGCAGGCTGGTACGCAGGCTGCGCAACGATTCGACAGCGAGGTCGGCCGGGTTGTTAACAGCAAGCAGCAGAGAGCCGGTAGATGCGCGGCTGTTGCCCTTCAATGTGCTTTCAATCTGGGACTGGCCCTTGCTGAGAGGGATCGACGCGTAAACCGGGATACCGAGTTGCTCGATGACTTCCGGGTCTTCCACGCCACGATTCATTGCTTTGCGAACCAGCACGTAAGCTATGGCAACTAGTGCGCCAAGCAGTGTGGCGATCAACACAACCAGCGCTTTTTTCGGTTTGACCGGTTTTTCGATGTTCGCATCCGCCGAGTCGATCACGCGGACGTTACCTACCGTACCGGCTCGGACAATATCCAGCTCCTGGGTTTTGTTCAGCAACTGCGTGTAGATGTCGGTGGTGACTTGCATGTCACGGGTAAGGCGCAGTAATTCCTGCTGGGTTTCTGGCAGGTTTTTAACCTTCTTTTCCAGCCCGCGTTTCTGCTGATCCAGCTGACCCATTTGGGTCATCAGTGCCTGGTAGGACGGATGTTCGCGGGTGAAGCGGTGCTCCATCTCGGCTTGCTTGAGCTTTAATTCGGAAATCAGGGTTTCCAGGGCTACGATCTGATCGAGTACAGCTTTGGTTTCGATAGTGATGTCTACGGAGCGGGCACTGCTCTGGTAGGCATTCAACTGACCTTCGGCCTTCTCAAGTTGCTTTCGTACATCCGGCAACTGTGTGCGCAGAAACTCCAGGCTTTGTGCGGCTTCGGCGGAGTTACGCTGGACGTTCTGCAGTACGTAGAGCCGGTTGATCTCGTCCAGCACCTTGTTAGCCAGATCAGGATCTTCGTTTTCCAGCGACAGCGCGATGATGCCGGACTCTTTGCCACGTTCAGTGGCCGACACATCGTCCTGGTACTTGAGAATGGTATTGAGGCGACGCTGCTTGGTAACTGTGAACAGAGCGCCGGTATTGGCATTCAATGTCGAAACTTGCAGTTTGAAGCCATTTTGCTCCAGTTTTTCACCTGCTTGACCATGAAGGAGGACTTCGTCATCGTCATTCAGCAGGGTGAAGGCGCCATTGCCTTCCGCGCGAAGCGTCAGCTCCTTACCCAGGTAAGCATCCGGCACTTCCAGTTGGAATATATCGAGTTTTTCTCCACCCCAAGTGAAGCTGTTGAGGCCGAGCAGTGGCGAGGCCACCTGGTTTTCACTCACCGGCTCAAAGCGCCGGCTCAGAAAATGGCCAATCAGCGGGAAATAGTTCGGCTCAACAATAATATCGAGCTTCAGGTTCTCCACAGCCTTGCCCAGAACCGCGCGGGATTTAAGCAGCTCAATTTCAGTCACTGCCGGAGAGGTCCCGCCGAACATCTCACTCATTTCCGCCATGCCGCCCAGCGCAGCCATGCCGCCTTTTTTCTCTTCAACCTGCACCAGTGCATTCGCCTGGTAAATCGGCGTCGACAACAGGGCATAAGCAACACCCACCGCGCAAAAGAACGCAGTGATGCCAACAATGATCCACTTGCTATCGATCAAGGTGCCGAAGAGTGCGAGCAGATCGATGTCGTCATCGTCGTCGCGGTGTTCCTGGATGGGGAGGCTGTTTGGGCTTTGCATGCGGGGTACTTTTACAAGAGGTGATTATAGTTTTTGCGACCAACTGTCGACGCCTTGCGTCATCAGTTGGTAGACGTGATCGAAAGCGACTTTCTGCTGACGGTAGGGGTCAGGAATTTCCTGGTTGTTCTGCCACTTGCCCAGTAGAAACGTCTTGCCGCGGACTTCTGGAGCCATTCGCGCGATAGTCTCCACGTGGCGTTGTTCCATGGTCAGGACTATATCCGCCTGTTGCAGCATTTCTCGAGTTAGTTGGCGGCCTTTGTGGTCTGGGAGATCGCCGCCATGTTCGCGCAGTACCTCCAGCGCGGTCTTGTCCATGGGTTTGTCTACAAGGGCGCCGAGGCCCGCAGAGCAGACATCGATGCCGCGATTGGCCAGCTTGCTTTTAAGCAGGGCTTCGACGGTGGGGCTGCGGCAGATGTTGCCGATGCATACGACCAGGATTTTATTGAACATAGGGGCTGCGCAGGTTGCGAAATCGTGTGTGGTGACCGCACAGGCAGCAGGAGGAGGGGGCTGGTTTCCTTTCCAACGCAACAGTACGGCTTTCTCCGGTGCATTGCTGCTGCCGGGGCCATTTCAAAAGTGTGCACTTTAGTGGCGTAGGGGGGGAGGGTCAAGGCTCGGCTGTTACTTTCTATCATACGGGCGTTTGTCTTTGCTGGTAGTATTATTATGCCAGCATCAGGTGAGTGAGCAGGCCGAAGTGCAGCAGATTCAAGTCGAAGTGCGTGGCATTGCCAAGCAGTGATAGCTCGGGTAAAGGCCTTTGCGCCGGTAGTACTCGCCTATGTTGATCTCGGACAAGCCGGCCGCTACAAGTACGACAGAAAACTTAGTTTCGGCTGACCAGTTCACGGTCAGCGGCTTGTTTTCGGGCACTGTATTTCGTTCAGAACTGAACTGCTTGAAAGTTGGACAAAGGCATTTCGCTGACCCCTTCGCGCCGAGAAACCTCGGCCATCATCAGACTCAGTGGGGGAAGCAGCATCTTGAGCAATGCGGCTCTGCGTTCATATGAATGATACGGCACGACCAGTCGCATCCCGCCCCCGATATGCTTTTTTAGGAGAAATTGGCGAAGCGACAACTATCCAGGCACCGGGGGGGGGGGGGGCGAGCTAAAGAAAGGTGAGGGCGAAACAGGCGTGATCACCCCACCAATTCAAGCCTAAATTTACGAGTAAGCTTGCTCACGATGAATGATAACGTGACCCCGCGCTGGCCTTCGTACCATCCATCACGACCGAGGCAAGAGGCTCATTGCGCCATCTGCGCCATGACTTGCCTATAACCTGTTGCAGTGGCTAGTACGGCACCCTTGCCTTGGGCAATTAGTATACTGTCCGCAACTTCGCGAAATGCTCCGGTACCGCCCGCAGCTATCAACACATGCGTCGCAGCTGCTTTTACGTAAACCGGTGCATCTGCCACCGCGAAAGACAAAGCGCATGCTGCAAAGGCCGGCAGATCGATGCAGTCGTCGCCGATGCATGCCGTTTGTGCAGCACTGACGCCGGCTTCGGCCATCAGTTGATGGCAGGCGGCCTGCTTATCCTTCACGCCGAATTGGCAGAGCGTTATGCCCAAATCCGCCACGCGCTTGCGTAGCGTCGCCGAATCGCGACCTGACAGCACCGCCACCCGCACACCATTTTCTTCCAGTAGGCGCATGCCCATTCCATCGCGGACGTGGAAGCGCTTCAGGCACTCGCCAGTTGCGTCGTAATAGATGCCACCGTCGGTCAGCACCCCATCCACGTCAGTAATCACCAAACGAACATCGTCCAGCGTTGGCAACGCCGCAAGGGGTAGGCCACTCATCAATGCTCGCACCTTTTCCAGGCACTCCGGTGTGTCCACACCCGGGCCGGTCGGTTCTACCCGATATGCTCGAATGCAGTATCCAGCAGCCATCAGTCGCAATTGCTCAAGATTTTCTGCGTGCTCGAGCATCGGTTGCGGCAGGCTGCTGTAGTCGGCCAGGACGTCGCGACGAAATCCATACACACCCACATGTTTGAGGTATTCGGCAACTTCGCCGTCCCTTGGGTACGGGATCGGAGAACGACTGAAATACAGCGCGTTGCCATTGTTGGCCAGTACCACTTTCACCGTATTCGGTGTGCCAGCTTCATGAGCTTCGATCGGGTGACACAACGTACCGACTTGTACTTGTTTATCGGCAAGCATGCCGGCGGCGAGGGTATCGATGTCGGTCGGGCGCACCAGTGGCTCATCACCTTGTAGGTTGATGTAGATGTCCGCGTCGACCTGCGCCATGACTTCGGCCAGGCGGTCGGTGCCGGACGGATGATCCGGCGAGGTCATTACGCAAACACCCCCAAACGTTCGAACCACCTCCGCGACGCGCTCGTCGTCGGTAGCAACCACGACAACTTGAGCATGAGTAACTTGCAGGGCCCGTTCATATACGTGCTGCACCATGGGTTTGCCCGCGATATCGGCTAGCGGCTTGCCGGGCAGACGTGTTGAGGCATAGCGTGACGGAATGACTATTGCGACCCGTTGATCTGTACTTGCCATGTTCGGAATCCTTTCATCAAAAAACGTTGCTTCAGGCAATGTTCAATGGTTTGAACGACTTGACAAGATCGTCCAATGCTTTGATCTGAGTCAGGAACGGTTCCAACTGATCCAGCGGTAGCGCGCTCGGGCCGTCGCATTTGGCCTCATTCGGGTTCGGATGCGCTTCCAGAAACAGTCCTGCCAGTCCCACGCCCATGCCGGCACGTGCCAGTTCAACCACTTGTTCACGACGACCACCGGATGCTGCTCCCGATGGATCGCGTTGTTGCAGCGCGTGGGTCACGTCGAAAATGATCGGCAAATTCTCGCAGGTGCGCTTCATTACGCCGAAGCCCAGCATGTCCACCACCAAGTTGTCATAACCCAGGCAAGTGCCGCGGTCACAGAGGATCAACTGATCGTTACCGGCTTCCTTGAACTTGTGCATGATGTTCTGCATCTGCGACGGGCTCAGGAACTGTGGCTTTTTGATGTTGATCGGTTTGCCCGTCTTCGCTAGTGCCATGACCAGGTCAGTCTGCCGTGCTAGAAATGCAGGCAGCTGCAGAACGTCGACCACTTCTGCGACTGGCGCAGCCTGGTAAATCTCGTGCACATCTGTAATCACTGGCACACCGAACTCAGCCTTCACAGCTTCGAATATGCGTAGGCCCTCTTCCATACCAGGGCCGCGATAAGAGTGGATGGACGAACGGTTTGCCTTATCAAAGCTGGCTTTGAACACGTAAGGAATGCCCAGCTTTTCGGTAACGCGCACGTATTCGGCGCAAGCGATCAGCGCCAGATCCATGGATTCAAGTACGTTGATTCCGCCGAAGAGTACGAAGGGTGAGTTGTTGGAACATTCGATAGTCGGGGTGATTTTAATCACGATAATAGTTCACTATGAATATGACGATAGGAGGACTTGGTGTTGATGTCGGCCACCTTTATTGCGGTCCGGCATCAGTTACCACGGTTTAGGGGATGGATTGGGCTGAACGGTAATTGGCATATCAGCCGTTGAGCCAACTGGCGAACTTGCTTTCAATCGCGACTCGGTCATTTGCGGCCATCGAGTAAGTGTTTACGTAATAGTGCAAAAGCTTCCGGGTGCGCTGCTGATCGAAAACGAATTCGTGGTTAAGGCATTTTTTTAGTTCGGCATCGCTGCGCGACGGCTTAAGAGTAATCGCATTCACCGGTCACGACAACCGGACGGCCGTGCAGCAACGCCTCCAGGCCAACACCGGAGTTCATTGTGAACACAGCATTCGCGCCAGAGAAGAGGTCGTGCACCGAGGCGTCGGACATTTCAATCGCACCAGTACTGGCGAGTGCTTCCAGTGTTTTCTGAACCGTCAAGCTGTTGCAGTAAGGGTGACGCTTGACCCGAACTTTCGTCGGGCTGCCGTAGTAGTGGTCCGCGACAGTGCAGACTAGTTCGACACCCGCGATCCCTGCAAGAGCCGCTACGGTGTCCGTTGGTGTTTGCAGAGCCACAAAGACGTAGTCATCTGCAAATGTGATGAGCGCTGTTTTTTGCGAATACTTGGATGCGTTGTTATGGATGTAAGTGGTGCGAAGCTCGTTTTCGGTCTCGGTCAGGACTGCGACGTTGTAATCCAAATTCGATTGTTCAATCGGTTTGTGGATCGTCGCGAGCGAGGAGTTGAGCCTGCGAAATCTTGGTGATCCATGCTGCAGTGGGCGGCCAAGGGTACTTTCAGGATGTGCAGATGATTGGTGTTCAGAGGCGCATTGGTGTGGTAGCTGACGATGCGCGCACCCAGAGTCCGAGGGTCACAGTTCCTATAATTCCGCTGATGTTTAGGGGCGGCTGATGTCATCACTTGGTAATAGATAGTCTTCTTCTCGGGCGCTTGCCTTGAAAGCAGGGCTATCCCGCCATCGGGTAGGTGAACAGTCCGAAGTGCAGCAGGTTCAAGCCGAAGTGGCTGAGGATGGCAGCGCCCAATCCACCAAAACGGTAGGCGAGGCCATAACCGACCCCCGCCAGACTCGCCAGTACAACCCATTGCCAGCCGGCCCCGGCGTGGGCCAGGCCGAAAATCAGAGACGCCAGCAGCAGGGCGAGGTTTTCACCCTGGGGCAGGGTTTTCATGATCCGGCTTAGTCCGCCCTGGATATAGCCGCGAAACAACGCTTCCTCGACCAGGGTTACCAGCAGCAGGTTGTTGAGTATCCATAGCCAGGCCTGGTCCGGCCATTTCGGCGCCCAGGCGATGATGCCCATCAGCAGTGCGCCGCCCAGCGCCAGCACGGCGCTCAACGCCAGTGCCAGCACGGTGGCATATAGGAAGGAGCGCAACGAGTAACGAGCGACAATCCATGGGCAAGCCAACAGCAGCCAGAAGCCGATCAGGGGTTTGTCCAGGTTCAGGAACATGGAAAACGACACGGCGTTTTCGCTGAAGCGCTGTAGAGCAATGCCGCGACCGTTATGGAAGCCCGGTAGCCAGTGCAATGCCAGGGCCAGCGCCAGGACGATGAACAGGCCGTGACCGAGGATGCGTAGACCAGGGATTATTTGTTGGCGAACGGTGAGGCCGGCGATCAACAGCAGCATTACCGAGATTGCCGCCAGCCAATCGAGGTGGCCGTAGGTCAGCGCCAATCCGTAGCCGAGGGAGAGCAGGGCCAGAAAAGTCCATGGCAGGGCAAGCATTTGAAATCCTTAGAGATGTAGAGCTTTTGTGGCGAGGGAGATTGCCGGAGGGCTGCGATTATAAGCAGAGCCCAAACAAAAACACCGCCCGAAGGCTAATACCAGTCAGTTAAGCGGTAATGCGATCTGTAGCAGCTGCCGAGCCTGCGAGGCTGCGTTCGGCTGCATGGCAGTCGTGAGTCCGGCTGACGCGGTCTGCCTGACGTACCGCGATTACCGGTTTTACGACTGCTTCGCAGCCGAACGCAGCCTCGCGCGCTCGGCAGCTGCTACAAAGGGTGTCGTGCCCGAAGGCAGTGTTGTTGTCAGCGGTCGGTCAAGACGCGATCAATTGCCGCAACACGTAATGCAGAATCCCTCCCGCCTTGAAGTACTCCACTTCATTGAGCGTATCGATGCGGCACAGCACCTCGATCTTCTCGCTGCTGCCGTCTTCGCGGGTGATGACCAGCGTCAGGTTCATCCGTGGCGTCAGCTCGACGCCGGTCAAACCGAGGATGTCCAGGGTTTCACTGCCGTTGAGGTTCAGGCTCTTGCGGTTCTGATCCAGCTTGAACTGCAATGGCAGCACGCCCATGCCCACCAGGTTGGAGCGGTGGATCCGTTCGAAACTTTCGGCGACGACTGCTTTCACTCCCAGCAGGTTGGTGCCTTTGGCGGCCCAGTCACGACTCGATCCGGTGCCGTATTCCTGGCCGGCGATCACCACCAGCGGGGTGCCCGAAGCCTGATAGCGCATGGCGGCGTCGTAGATCGGCATTTTCTCTCCGGTGGGAATGTAGCGGGTGTTGCCGCCTTCTTCGCCGCCGAGCATTTCATTGCGGATGCGGATGTTGGCGAAGGTGCCGCGCATCATCACTTCATGGTTGCCACGCCGCGAGCCGTAGGAGTTGAAATCCCGCGGTTCCACGCCTTTGTTGCGCAGGTATTGCCCGGCCGGGCTGTCGGCCTTGATGTTGCCGGCCGGGGAGATGTGGTCGGTGGTCACCGAGTCGCCGAGCAATGCGAGGACCCTGGCGCCGTTGACATCCTTGACCACTGGCGGCGGGCCGCCGATGTCGTCGAAGAACGGTGGATGCTGGATGTAGRTCGAGTCGTCCTGCCAGACATAGGTCGCCGCCTGCGGTACTTCAATCGCCTGCCATTGCGCGTCACCGGCAAACACTTCGGCGTATTCCTTGTGGAACATGGCGGTGTTGACCTGATTCACGGCGTCGGCAATTTCCTTGCTGCTTGGCCAGATATCCCGCAGATAAACCGGTTTGCCGTCCTTGTCATTGCCCAACGGTTCGCGGCTGATGTCCGTGCGCACGGTGCCCGCCAACGCGTAGGCGACCACCAGCGGCGGGGAGGCCAGCCAGTTGGTTTTCACCAGCGGATGCACCCGGCCTTCGAAGTTGCGGTTGCCTGAGAGCACGGAAGCCACGGAGAGGTCGGCTTGCTGGATGGCTTTCTCGATGGGCTCCGCCAGCGGCCCTGAGTTGCCGATGCAGGTGGTGCAGCCATAGCCGACCAGGGCAAACCCCAATTCATCGAGGTACCGGGTCAGGCCGGCCGCCTTGTAGTAGTCGGTAACCACTTTCGAGCCAGGCGCCAGCGAGCTCTTCACCCAGGGTTTGCGTTTCAGGCCTTTTTCCACGGCTTTCTTCGCCACCAGCCCGGCCGCCATCATCACGCTCGGGTTGGAGGTGTTSGTGCASGAGGTGATTGCGGCAATCACCACCGCGCCGTTTTTCAGGCGATAGGTCTGGCCTTCGTAGTGGTAGTCCGCTTCACCGGCCATATCGGCGTTGCCCACGGCAACGCCGCCACCGCCTTCGCTTTCCAGGCGACCTTCTTCCTTGGTGGTGGGTTTGAATTGGTGGTCGAGGAAGTCACTGAAGGCTTGCGGGACATTCGGCAGCGAAACCCGGTCTTGGGGGCGTTTCGGCCCGGCGAGGCTGGCTTCGACGCGGCCCATGTCCAGCGCCAGGCTGTCGGTGAACAGCGGTTCCTGGCCGGGCAGGCGCCACAGGCCCTGGGCCTTGCTGTAGGCCTCCACCAGTTGCACCGTTTCGAGGGGGCGGCCGGACAGGCGCAGGTACTCCAGGGTGACGTCGTCCACCGGGAAGAAACCGCAGGTGGCGCCGTATTCCGGGGCCATGTTGGCGATGGTCGCGCGGTCAGCCAGCGGCAGGTCGGCGAGGCCATCGCCGTAGAACTCGACGAATTTGCCCACCACGCCTTTTTTGCGCAGCATCTGGGTGACGGTCAGCACCAGGTCGGTGGCGGTGATGCCTTCCTTGAGCTTGCCGGTGAGTTTGAAACCGATGACTTCCGGAATCAGCATCGACACCGGTTGCCCGAGCATCGCCGCTTCCGCTTCGATACCGCCGACGCCCCAGCCGAGCACGCCGAGGCCGTTGATCATGGTGGTGTGGGAATCGGTACCGACCAGAGTGTCAGGAAAGGCGTAGGTGCGGCCGTCCTCGTCCTTGGTCCAGACTGTACGGCCGAGGTATTCCAGGTTCACCTGGTGGCAGATCCCGGTGCCCGGCGGCACCACGCTGAAGTTATCGAAGGCACTCTGGCCCCAGCGCAGGAACGCATAACGTTCGCCATTGCGCTGCATTTCAATGTCGACGTTTTGCTCGAAGGCGCTGCTGCTGGCGAACTTGTCGACCATCACCGAGTGGTCGATCACCAGGTCCACCGGGGACAGCGGGTTGATCCGCTGCGGATTGCCACCGGCCTTGGCCATCGCCGCACGCATGGCGGCCAGGTCGACCACGGCGGGAACGCCGGTGAAGTCTTGCATCAGCACCCGCGCCGGGCGGTACTGGATTTCGCGGTCGGAGCGACGCTCCTTGAGCCACGCGGCCAGTGCCTTGAGGTCGGCGCCGGTGACGGTTTTTTCGTCCTCCCAGCGCAGCAGGTTTTCCAGCAGGACTTTCAACGACATCGGCAGCTTGTCCAGCTCGCCCAGGCTCCTGGCGGCATCGGGCAGGCTGAAGTAGTGGTAGGTCTTGTTGCCGACTTGCAGGGTTTTCAGAGTCTTCAGGCTATCGAGGGACGGCATTACGATCACTCCTTTGAGTCCGTACGGCTACGGACAGAGGGAACGGATAGAGGTCTAAACCTAGTCCTCTTTAGTGCTTAAGGCTAATAACTGGACTCTATGGGCAAGTCCGGGGTTGCGAAGTCAGCTATCATGCGCCGGTTTTCGTGACAGGCTTTGCTTCAGGGCAAGCGGTCTCTCTTTGTGGGAGCGAGCCTGCTCGCGATGGACGTTAACGATAACGCGTGTTTCCTGAATAAATGCGCCGCCCTGAGTCCATCCGCGAGCAAGCTCGCTCCTACAGGGTCCAGGAGTAAGAATGAACACCCTATTCATGCATTGCCGGCCGGGCTTCGAAGGCGAAGTCTGTTCCGAGATTTCCGACCTTGCCGCGCGGTTGAACGTGGCCGGCTACGCCAAGGCCAGGGCCGCCACCGCTTGCGCCGAATTCGTCTGCACCGAAGAAGACGGTGCCGAGCGCCTGATGCGCGGGCAGCGTTTCGCCGAGCTGATCTTCCCGCGCCAGTGGGCCCGGGGGATTTTCATCGATCTGCCGGAAACCGACCGTATCAGCGTGATCCTTGATCATATGGCGGACTTTCCGCTGTGCGGCAGCCTGTGGCTGGAAATGGTCGACACCAACGATGGCAAGGAACTGTCGAACTTCTGCAAGAAATTCGAAGTGCACCTGCGCAAGGCGCTGATGGCGGCTGGCAAACTGGTGGAAGACGCGCACAAGCCGCGCCTGTTGCTGACCTTCAAAAGCGGCCGCGAAGTGTTCATGGGCCTGGCCGAGTCGAACAACTCGGCAATGTGGCCGATGGGTATTCCGCGTTTGAAATTCCCCCGCGAGGCACCAAGCCGTTCGACCCTCAAGCTGGAAGAGGCCTGGCACCACTTCATCCCGCGGGACCAGTGGGACGAGCGCCTGCACGGCGACATGACCGGCGTTGACCTCGGGGCCGCCCCCGGTGGCTGGACCTGGCAACTGGTCAACCGCGGCATGCTGGTGACCGCCATCGACAACGGCCCGATGGCCGAAAGCCTGATGGACACCGGGCTGGTGCAACATCTGATGGCCGATGGTTTCACCTTCAAGCCCAAGCAGCCGGTGGACTGGATGGTCTGCGACATCGTCGAGAAGCCGGCGCGTAACGCCGCGATGCTGGAAGAGTGGATCGGCGATGGGCATTGCCGCGAGGCGGTGGTCAACCTCAAACTGCCGATGAAACAGCGCTATGCCGAAGTGAAGCGTTTGCTCGAGCGCATTGCCGATGGCTTCAAGGCGCGGGGCATCAAGGTCGAGATTGGCTGCAAGCAGCTGTACCACGACCGTGAGGAAGTGACTTGCCATTTGCGCCGGCTGGACGTGAAGAAACCGAAATCCCGCTGAAACACCGCAACCCCCTGTAGGAGCGAGCCTGCTCGCGATGGACCTGAGAGCGCATTGGGGTGTCAGGCATCCAGCGTTATCGTTAACGATCATCGCGAGCAAGCTCGCTCCTACAAGGGTACGGCGTTATGCCACAGATGACGTTGCACCCGGCAATGCGCGACAATGCCGGCCAGTTTCAGGAGTGAATCATGAGTGAAATGCTTGATACGCCGGTAGACGGCACCCTCGACGCCACCGGCCTCAACTGCCCCGAGCCGGTGATGATGCTGCACCAGCACATCCGTGACCTGGTGCCCGGCGGCCTGCTCAAGGTGATCGCCACCGATCCGTCGACCCGTCGCGACATTCCCAAGTTCTGTGTGTTTCTCGACCACGAACTGGTGGCGCAGCACGAAGAGGCGGGCACCTACCTCTACTGGATCCGCAAGAAGTCCGGTTGACGGACTCTCAGCCGCGACACCCTTTGTAGCAGCTGCCGAGCCTGCGAGGCGGCGTTCGGCTGCGAAGCAGTCGTAAAATCAGAGTTCGCGGTACGTCAGAGAGATCGTGCAAGCCGGATTTACGACTGCTGCGCAGCCGGACGCAGCCTTCGGCAGCTGCTACAAAGAAGACGTAGCGTCTGGGTTCGCCTAACTGACTGGCATTAACCAGTGCAGGTCTTTTTTTGTGTGCGCTTAGCCCATCGATTGGCTATTACGAATCCGTTTGCGCGCACTGAGCGTCAGGCGGATCGACAGCATCAGCGCCGCACAGCTCAAACCGGCAATCAGCCCTTCCCACAGCCCGCTCGGGCCGCTGGCCGGACCGAACCAATCGGTCAGTCCCAGCACGTAACCGACCGGCAGGCCGATGCCCCAATAGGCGAACAAGGTCAGGATCATCGTCACCCGGGTGTCCTGGTATCCACGCAACGCGCCCGCGCAAATCACCTGGATGGCGTCGGAAAACTGGTACAGCGCGGCGTAGACAATCAACATCGAAGCAATCTGGATCACGCTCTGGTCAGGCGTGTAGATCGAGGCGATCGGTTCGCGCAGACACAGGATCAGGCTGGCCGAGAACGCCGCAAACACCAACGCTGCACCGAGCCCGACCTTCGCCGCGAAGCGCGCCTGCCAAGGATTGCCGGCCCCCAGTGCCTGACCGACCCGTACGGTCACCGCCATGCCCAGCGAGTAGGGAATCATGAACAGCAGCGAGCTGATATTCAGGGCGATTTGATGTCCGGCCACCACGGTAGAGCCGAGACTGCCGATCAACAGGGCGATGACCGCGAAGATGCTGGACTCGGCGAAGACGGCGATACCGATCGGCAGGCCAATCCCGACCAGGCGCTTGATCACGGCCCACTTCGGCCGGTCGAAGCGCACCAGCACCCGGGTGCGGGCATAGAACGGGGCCCAGAACGTCCAGCCGGCCATGCTCAACGCCATGAACCACATCACGATGCCGCTGGCCCAGCCGCAACCGACGCCGCCCAGGGCCGGTGCGCCGAAATGGCCATAGATCAACGTATAGTTCAGCGGGATGTTCAGCAGCAGGCCGCACAAGCCAATGACCATGCTCGGACGGGTACGCCCCATGCCATCGCTGTAGCAGCGCAGGACGTAATAGAACGCCATGCCCGGCAAGCCGAAGGCGATACCGTGCAGGTAGCCCATGCTTGGCTCGATCAATTGCGGATCGACTTTCATCCAGTGCAGGATCGGCTCGGCACCGAGCAGCAGGCCACTGCCGATCAACCCGACGCACAGTGCCAGCCACAGCGCCTGGCGTACCAGTGGACCGATCTCGTCAAACTGCCGGGCGCCAAAGCGTTGTGCAACCTTGGGCGTGGTTGCCAACAGGACGCCGGACATCAACAGGTAGACCGGAATCCAGATCGAGTTGCCCAGGGCCACCGAGGCCAGGTCCCGTGGGCTGACACGGCCGGCCATCACGGCATCGACGAAGCCCATGGCTGTGGTGGCCAGTTGCGCGATCATGATCGGCAGGGCCAGGCTGAGTAGGCCTTTGAGCTCCAGGCGTACCGGGGTCGTGCGTGGGGCGGCGGTAGTGTCAGTCACGGAATTCACAAGCGAAGCGTCCAGAGGTTTTGATGCGCAGGGCCGCGCATTCTACGCTTTGACATATCGGTCAGGAAAAGACTGTGTTGGGTATTTGTAATCGCACCGCTCTCCCTGTAGGAGCGAGCTCGCTCGCGATGGATGTGAGGTCACCGCGTTCATTCAGGCAGCCCTCGTTATCGTTAACGCCCATCGCGAGCATGCTCGCTCCTACACAGAGATGAATTCTGCGCCTAAACTGCCGGTCCGCCAAAGGAGCCTGCCATGCTGATTGTTGCCGACGAAAATATCCCCCTGCTCGATGCCTTCTTCGAAGATTTTGGTGAAGTCCGCCGGGTACCGGGTCGCTCCATCGACCGTGCCACGGTCGAGCAGGCCGATGTGCTGCTGGTGCGTTCGGTGACCAACGTCAATCGCGCGCTGCTCGAAGGCAGCAAGGTGCGCTTTGTCGGTACGTGCACCATCGGCACCGATCATCTGGACCTGAATTACTTTCAGCAGGCCGATATCACCTGGTCCAGCGCACCGGGCTRCAATGCCCGGGGCGTGGTCGACTATGTGCTCGGCAGTTTGTTGACCCTGGCCGAGATCGAAGGCGCCGACCTGACCCGGCGTACCTACGGCGTGGTCGGTGTCGGCGAAGTGGGCGGGCGGCTGGTCAAGGTACTGCAAGGCCTGGGCTGGAAGGTGCTGGTGTGCGATCCACCACGGCAGGCCGCTGAAGGGGGGGACTACGTCAGCCTTGAGCAGATCGTCGAGGAGTGCGACGTCATCAGCCTGCACACGCCGTTGACCAAACAGGGCCCACAATCGACCTGGCATTTGTTCGATGAAAAACGTCTGAACCAGCTCAAGCCCGGCACCTGGCTGATCAACGCCAGTCGCGGGCCGGTGGTGAACAACGCGGCCCTGCGCGATGTGCTGCTGGAGCGCGAAGACCTGCAAGCGGTGCTCGATGTCTGGGAAGGCGAGCCTGAGGTCGATGTGGCGCTCGCTGAACTGTGTGTGCTGGCAACGCCGCACATTGCCGGTTACAGCCTCGACGGCAAGCAGCGGGGGACCGCACAGATTTATCAGGCGTATTGCGATTTCCTCGGACAACCGGCCCGCGTCAGCCTGAGCGATTTGCTGCCGGCACCGTGGCTGTCGCACGTGACCCTGAATGCGCAAAGCGACCCGGCCTGGGCGTTGGCCATGTTGTGCCGTGGCGTGTATGACCCGCGTCGCGACGATGCGGATTTCCGTCGCAGCCTGGTCGGCAGTGTCAGCGAGCAACGTGCGGCGTTTGATGCGCTGCGCAAGAATTATCCGTTGCGCCGTGAGATCGACGGGTTGCAGGTGCGCATCGACGGGGATTCGCCTGAGTTGCAGAGGATTGTGGCGGCGTTGGGGGCAACGGCAATCTGATAGACCGTGGCGGCCCCTTCGCGAGCAAGCCCGCTCCCACWGGGGATTTGTGGTGCATATAGATCCAGTGTGGGAGCGGGCTTGCTCGCGAAGGGCGCCCCACAATGTCCGGACAGGCACCCATAAAAAACCCGGCCAACAATGGGCCGGGTCTAGAAGACGGTGGCTATATCACTTTTGTTCGGCAGGTTTGACCAATCGGCGTTCCAGTTCGCTGCAAGCTTTCTGGATCATTTTTTCAGTGATCGGTACTTCGCGGCCCTGCTCGTCAATAATCGAGCAACCCAGAGACTGGTCTGGTTGCGTGCGGATCACTTGAATCCTGTCATCGCTGCGGTGTTGCAAGGACATGGCCTGTCTCCTCATCAGGTTGTGTGCTTAATGTAGAACCTCCAGGTGACCGGGCTGTGACAACGTCCTGCGATCTTTCCGGGGGGACAGAACCAGTCCAGCAGAAATGCCGGCGCGTGGCTAGCCGAACTTTAGATCAATAGCGTCTAGCCTCCAGTCTTGGTGGACATAATTAACCTGACTCATTGTGATTTGCACCGGGCTACCCCATTGAGCGGTGTAGGCTGACCCTATTGACTGCTTTGTACTGGATGATTGCGATGCTCTCTGCCCGTCACCGTCGTGCTGCTCGCCTGGCCAGTCGTTTCATCGCGCCGTATCGCTGGCAGGCCTTTGGCGCTTTGCTGGCGTTGATCGTCACCGCTGGCATCACCTTGTCCATGGGGCAGGGCATCCGCCTGCTGGTGGACCAGGGGTTCATGACCCAGTCACCGCACCTGCTCAATCAGTCCATCGCTCTGTTCATGTTGCTGGTCATGGGGCTGGCCGTCGGTACGTTTGTGCGGTTTTACCTGGTGTCGTGGATCGGCGAGCGCTGCGTCGCCGATATCCGGCGTCAGGTGTTCAATCATCTGATTTACCTGCACCCGGGGTTTTACGAAGACAATCGCAGTTCCGAAATCCAGTCCCGCCTGACCGCCGATACCACGCTGCTGCAATCGGTSATCGGCTCTTCGCTGTCCCTGTTCTTGCGCAATTTATTGATGGTGATCGGCGGGATCGTCTTGTTGTTCATCACCAACCCCAAGCTCACCAGCATCGTGGTGGTTGCCTTGCCCCTGGTGATCGCGCCGATCCTGATCTTCGGTCGCCGGGTGCGTAGCCTCTCGCGCCTGAGTCAGGACCGGATTGCCGACATCGGCAGTTATGTGGCCGAAGCCCTGGGACAGATCAAGACCGTGCAGGCCTACAACCATCAGGCCCAGGACGAGCGCCGGTTTGCCGTGACCGTGGAAGAGGCATTCAATACGGCGCGCAAACGCATCTTCCAGCGGGCGTGGCTGATTACCCTGGTGATCGTGTTGGTACTGGGCGCGGTCGGGGTGATGCTCTGGGTCGGTGGCATGGACGTCATGGCCGGGCGAATTTCCACGGGCGAGCTCGCGGCGTTCGTGTTCTATAGCCTGATCGTCGGCAGTGCATTTGGCACGTTGAGCGAAGTGATTGGCGAATTGCAGCGAGCAGCCGGCGCGGCCGAACGGATTGCCGAGTTGCTGCGTTCGGAAAACATCATCCTGCCGCCGGTCACAGGCGCGGTGACTTTGCCGGAACGGGTCAACGGCCACTTGCAACTGCAAAACGTGCGTTTTTCCTACCCGTCGCGGCCGGAAAGTTATGCCGTCGATGGCTTGAGTCTGACGGTCAATGCCGGTGAAACGTTGGCGCTGGTCGGGCCATCAGGGGCCGGCAAATCCACGGTGTATGACTTGCTGCTGCGTTTTTATGACCCGGCCGAGGGGCGCATCCTGCTCGATGGCGTACCGTTGACTCAACTCGATCCCCTGGACCTGCGCCGCTGCTTTGCCTTGGTGTCGCAAACCCCGGCGCTGTTTTTCGGCAGCATTGAAGAAAACATTCGCTACGGCAACCCGAAGGCGACGTTGGCCGAGGTACAGGAGGCGGCAAAAATCGCTTACGCCCATGACTTTATCGAGGCCATGCCCAACGGTTACCAGACTCATCTTGGGGACGCTGGTCTCGGCTTGTCGGGCGGTCAGCGCCAACGCCTGGCCATCGCCCGCGCGTTGCTGGTGGATGCGCCGATCCTGCTCCTCGACGAAGCCACCAGCGCCCTCGACGCCCAGAGCGAACACCTGATCCAGCAGGCGCTGCCGAGCCTTATGAAAAACCGTACCACCCTGGTGATCGCCCATCGCCTGGCCACGGTCAAAAACGCCGACCGAATCGCCGTGATGGACCAGGGGAAACTGGTGGCGGTGGGCACGCATCAGGAACTTATCGCCAGCAATGCGCTGTATGCGCGGCTGGCGGCGTTGCAGTTCAGTGATGGACAGAGCGCTCTTGCCGGACGGGCGACCGGTTAAGACGAACTCAATAAAAATGCCCGCATCTTTCGATGCGGGCATTTTTATTGGCAAAACATAAAGCTTGCGGCTTAAAGCTTGCCGCTGCGCTTACTGATCATCAAAAAACCGCTCATGCCAATCCACGATCGGCTGTGGGGAATTGAGCTTCTCACCGTAGATCACCGAGTACGACAGCACGTTTTGCACGTACTGGCGGGTTTCGTCGAACGGGATGCTTTCCACCCACACGTCGAAACTCAGGTGGTCCGCACCGCGCAGCCATTGGCGGACCCGGCCGGGGCCGGCGTTGTAGGCGGCGGAGGCGAGGACGCGGTTGCCGTTGAACTGGCTGTGCACCTGGCTCAGGTAAGCGGCGCCGAGCTGGATGTTCTTGTCCGGATCGAACAGTTGCTGTGGCGAGCTATAGGGAATGCTGAACTTGCGTGCGGTTTCCTTGGCGGTGGCGGGCATCAGTTGCATCAGGCCCGAGGCGCCGACACCGGAACGGGCGTCGTCCATGAACGCACTTTCCTGGCGGGTGATAGCGAACGCCCAGCTCGGATGCAGGCCGCGGGTCTTCGCTTCACGCACCAGGGTCTCGCGGTGAGCCATCGGGAAGCGGATATCCAGGTCGTCCCAATACTGCGCCTGACTGATGGTGCGGATCGCCGGGAAGTACCATTTCAGGTCGTAGGCCAGCTTGGCCTGGGCGACCATTTCGTCGCGGCTGAAGTGACGGCTGACGTAGTACCACTCGCGACGGCCATCGACGATCTGCCCGCGGGCGTGCAGTTCCAGGGCGCGGCGCACGCCGGGCGTGTTGCGCACCTTGTTGATGGTGGCCTGGCTGAGCACCAGCGGTTTGTTGAGCAGCGAGTAGGGTGACTGTGAGCGGTCGGCGGCGAGGAAACCATAGAAGTCGCGTTCGCGGGCCAGGCTTTTATACAGCGTCTGCGCTTCCGGGTTCTGCGGTTGCGCCAGTTCCAGGCTGCGGGCCTGCCAGTAACGCCAGCGGTTGGTGGTGGCCAGGTCCTGGGGCAGGCGACGGGTCAATTGATAGGCATCGTCCCAGCGCGCCAGGCGCAGGAGCAGGCGCAGGCGCCATTCGGACACCGTATTGTCGCGCAGCTCGGGATCGTATTTGGTCATGACATCCAGTGCACGGCTGTCGAAACGTCGTGCGAGGGTCAGGCCGATTTCCCGGGCAATTGCCACTTTTTCATCCCGGGAGAAGTGCATGCTGCTGGCGTAGCCATCGAGCAGTTCCATGGCCTTGTCCGGGTCCTGGCGAGCCAGGCGGCGCAGGCCGAGGCTGACCACGTCGGACATGGCTTCATCGGCCGGGGTGAAGCGTGACGGCTGGTTGAGCAGTTCCGGTTTCTGCGCGACGTCCACCAGCAAGCGGCCGCGAGGGGCGAGGGTGGTCATGCCGTTGACCAGGCTGTTGGCCAGCGGGTAATTGCGCGCATGGGCGGCGAGTTTGGTGCGCTCCCAGCGTTTTTGCTCGGTCAACTGGCCTTCTGCAGCCCACATGCCGAACAGGGTGTCGCAGGCTTCGGGCTGGGATTTGCCGGTCAGCCAGAGTTTTTCCGCGTTGGCGTTACCCTCGGCCTTGAGGTTGTGGCTGAGCTGGTACTGCGCATTCAGGCAGTCCAGCTCGGTGAAGTTCATTTTCGGGTCGTAGTACTTGACGAAAGTCGCCCAGTCACCCCGATCCGCCAGCCAGCGCAACCAGCGCAGTTTCATCCAGTTGGCCTGGGGCAGGTCGCCGTGTTCGGCGAGGAATTTCTCGATTTCGGCGTTGCTCGCGGTTTTCAGGCGCGCGGTCAGTTCGTCATAGGCCAGGTACGGTTCCAGCGGATAATCGGCGAGGGCCTGGCTGTAACGGAAATACGGGCCGGTATCACCCTTGGCCAGGGCGCGCTTGGCTTCATCGTAATATTGGCGTTGGGTGGACAGGTCCACCGCCTGGGCGGATTGAAACGCTGCGGCTGAAAGTAAAAAACAGGACAAAAGATTGAAAAGGCGACTGCGCATGAGACGTCCAGGCAGAGAAAACATGACAAGTGCGGGTCAGGCCCGCACTGAATTGTCTGTAGCTTAGCCTTTTGCCAGCAGCCGGCGAAAGCTTTGCGGGTCTTCCCGCATCAGTTCGCAACATTTGTAGTTCAGAGTGCTACGAGAGTGAAATTGCCGGCCTTCTGAAGCCTCAAGTCAGGTAGAATGCGCGCCCGGTTTTTGGAGAAGCTCATGACCCTGCTCAAATTCAGCGATGTGTCCCTTGCTTTCGGCGCTATGCCGTTGTTGGACAAGGTGTCCTGGCAGATCGCCCGTGGTGAGCGGGTGTGCATCATCGGCCGCAACGGCACTGGCAAGTCCAGCATGATGAAGCTCGTCAAGGGCGACCAGAAGCCCGATGACGGCTCCGTTTGGCGCGCACCAGGGCTCAAGATCGGCGAATTGCCGCAAGAATTGCCGCTAGCCGACGAGCGGACAGTGTTCGACGTGGTGGCCGAAGGCCTGGACGGCGTCGGTGCACTGCTCGCCGAATATCACCACCTGAGCCAGAACATCGTCACTGACGCCGATCTGGACAAACTGATGCACGTCCAGCACGACCTCGAAGCCCGCGATGGCTGGCGCTTGCAGACGCTGGTCGACAGCACCCTGAGCCGCCTGCAATTGCCGGCCGACAAGACCCTCGCCGAGTTGTCCGGCGGCTGGCGTCGTCGCGTCCTGCTGGCCCAGGCCCTGGTGTCCGAGCCGGACCTGTTGCTGCTCGACGAACCGACCAAYMACCTGGACATCGGTGCCATCGCCTGGCTTGAAGAAGCACTGAAGGATTTCCAGGGCGCCGTGCTGTTCATCACGCACGACCGTTCTTTCCTGCAGAACCTGGCAACCCGCATCCTCGAACTGGATCGCGGCGGCCTGATCGACTGGAACGGCGACTACGCCAGTTTCCTCGTGCACAAGGAAGCCGCGCTGGCGGCCGAAGAAACCGCCAACGCGCTGTTCGACAAGCGCCTGGCCCAGGAAGAAGTGTGGATTCGCCAGGGCATCAAGGCCCGTCGTACCCGTAACGAAGGCCGCGTACGTGCGCTCAAAGCCTTGCGTGTCGAGCGCAGCGAGCGTCGTGAGCGTACTGGCAAGGCCAACATCCAGCTGGATACCGCCGACAAGTCCGGCAAGCAGGTGATGGTCCTCGAGAATGTGAGTTTCGCTCACCCGGACGGTCCGTTCCTGATCAAGGACTTCTCCATGGTGCTGCAGCGCGGCGACCGTATCGGTCTGCTCGGCGCCAACGGTACCGGCAAGACCACGTTGCTGAAGCTGATGCTCAGCGGCCTGCAACCGACCAGCGGCACAGTGGAAGAAGGCACCAGGATCGATGTCGCCTACTTCGACCAGTTGCGCCATCAACTGGATCTGGAAAAGACCGTGATCGACAACGTCGCCGAAGGTCGCGACTTCATCGATATCGACGGCCAGAGCCGCCACGTGCTGAGCTACCTCGGCGACTTCCTGTTCAGCCCGCAACGTGCCCGCACGCCGGTCAAGGCGCTGTCCGGTGGTGAGCGCGCCCGTCTGCTGCTGGCCAAGCTGTTCAGCAAGCCGGCGAACCTGCTGGTGCTCGACGAACCGACCAACGACCTCGACGTCGAAACCCTCGAGTTGCTCGAGGAGGTCTTGCTGACCTTCAACGGCACCGTACTGATGGTCAGCCACGACCGGGCATTCCTCGATAACGTGGTCACCAGCACCCTGGTCTTCGAAGGTGAAGGCAAGGTTCGCGAGTACGTCGGCGGCTACCAGGACTGGCTGCGTCAGGGCGGCTCGCCGCGCCTGCTGGGCGTGACCGAGAGCAAGTCCGGCAAGGCCGACCTGAACTCCGCGGTGGTCAAGGCTGAACCCGCACCAGTGGCGGCAGCCGTTGAAGCGCCGGTGGCGAAAAAGAAGCTCAGCTACAAATTGCAGCGCGAGCTGGAAGCGTTGCCAGGCGAGATCGAAGCCATGGAACAGCAGATCGCCGCTGTCGAGGCGCAGATGGCTGATTCAGGCTTTTACCTGCGTCCGGCTGCCGAGACGGCTGCGGTGATCGCGCAACTGGCACAGTTGCAGGCTGAACTCGAGGTGATGGTCGAGCGTTGGGCCGAACTGGATGCCTGATTGACCCTGCAATAAAAAAGCCCGGCTTCATTCGCATGAACGCCGGGCTTTTCATATGCAATTGGGTCGATTCGATCCCCTGTAGGAGCGAGCTTGCTCGCGATGGTCGTCAACGATGACGCGGGGAACCTGACACCCCGTGGCGCTCTCAGGTTCATCGCGAGCAGGCTCGCTCCTACAGGGGCGTGTTGTCAGGATTTGTTTTGCAGGCGCACCGCCAGCACATCGCAAGGCGCGCCATGCAGCACGTCATTGGCGGTGGAACCCAGCAGCAGTGCCAGGCCATGTCGGCCATGGCTGCCCACCACGATCAGGTCGCAGGTTTGCTCCTTGGCCAGGTGGTGAATTTCCTGGCGTGGCTGGCCGTAGGTCAGGTGGCTGTATTCCCTGGAGAGCTCAGGATACTTGAGGATCAACCGCTCAAGGCGCTCTTTGGCCTGATCGAACTGCTGCTGTTGCAGTTGTGACAGGTCCATCGGCACGTCGCCGCCGAAGGCCATCGCCATCGGCTCGACAATGTGCACCAGTGACAATTTCGCGCCATTGCTCACCGACAGTTCGCGAGCGCGGTGGATCACAGGGTCGCACTCTTCGGTCAGATCTACAGCGACCAGAATATGGTTGTAGGGCATGAGGTGCTCCTCCTGAGGGTTGCAATATTGGTAAGTATGGCTGGTTTCAAGCGCATTGGTTCCAAAGTGACACAATGGGCTCATTCAAATTCGGGAGTACAGATATGACGGTCTGGATAGTGGTGTCAATCCTGCTGGTGGTGCTCAGCCCGCTGGCGTGGTTGCGCCCGTCGCGTGCCCAGAGTGGGCGCATCGCCCTGCGGATGGAGGCGCGGCGCATCGGCCTGGCCATGCAGTTGGCGCCTCAGGAGTGGCCACATTGGTTAAGCCAGGAGCCGCCGAGCCCCTGCGCCCAGTACCATCGTCCGCGACGAGGCAATCAGCCGGCGTGCTGGAGTTACTGGCAAAAATCCCCGGGTGTCTGGGTGAATCAGTGGCAGGAAATCTGTGAGGATCCGTCGCTGCTCAATCATTTCGAAAAATTGCCAGGCAATGTCTACAAGGTCGAGGCCGACAAACAATTGATCGCCTTGTATTGGGGCGAGAAGGGCGAAGCCGAGGTTTTGCAACAGATCGATGCAACGCTCAAAGCCCTTGCCTGAACCCGATCTGTAGCAGCTGCCGAGCCTGCGAGGCTGCGTCCGGCTGCGAAGCAGTCGTAATTCAGGCGCCGTAGTACATCAGGCTGATCGTGCGCTCAGGGTTTACGACGACTTCGTCGCCGAACGCAGCCTCGCAGGCTCGGCAGCTGCTACAGAAGGCAATAAAAAGCCCGACATTCATCATCGGGCTGGAGTTGGCCAGGCAGGCCGGTAAAACGGTGTGGGCTGATCTTACGCTGGGCGTTCGCCAAAGCGTTCAACTTTTTCCCCTGGTTCCGCCAGCGTAGCTTGTTAAACACGGGCTGCAGCGAATTAGGGCGACTTTTCTAACAATTGATCCTATGAATGACTTCGCATGCTCAAGCGTGTTTAAGGTCTTCGCAGTACGGATATGACCGGAAAGTCGCGTTTCAACCAGTGTTTCGGGCGATTGACAATTGTCGGAAATTCCGTGAAGGTGACGTACCCAAATCAAACGGGCGTATGAATTGAGCGTTTGTATTTCAGATCGCTCCTACAGAATCCCGACTATCGCGTTGGCGGGTGTGCCGGGGGAATGGGCGTAGCATTGACGATCAACGTCCCTGCCGAGCCATTCGCCTGCGTCCGACGTGTACTGTTCAGCTTCCATATCGTGGAGATCAGTTGATGATTTACGAAGGTAAAGCCATCACGGTTAAGGCTCTTGAAAGTGGCATCGTCGAACTGAAGTTCGACCTCAAGGGTGAGTCCGTCAACAAGTTCAACCGTCTAACCCTGAACGAACTGCGTCAGGCCGTAGACACCATCAAGGCAGATGCTTCGATCAAGGGCGTGATCGTCAGCAGTGGCAAGGACGTGTTCATCGTCGGCGCCGACATCACCGAATTTGTCGACAACTTCAAGCTGCCGGATGCAGAACTTGTTGCTGGCAACCTCGAAGCCAACAAGATTTTCAGCGATTTCGAAGACCTCAACGTCCCGACTGTAGCCGCGATCAACGGCATCGCATTGGGTGGCGGTCTGGAAATGTGCCTGGCCGCGGACTACCGCGTCATGTCCACCAAGGCCAAGATCGGTCTGCCGGAAGTCAAATTGGGCATCTACCCGGGCTTCGGCGGTACTGTTCGCCTGCCGCGCCTGATCGGTGCCGACAATGCCATCGAGTGGATTGCCGCCGGCAAGGAAAACCGTCCTGAAGACGCGCTGAAAGTCGGTGCTGTCGACGCAGTGGTTGATCCGGAGAAGCTGCAAGAAGCCGCGCTGGAACTGATCAAGCGCGCCATCTCCGGCGAGTTCGACTACAAGGCCAAGCGCCAGCCGAAGCTGGAAAAGCTGAAGCTGAACGCCATCGAGCAAATGATGGCTTTCGAAACCGCCAAGGGTTTCGTGGCAGGCCAGGCCGGCCCGAACTATCCGGCGCCGGTTGAAGCGATCAAGACCATCCAGAAAGCCGCGAACTTCGGTCGCGACAAGGCGCTGGAAATCGAAGCAGCCGGTTTCGTCAAGCTGGCCAAGACTTCGGCCGCACAGAGCCTGGTCGGTCTGTTCCTGAACGATCAGGAACTGAAGAAAAAGGCCAAGGCCTACGACGAAATCGCCAAGGACGTGAAGCAGGCCGCCGTACTCGGTGCCGGCATCATGGGCGGCGGTATCGCCTATCAGTCGGCCTCCAAAGGCACGCCGATCCTGATGAAGGACATCAACGAGCACGGTATCGAGCAGGGGCTGGCCGAAGCCGCCAAACTGCTGGTTGGCCGCGTTGATAAAGGTCGCATGACCGCCGCGAAAATGGCTGAAGTGCTCAACGGCATTCGTCCAACCCTGTCCTACGGTGATTTCGGTCACGTGGACCTGGTGGTTGAAGCGGTCGTCGAGAACCCGAAGGTCAAGCAAGCCGTTCTGGCCGAAGTCGAAGACCAGGTCAAAGAGGACACCATCCTCGCGTCCAACACCTCGACCATTTCCATCACCTTGCTGGCCAAAGCCCTCAAGCGTCCGGAAAACTTCGTCGGCATGCACTTCTTCAACCCGGTGCACATGATGCCGCTGGTGGAAGTGATTCGTGGCGAGAAGTCCAGCGAGCTGGCCGTTGCCACCACCGTTGCCTACGCCAAGAAAATGGGCAAGAACCCGATCGTCGTCAACGACTGCCCGGGCTTCCTGGTCAACCGCGTCCTGTTCCCGTACTTCGGCGGTTTCGCCAAACTGGTCAGCGCCGGTGTGGACTTCGTGCGTATCGACAAGATCATGGAAAAATTCGGCTGGCCAATGGGCCCGGCCTACCTGATGGACGTGGTCGGCATCGACACCGGTCACCACGGTCGTGACGTGATGGCTGAAGGCTTCCCGGACCGCATGAAGGACGACCGTCGTTCGGCCGTTGACGTGCTCTACGAAGCCAAGCGCCTGGGCCAGAAGAACGGCAAGGGCTTCTACGCCTACGAGACCGACAAGAAGGGCAAGCAGAAGAAAGTCGCCGACCCGTCGGTACTGGAAGTGCTCAAGCCAATCGTCTTTGAACAGCGCGAAGTCACCGACGAAGACATCATCAACTGGATGATGATCCCGCTGTGCCTGGAAACCGTGCGTTGCCTGGAAGACGGCATCGTCGAAACCGCTGCCGAAGCCGACATGGGTCTGGTCTACGGTATTGGCTTCCCTCCATTCCGTGGCGGTGCGCTGCGCTACATCGATTCGATCGGTGTGGCAGAGTTCGTTGCCCTGGCTGACCAGTACGCTGATTTGGGCGCGCTGTACCACCCGACCGCGAAGCTGCGCGAAATGGCCAAGAACGGCCAGAGCTTCTTCGGTTAAGCGCCCCCAACTAGAGTGAGAGTGAACTTATGAGCTTGAATCCTAGAGACGTCGTGATTGTCGACTTCGGTCGTACTCCGATGGGCCGCTCCAAGGGCGGCATGCACCGCAACACCCGCGCCGAAGACATGTCGGCGCACCTGATCAGCAAATTGCTGGAACGCAACGTCAAGGTCGACCCGAACGAAGTCGAAGACGTGATCTGGGGCTGTGTGAACCAGACCCTGGAGCAGGGCTGGAACATCGCACGCATGGCGTCGCTGATGACCCAGATCCCGCACACTTCGGCCGGCCAGACCGTCAGCCGTCTGTGTGGCTCGTCCATGAGCGCTCTGCACACTGCTGCACAAGCGATCATGACCGGCAATGGTGACGTTTTCGTCGTCGGCGGCGTCGAGCATATGGGCCACGTGAGCATGATGCACGGTGTCGATCCGAACCCGCACATGTCGCTGTATGCGGCGAAAGCCTCGGGCATGATGGGCCTGACCGCGGAAATGCTGGGCAAGATGCACGGCATTACCCGCGAGCAACAGGATGCTTTCGGCGTGCGCTCCCACCAACTCGCCCACAAGGCGACCGTGGAAGGCAAGTTCAAAGACGAAATCATCCCGATGCAGGGCTACGACGAGAACGGTTTCCTGAAAACCTTCGACTACGACGAAACCATTCGTCCGGAAACCACCCTGGAAAGCCTGGCGGCTCTGAAGCCGGCATTCAATCCGAAGGGCGGCACCGTGACCGCCGGTACTTCGTCGCAGATCACCGATGGTGCCTCGTGCATGATCGTGATGTCGGCGCAGCGTGCACAGGACCTGGGCATCCAGCCTATGGCGGTGATTCGCTCGATGGCAGTGGCAGGTGTGGATCCGGCAATCATGGGCTATGGTCCAGTACCGGCCACACAAAAAGCACTGAAGCGCGCGGGTCTGGGCATCTCCGACATCGACTTCTTCGAGCTCAACGAAGCTTTCGCCGCACAGGCCCTGCCAGTGCTGAAAGATCTGAAAGTGCTCGACAAGATGAACGAGAAGGTTAACCTGCATGGCGGCGCGATCGCCCTGGGCCACCCGTTCGGTTGCTCCGGTGCGCGTATCTCCGGCACTTTGCTCAATGTGATGAAGCAGAATGGCGGTACCTTCGGGGTAGCCACCATGTGCATTGGTCTCGGCCAAGGCATCTCCACCGTCTTCGAACGCGTTTAAGCGTCTCGTTGATGGAAGCCGGGGCCAAGTGCCCCGGTTTTTGTTTTTCCGGATTTATTTTGTTTTTATTTTGAAAGAATTTCAGCGAGGGCCAAAGCATGCCGATACAACCTGGGCTCTACCAACATTACAAAGGTCCGCAGTACCGCGTATTCAGTGTTGCGCGGCATTCGGAAACCGAAGAAGAAGTGGTCTTCTATCAAGCCCTGTATGGCGATTACGGCTTTTGGGTGCGTCCCTTGAGCATGTTCCTGGAGTCCGTCGAGGTTGACGGCGAACAGGTGCCACGCTTCGCTTTGGTGCAGGCCGAAGAAAGCCTTTTTACCAAGCCATAAGCTGAGTTCGCGCAATACCCTGCGCTTGACCTCACCTTGTTGCCACTATATATAGCGGTGCCGCGTCAGGCGCCAATCGCCTTTCACTTCTCGAATTCAGGAATTTTCTGATCCATGGGCAAATCGCTGGTCATTGTGGAATCCCCGGCTAAGGCCAAGACCATCAACAAGTATTTGGGCAACGAATACGTGGTGAAGTCGAGTATCGGCCATATCCGAGACCTGCCCACCAGCGGTTCGGCTAGCGCCAGCAAAGAGCCAGCCGCCAAGCGCGGCAAGGCTGCTGCGGGTGAAGCGCCGGCACTGTCGCCGAAAGAAAAAGCGCGCAAGCAGCTGGTCGCGCGCATGGGTGTCGATCCGGACCATGGCTGGAAAGCCAAGTACGAGATCCTCCCGGGCAAGGAAAAAGTCATCGAAGAGCTGCGCCGGCTCGCCAAGGATGCTGACACCATCTATCTCGCAACCGACTTGGACCGCGAGGGGGAAGCCATTGCCTGGCACCTGCGCGAAGCCATCGGTGGTGACGACAGCCGCTACAAGCGCGTAGTGTTCAACGAAATCACCAAGAAGGCGATTCAGGAAGCCTTCTCCCAGCCGGGCGAGCTGGATATCGACCGCGTCAACGCCCAGCAGGCGCGTCGCTTCCTCGATCGCGTGGTGGGCTACATGGTTTCGCCACTGCTGTGGGCCAAGATCGCTCGTGGTTTGTCCGCCGGTCGCGTGCAGTCGGTTGCCGTGAAGCTGGTGGTCGAGCGCGAACGTGAAATCCGCGCGTTCATCCCGGAAGAGTACTGGGAAGTTCATGCCGACCTCGGCACTGCAAAAGGCGCGACCGTGCGTTTCGATGTGGCCCGCGAGAAAGGCGAAGCCTTCAAGCCGCTCAACGAAGCCCAGGCCATGGCTGCGCTGGAGAAGCTCAAGTCTTCCAGCTACAGCATCGTCAAGCGCGAAGACAAGCCGACCAGCAGCAAGCCGTCGGCACCGTTCATCACCTCCACCCTGCAACAGGCTGCAAGCAATCGCCTGGGCTTTGGTGTGAAGAAAACCATGATGATGGCCCAGCGTTTGTACGAAGCCGGCTACATCACCTACATGCGTACCGACTCCACCAACCTCTCGGTGGATGCCGTGGCGATGGCGCGTACCTATATTGAAGGCGAGTTCGGCAAGAAGTACCTGCCGGAAACCCCGAACGTCTACAGCAGCAAGGAAGGCGCACAAGAGGCTCACGAAGCGATTCGTCCGTCCGACGCCAATACCGAGCCAAGCAAGCTGTCGGGCATGGAGCGTGACGCTGAGCGCCTCTACGAGCTGATCTGGCGCCAGTTCCTCGCTTGCCAGATGCTGCCGGCGCAATACCTGTCGACCACGGTCACTGTGGGCGCCGGCGACTTCGAGCTGCGCGCCAAGGGCCGCATCCTGAAGTTCGACGGTTACACCCGTGTCATGCCGCAAATCGCCAAGCCAGGCGACGACGATGTGCTGCCGGACATGGCCCAGGGCGACGCGATGAAGCTGATCAAGCTTGATCCGACCCAGCATTTCACCAAACCGCCGGCGCGTTACTCGGAAGCCAGCCTGGTCAAGGAAATGGAAAAACGCGGCATCGGTCGTCCTTCGACCTACGCGGCGATCATTTCGACCATCCAGGACCGTGGCTACGTGGCGCTGCACAACCGTCGTTTCTACTCGGAAAAGATGGGTGACATCGTCACCGAGCGTCTGGCCGAGAGCTTCTCCAACCTGATGGACTACGGCTTCACAGCGGGCATGGAAGAGCATCTCGATGATGTGGCCCAGGGCGAACGTGACTGGAAAAACGTGCTCGACGAGTTCTACGGCGACTTCAAGAAGAAACTCGAAGTGGCCGAAAGCCCGGAAAGCGGCATGCGGGCCAATCAGCCCGTCATGACTGACATTCCGTGCACCACTTGCGGGCGGCCGATGCAGATCCGTACCGCGTCGACCGGCGTGTTCCTCGGTTGCTCGGGCTACAGCCTGCCGCCGAAAGAGCGCTGCAAGGCCACCGTCAACCTGGTGCCGGGCGACGAAATCGCTGCGGACGATGAGGGTGAGTCGGAGTCGCTGGTGTTGCGTGGCAAGCATCGCTGCCCGATCTGCAGCACGGCGATGGATGCCTACCTGCTCGATGAGAAGCGCAAGTTGCACATCTGCGGTAACAACCCGGATTGCGATGGCTACGAAATCGAAGAGGGCACTTATCGCATCAAGGGCTATGAAGGTCCGAGCCTGGAGTGCGACAAGTGTGGCAGCGAGATGCAGCTCAAGACTGGCCGTTTCGGCAAGTTCTTCGGTTGCACCAATGCCACCTGCAAGAACACCCGTAAACTGCTGAAGAGCGGTGATGCGGCACCACCGAAGATGGATCCGGTGAAGATGCCTGAGCTGAAGTGCGAAAAGGTCAACGACACCTACATTCTGCGCGACGGTGCATCCGGCCTGTTCCTGGCGGCCAGCCAGTTCCCGAAAAACCGCGAGACTCGTGCTCCGCTGGTGATGGAAATCATCCCGCACAAGGACGAGATCGATCCGAAGTATCACTTCCTCTGTGAAGCGCCGAAGAAAGATCCGGATGGTCTGCCAGCAGTGATCCGTTACAGCCGCAAGACCAAGGAACAGTACGTGCAGACCGAAGTCGACGGTAAGCCGACTGGCTGGAAAGCGTTCTACGACGGCGGCAAGTGGGTGGTCGAGGACAAGCGTCCGGCGAAGACTGCCAAGGCTTGAAACTGTAGGAGCGAGCCTGCTCGCGAAAAACGTCTAGTCTACGCGGGCATTCAGACAGCCCGCGTCATCGTTGACGTCCATCGCGAGCAAGCTCGCTCCTACAGGTAACTAGCAAAGGCCGCATGAGAACCCTCGGGTTTTCATGCGGCCTTTTTTGTGCTCCTGCAAAAAAGGAGGTGCTTGCGGTAATGCCAGTCAGTCAAGCAATTTCAGCCGCGACACCCTTTGTAGCAGCTGCCGAGCCTGCGAGGCTGCGTTCGGCTGCGAAGCAGTCGTGAGTCCGGCTGACGCGGTCTGCCTGACGTACCGCAATGACTGATTTTACGACTGCTTCGCAGCCGAACGCAGCCTCGCGGGCTCGGCAGCTGCTACAGATC
>NZ_JBFREX010000021.1:0-65906 GCF_052114525.1 Pseudomonas sp. KB_15 | reverse complement strand
GTCTGGTTGTTGTCGCTGTCGATGGCCTGTTTGCCAAGGATCACCAGCTGAGGCTGTTCCTTGTCGACAACAGCTTTCAACAGTTTGGCAACGGCCAGGGAAGTCAGATCTTCGGCGGATTCGACGAGGATGGCGCGGTCGGCACCCAGCGCCAGCGCGGTGCGCAGTTGCTCTTGAGCGGTGGACGAGCCAATCGAAACCACGACGATTTCGCTCGCTATACCCTTCTCCTTCAGGCGTACGGCTTCTTCCACTGCGATTTCGCAGAACGGGTTCATCGACATCTTGACGTTGGCAAGATCGACGCCGGAATGGTCCGCCTTGACGCGAACTTTCACGTTGTAATCGACCACGCGTTTCACAGCTACCAGGATCTTCATGGGGCAGTGTTCACTCGAAAATAGTTGTTCGTTGCAGTCAGATGGCCCCGGCGGCACGCATTTCTTCAATGCGCTCCGTCCCCAGCCCCAATTCCTTGAGTAGCTGTTCGGTGTGTTGGCCCAGGCCCGGCACGGCATCCATACGAGGCTCGAACGCACTGTTGCTAACGGGCGGGATCAGGCTTGGAATGGGGCCGGCGGAGGTTTCGACTTCTCGCCAACGGTCACGGGCCTGAAGTTGCGGATGGTTCCAGACACCTTGCATATCGTTCACCCGAGCGTTAGCGATTTGCGCATGGTCCAGACGATCAATCACCGCATCGAAGTTGAGCGTGGAGAACGATTCAATGATCAGTTCCCGTAGCGCATTGCGGCTCTCAACACGTTTGAAGTTGGCCGAGAAACGCGGGTCTTTGGCCAGTTCAGGCGCAAGCAGCACCTTCTCGCAAAACAGCTGCCATTCACGCTCGTTCTGTAAGCCCAGCATCACGGTGGTGCCGTCACCAATGGGGAAGGGGCCATAGGGATAAATGGTGGCGTGCGCGGCACCAGCGCGAGGTGGCGGCGGTGCGCCGTTGTAGGCGTAGTACATCGGGTAGTTCATCCACTCGACCAGGCTTTCCAGCATCGACACATCAAGGTGACTGCCTTCGCCGGTACGTTCGCGCAACAGCAGGGCAGACAGAATCCCGGTGTAGGCGTACATGCCGGCCGCGATGTCGGCGATCGAGCAACCAGCCTTGGCCATTTCTTCATCGCCGGGGCCGCCGGTGACCGACAGGAAGCCGCCTTCACTCTGGATCAACAGGTCGTAAGCTTTTTTCTTTTCGTAGGGACCACCGGCGCCATAGCCTGAAATGTCACAGACAATCAGGCGCGGAAATCGCTGGTGCAACACCTCAAATGACAGTCCCATTCGCGCAGCGGCACCGGGTGCCAGGTTCTGCACCAGCACATCGGCGGTGGCCAGCAAACTGCCCAGCACGTCGGTGGCTGAATCTTGCTTCAGGTCGAGGGTCAGGCTTTCTTTCGAACGGTTGGTCCAGACAAAGTGCGAGGCAAGACCGTTGACGCGTTCGTCGTAGCCCCGGGCGAAATCGCCTGTGCCTGGACGTTCGACCTTGATCACCCGGGCGCCGAGGTCGGCCAGTTGTCGGGTGCAGAAGGGCGCAGCAATAGCGTGCTCAAGGCTGACGACAGTAATGCCATCGAGCGGCCGGAGGCCTTTGGGCTGGCTCATGATTTTTCTCTCTTGTTGTTAGAAAGAGCGCGGCAGTTCGAGCAGGTGTTCTGCAACGTAGGACAAGATCAGGTTGGTAGAGATGGGCGCTACCTGATACAGACGGGTTTCGCGGAATTTGCGCTCGACGTCGTATTCGCAGGCAAAGCCGAATCCGCCGTGGGTCTGCAAGCAGGCGTTAGCCGCTTCCCAGGACGCTTTTGCTGCCAGGTACTTGGCCATGTTGGCGCTGGCTCCGGCGTTGATGCCGCTATCGTATTCTTCGCAGGCACGCCAGCGCATCAGGTCAGCCGCTTCGATTTCGATGTGGGCTTCGGCGATGGGGAACTGCACGCCCTGGTTCTGCCCGATCGGGCGCCCGAACACCACACGGTCACGGGCGTAGGCACTGGCTTTTTCGATAAACCAGCGACCGTCGCCAATGCATTCGGCGGCGATCAGGGTGCGTTCGGCATTCAGGCCGTCGAGGATGTACCGGAAACCTTTGCCTTCCTCGCCGATCAAACTGTCAGCGGGGATTTCCAGGTTGTCGAAGAACAACTCGTTGGTCTCGTGGTTGACCATGTTGGCGATCGGCTGCACGGTCATGCCGTTACCGATGGCCTCGCGCAGGTCGACCAGAAAGATCGACATGCCTTCGGACTTCTTCTTCACCTCGGCCAAGGGCGTAGTGCGCGCCAGCAGGATCATCAGGTCGGAATGCTGGATTCGCGAGATCCACACCTTCTGCCCGTTGATCACGTACTTGTCGCCTTTGCGTACAGCGGTGGTCTTTATCTTGGTGGTGTCGGTGCCGGTGGTGGGCTCGGTCACACCCATCGATTGCAAGCGCAGTTCACCGTTGGCCAGTTTCGGCAGGTAATAGCTTTTCTGCGCTTCGCTGCCGTGTCGCAGCAGGGTGAACATGTTGTACATCTGCCCGTGCACGGTGCCGGAATTGCCGCCACAGCGGTTCACTTCTTCGAGGATTACCGACGCTTCGGCCAGCCCGAGTCCGGAGCCGCCATATTCGACAGGAATCATCGCCGCCAGCCAACCGGCGTCGGTCAGGGCCTTGACGAAGGTTTCCGGAAACCCTTTTTCTTCGTCGACTTTGCGCCAGTAGGCGGCATCGAATTCGGCGCACAGGGCGCGTACGCCCTCGCGGATGGCATTGAGTTCTTCAGAGTTGCGGTCGGTCATTATTATTCTCCTCAACGCGTCACGCATGGCGTGTGCCCTGCGTGACGGGGGCGGGTATGGCGCAATCAGATCGGGTTGAAACCCAATGCAGCACGGAAGCGATTCTTGATGTAGTGACCGTCACGCGGTGGCAGTACACGAGGCGGGTGTTCCGCTTTGATCTTGATCGTTGCGAGCTTGACGCCATCGCGGTTGGCGAAGCGTTCGCGCAGGTTGTGTACGCCTTCCATGTCGCGAATTTCGTCTGTCCAGCTGAAGCCGCAGGTCTTTGCCACCTGGTCCAGGGAAATACCGAAACCGGCGTGGCTGACTTGCATGCCGGTTTCACCGAAGTGACCGTTATCCAGAACCGCGATGGTCAGGTTGGCGGGTTTCTGCAGCGCCACCGTGGCGAGGGCGCCAAACCCCATGAGCAACTCACCGTCACCGGTGACCACCACCACCGACTTGTCCGGCTGGGCATTGGCCAGACCCAGGCCGACTGTGATCGCACTGCCCATGGCGGCCCAGAGGTAGTAATTCAGATCATTGTCACCGGCCGCCATGACGTCATAGGACGCCGAACCCAGTCCGGTCACGACCAGCACGTCTTTGCGGTCGGCCAGCAAGGCCTTGACCACTTCACGGCGGCACAGGGTGTGGTTTGCGCTTACTTGACCCATTTCTTTTCTCCAATCAGTCGCTGGCCGAGCAGCAAGGCAGTGGCGGAATCACCGTTGAAGGCCATGGTCGCGGCACCGTGTAGCAGCGGGGCGACATCTGTAGGCACGTCCGCACGCCAGGTCATGACTTTCATCAAGTTCAGGGAGGCTTCGGTGGCCTGGCCCATCGGGTTCTGCCAGGCGTTGAATTCGGCCCAATCGCCACGCATGGTGACCACCATCAACAGCGGGAAACCGGCACACACCTGAAGTGCCAGGGTGTTGATGCAGTTACCGACACCGCTGGACTGCATCAAGAGGGCGCCACGCTCACCGCCAAGCCAGGCGCCGGCGAGGTAGCCAATGCCTTCTTCTTCGGTGGTAAGGACGACGGCCTTGATGTCCGGGTCGGCATACGACATGCGGATGGCCGCCGAGTGACCTGCATCTGGTACGAAGACCACGTGTTTGACGTCGTGGGCCTTGAGCACGCGGAACACGTCCTCCTGCCAATCCTGCCCCACGGTTTGTTCCGCTTCTGTTGACATGCCTATCTCCCAAGCAGTGCTGCTTTTGTGTTTTCACTCATTCTGGGAGCGCTGGAGGAGAACGACGACTACCGTTTTTGTCTTTGAGATATGCCCGTTTTGTATAGCTGGGCGGCGAACGCGTTGCGCTGCGGTGAGCGGCGATAACCGAGAATTATGGGAAGGTAGAAACCGAGAACTTGCCGTTCGCGAAAGCGCTGAGCTTGAGCACGCCGCCATAGCATTTGGGCATATCTGGTAGAGCGCGATCGGCTCTTATTGGGGGAGGAGGACTAGCGTAGTTTTCCGGCTACGTCGTTACAGCGCGTAACCGACGCAACCACAACTATAAGATCCGAGGGTTGCACCTATGTTTGACAGCCTCCTGCAGTTGGCTTGCCCCGTCCTGTCCTCTGTTCATGACCTGTTCCGCCCGCATCCATCCTCGAGCTGCCGTTACTGGCACTTTGCACTTGCCTTTTTCATTCCGTAGCGCCGCGGCTGACCTTGCGCTTTTCAACGCTATCGCGTGATCACGCGGGCGTTTGCCCGGGCTACTTTCCAGAAAATACGACAACAGGTGTGTTATGAAAAACAGGCTACCGGCTGCGGCAGGCATTCTGATCGCCATGCTGCTGGGGATCCTTATCGGCTACATGATTTTCCTGAGTTTCCCGGACAAAGCGGCGGCGACCCGAGTTGCCGGTTACATCTCGATCATCTCCGACATTTTTCTACGCCTGATCAAAATGCTCATCGGCCCCTTGGTGTTTTCGACGCTGGTGGTGGGCATCGCCCACATGGGCGACGCGAGCGCGGTGGGCCGGGTCTTTTGCAAGGCGCTAGGCTGGTTCGTCACCGCGTCGTTGATTTCGCTGTCGGTGGGATTGGTGATGGCCAACCTGCTGCAACCCGGGCAATACCTGGGCTTGCCATTGCCGGAGGTGACCAGTGCGACCAACCTGCAAACATCGGTGTTCACCCTGAAGGATTTCGCGACGCATTTGGTGCCCAGGTCATTCGCGGAGGCCATGGCCACAAACGAAATTCTGCAGATCGTGGTGTTTTCGCTGTTTTTCGGTGTGGCGTTGGCTTCTCTGGGCAAGAAGGCCCACGGGCTGATCAATGTTATCGAGGAGCTGTCCCAGGCGATGTTGAAAGTCACTGGTTATGTGATGAAACTCGCACCGCTGGCAGTGATGGCAGCCATGGCCGCGACCGTGGCGGTCAACGGACTCTACATTCTGGTGAAGTTCGCGGTTTTCATGCGCGACTTCTATTTTGGACTGATCGTACTCTGGGCGATGTTGATTTTTGCCGGCTGGATGTTCCTGGGGCGGCGTGTATTCAAACTGGTGGTGCTGATCAGGGAGGCGTTCCTCCTGTCTTTCGCCACGGCCAGTTCCGAGTCGGCTTACCCGAAGATTCTTCATGCGCTGGACCGTTTCGGGGTCAGGCGCAGGATCTCCAGTTTCGTCATGCCCATGGGGTATTCCTTCAACCTCGACGGTTCGATGATGTACTGCACGTTTGCCGTGCTGTTCATCGCTCAGGCGTATGGCATCGAGATGTCCATCGGCACGCAGATCACCATGCTGTTGACGTTGATGCTGACCTCCAAAGGCATGGCCGGCGTGCCCCGTGCGTCATTGGTGGTTATTGCCGCGACGCTGACCCAGTTCGATATTCCTGAAGCCGGTTTGCTGCTGATTCTTGGGATCGACACGTTCCTTGATATGGGCCGTTCGGCGACCAACGCGGTGGGTAACTCTATTGCAACGGCAGTGGTGGCCAAGTGGGAGGGTGAGTTGGTGGGTGAGGATGAGGCCGAGCGAGACGCCGCCGCGCTGGACGCTTCGGTTGGCGTGGAGGATAAACCGTTGACTGTCTGACCTGTGTCGGGAAAAACGAAACCCGGCGATGGCCGGGTTCGTCCAAACACACTGGGTTAACGCAGGGCGCTACAGAATGCGTGTATGGCCTCACAAGCCTTGCGCAATGACGCGTCATCCAGGGCGTAGGCAATGCGAATGTAGGGGCCAAGGCCAAAGGCGCTGCCGTGCACCACCGCCACGTTCGCTTCGTCGAGCAGTGCATGGGCTACATCTTCGTCAGTGTGCAGCACTCGACCGCCCGCCGAGGTACGACCGATCAACCCCGCACAGGAAGCGAACGCGTAAAACGCCCCCGCTGGGCTGACGCATTCAAGACCTGGTGTGGCGTTCAGAAGCTCCACCATCAAATCGCGACGCCCCTGGAACGCGGCGCGGCTTTCGCGGATGAAGTCCTTGGGCCCTTCCAGCGCGGCGAGTGCGGCCTGTTGCGAAATCGAGCTTGGCCCTGAGGTTTGCTGACCTTGCAGTTTTTCCATGGCCTCCAGCAGCCAGCGTGGCCCTGTGGCAAAACCGATGCGCCAGCCSGTCATGGCGTAGGCCTTGGAAACGCCGTTSATGGTCAGGGTACGCGCCACCAGTCGTGGTTCAACCTGGGCCAGGGTATGGAACGCTTGATCGTCGAAGATCAGGTGTTCGTAGATGTCATCGGCCAGAATCAACACGTGAGGGTGTGCCAACAACACCTGCGCCAAGGCGTGAAGCTCCTTCCGGCTGTACACCGCCCCCGTCGGGTTGGACGGCGAGTTGAGGATTAGCCAGCGGGTCTGCGGCGTGATCGCTGTGGCCAGCGCCGCGGGCGTCAGCTTGAATCCGGTAGCGGCATCGCAAGTGACGATTTTGCTTTCACCGCCGCACAGTTGCACCATCTCCGGGTAACTGACCCAGTACGGCGCCGGCACGATGACTTCGTCACCCTCATTGAGGGTCGCGGCCAAGGCGTTGTAGATCACCTGCTTGCCACCGTTGCAGACAAGGGTGTCTTGCCAGGTAACGTCCAGGCCGTTCTCACGGCGGAACTTGGCGGCCACCGCTTCTCGCAGTGGACGTACTCCGGCGACCTGGGTGTAACGGGTGTGGCCGTGTTCAATGGCGCGAATGGCAGCTTCACGTACATGTTTGGGCGTATCGAAATCTGGCTCGCCGGCGCACAGCGAAATGATCTGCGCACCTTGCGCCCGACGTTCTGCCACCCGGTCCATGATTCGATAAGTCGCAGACGGCTGCGCACTGGCCAGACGCTGATTCAGGCGCTGTATATCGGTGCTCATGCGCGGGTTCTCCACTCAGTCAGGTTCATCAGTTCCAGGGTCGAGCGGCCTTCGGTCAACGCCTGCATCATCTGCGCTTCCTTGCTCGCGCGCGCTTCGCCTTCGGCCAGGGTACGTGCCGCATCGGCCTTGGGAATGATGATCACACCGTCATCGTCTGCCACTACCAGATCACCTGGCGAGACGTGTGCACCGTTGAAGTTGAACGCCTGCCCGACCGAGGGAGCGCTGACCTTTACTGTGCCTTTGACCGAGATGCCACGGGCAAATACCGGAAACTGGCGTTTTTTCAGGGCCGCAATATCGCGAACGCCACCATCTATGACCAAACCGACAACACCGGCCGCTTCGGCAGCCACAGTCAGCACTTCGCCCCAGTAACCGGCGATGAAACTTCCGGTGCCCACCACCAGCACGCTGCCCCGTGGCACGCGCTCCATGGCCAGGTGCAATGACAGGTTGTCACCCGGCGAGCACTCCAGTGGGTAGGCCGGCGCGGCGATGAAGGCGCCATCCCATATCGGGCGAATATCACTGTCGACCGCACAGGGCAGATGGGACGCCTCAAACAGCGTCGAGCTGCCAAGGACTTTTGCTCGTTCGTGGAAGTTCAACGGGAGGGGGAGCGTGGTCATCAGACTTTCCTCTGCAGGCTGTGGTATCCGAGTGCGGCCCGGGCTTCTTTAAGGGTTTTGCCTTGAGCGATCAGTGCACGAATGTCGGCTTCTACCGACTCGATCTGGCGGGCGCACGCCGCTACTTCTGCTGCCCGGGCGCGAGGCACAATCACCACGCCGTTGGCGTCGGCCACCACGATGTCACGGGCACACACCCGGGCCGTGCCGATGGACACTGGCTGATTGACGGATTGAACCTGCACGCGGTCCTTGCCGGTGCGCATGAAGCGACCCTTGCTGAAGATCGGATAGCCGTCGCCCAAGGCCTTGTTCACGTCACGGCATACACCGTCGATGACCGTTGCGGCGATCTGCCGGCTGCCGGCGTACTGGGTCATGATGTCGCCCCATACCGTGCAGTCGGTGCGGCCACCGTTGTCGATCACCACGACGTCACCGGGGAGCACGTCTTCGATGAAATCGCCCACGGTTCCAGGCGGCACGCTGGCCGAAACGTACTGCACGGTGAAGGCTGGTCCGACGATGACCTTGCAGTAGTTGTCCAGCGGTGCCACGCCCAGGCATTGACCGGGCAGGCCGAGTTTGTCCAGGGCATCGGAGACGCCAGGGGTGTCCAGGCCTTCAAACAGGGCGACAAGTGCTTGGTCTTCAAGATTCATCAGGAACGCTCCACCTGAATAGCTTCGAACTGGGTGTCATGCATCACTTCGGCCACTGAGCGGCCGCTGCGAACAGCTTCCACCATGCCGTCCTGGCGACGGGTAATGCGCTCACCAAGATCGACTACCTGCTCGATGTAAGCCTGGGGCACGAACACCGTTCCGCAGTTATCGGCGATGACATAGTCGTCTTCGCTGACGTCGACGCCCGCCACATCGATCGTCACGGCGGCATCGATCTGCACCACCCGATTGCGCGCGCTGATCATGGTGACGCCACGGCCATATACCGGGTAGCCAATCGACTCGCTGCCATCGATGTCGCGGCTGAAGCCGTCGATTACCGTGCCGCGTACTTTCTTGCCGACTGCTGCATTGGCGAGGATATCGCCCCAGCAGGAGATGCCTTCGATGCCRCCGGCGATCACCAGCACACGATCGTCACTGTCGATCTGTTCCACCACGGGGGTAATCAGGTGCACAGTGGGGACGTTGTCCGTTTTAGGAGCCAGCAGCACGGTGCTGGCGCGGCCGACTATCTTCGGGCAGTTCCACAATGGGCGCAGCCCAACGGTGGCGCCCGGCAGGCCGAGGAAGTCGAGCGCATCGGAAACCGTGTTGGTATCCAGCGCCGCCAAGCGATCCAGCAAACTCTTATGGGTCATGGGGAAGCCCCTGTGGTGACGGAGGCGCCCAGTGTCGGCGATGCAGTTTCATAGGTATATTACGAATCACAGATACGTTAGATACGTTAAACCTATGGATTAATCATGATCAATTTTCGTCTGATTCGTCATCTCTGGTTGTTCCTGGCCGTTGCCGAAGAACAGAATTTCGGCCGCGCGGCCAAGCGTTTGGGCATGTCCCAGCCACCGCTGAGCGAGCAGATCCAGGTGCTGGAGCAGGCGCTCAAGGTGAAGCTGTTCGACCGTTCGCGACGCGGTGCGAAGCTGACTCCGGTGGGGGCGGCGATTCTGCCGGCGGTGCGCAAGTTTGCCGACCAACTGGAACGTCTGGAACTCGCTGTGGAGGAGGCGGTGGCGGGGCAGTCGGGGATGTTGACCATTGGCGCGATTTCCACGGCCATGTTCGATGTCTTGCCGGGTTTGATCGAGCAATTGAAGAGCGATTACCCGCATCTCACTGTCTCTGTACGGGAGATCGACAGCGTCGAAGCCGTGCCGGCGCTGGAAGCAGGGGACATCGACCTGGCCTTCGCCCGGCTGGACGGCGATTTGGGGGTCTCGATCAAATCACTGCCGCTGACTCAGGACCGCCTGGTTGTGGCCCTGCCCAGCGATCACCCCTTGGCTGCGCGCACGCGAATCAGCCTGTCCAGCCTGGCCACTGAACCCTTGGTGATGTTTTCCCGAAAGGTCAGTCCGGTCTACTTTGACAATTTGATCGCGACCTGCCGCGCCAGCGGTTTTTCCCCGCGCGTGCTGCATGAAGTGCGCTCGGTCGCCTCGCAAATTGCCTTTGTCAGCTGCGGCCAGGGCATCGCGCTGGTACCGGCGTCGCTGAAAAAACTGGCGCCCGACAACGTGGTGTTTCGAGCGCTGAGCCAGAAGCTCAATGTCGTGACCACAGCGGTGGCCTGGAATGCAGATCGGCCCAACCCGCTGGTGGAGGAGCTGGTCACCCGGCTCCAATCCCGGGCGTGAGTTGACCAAGGCCCTTGCGTGAATACGAGTGATAGGTTTGGCGTATGTAAGCCTTCCCGTATTAGGAATTTACAGAAGGTTCGATTCCCTTGAAATTGCGAACCTGGCTGCCGGCGACCCAGGTTCGGCCCAACCTTTTCGCTCAAGGAGTCAACAAGTTGCCCTCACCAGAAACGTTCACTCACGTGCAACTCCCCCTGACGGTGGAGGGTGTCCAACTGAACGTGGCCGCCCTCCATCGCGACGGCGTCCTGGCGCCGATCGTGTTCCTGCATGGTTTTGGTTCGACCAAAGAAGACTATGCCGACATCGTGCAGCAGCCCGCATTCGCGGGTCACCCTTTCGTGGCTTACGACGCACCGGGTTGCGGCGAAAGCCAGTGCAATGACCTGTCCAGGATATCGATTCCCTTTCTGCTGCAGACGGCGCTGCAGGTGCTCGAGCATTTTGGCATCGAACGCTTCCATCTGGTCGGCCATTCCATGGGGGGGCTGACCGCGCTGATGCTGGCCCATCAGTTCCCGGGCCGAGTGCTCAGCTTCGTCGATATCGAGGGCAATATCGCCCCGGAGGACTGCTTTCTCAGCCGACAGATCGTTGACTATCCGAGCAACGATCCCGATGCGTTTTTCGTGGCCTTCATTGAACGTGCCCGGCACGCCCCGGCCTACGCCAGTGCGCTTTATTCCGCGAGCTTGCGGCACAAGGTGCGTGCTGGTGCGGTGCGAGGGATTTTCCAGTCGATGGTCGATCTCTCYGATAATGCCGATCTGATGGGCAAATTTCTCGGGTTGAAATGCCCAAGGATGTTCATGTACGGCGAACAGAACGCTTCATTGTCCTATCTCTCGCATATCCAGGCCGAAGGTGTCCGGCTGGCGCCCATTCCTGACTGCGGGCATTTCCCGATGTATTCCAACCCCGTCGCGATGTGGCAACAGATCGCCGATTTTCAGGCGAGCAGCCTTACCGGGTGAGTCTGGTCGTCCTGAGGGCTTCCTGCGGTTGCAAAAAAGGGCCCATGGATCTCATGGGCCCTTTTCAATTACCTGCTGTAATCGTCAGTGTTTCAAACGCTCGCAGCGTGCGACTTTGCGCACCCCTTCAAACCGGTGCGCTCTTCGACCTCACCGGAACCGCTGATGTACCCGTAGCGCGACAGGTTCGGCATCAGCATCGCGGCGATGAAAGTGATGGTCACTACGGCTGCGACATAGAAGAAGAAATACTCCTCAATGCCTTGGGACCGGAGTGACAAGGCCACGTACTCAGCGGTGCCGCCGAATGCCGCATTGCCGACAGCGTACGGAAAGCCCACGCCCAGAGCACGCACCGCAGGCGGGAACAGTTCAGCTTTGACGATCCCGGCAATCGGTGTGTAGAGCGACGCAATGACCAGGCCGCCGAACACCAGCAGGAACGCTGTAAACGGGCTGCTAACTGACTGCAGCGAATAGAGCAGGGGGATCACCAGCAGCATGGCCAATCCGGAAAACATCAGCATGTGTGCCTTGATCCCGATACGGTCAGCGAGCAAGCCAAACAGTGGCTGGCAGAACATGAAGCCGACCAGGGCCGCGGTCATGATGAAGCTGACCGTTTCCGGGTTGAAACCGGCGGAGATCACCAGAAACTTTTGCATGTAGGTGGTGAAGGTATAGAAATACAGTGAACCGCCGATGGTGAACGCCACCACCAGGGCAACGGCCCGCTTGTGTTTGAACATGCCGCGCAGAGAGCCGGCGTCTTTGCGGCTCATGTCTTTCTTGGTGGCGGTTTCATGCATGGCGCGGCGCAGATACACCACCACGATCGAGCTCAAGGCGCCGATGAAGAACGGAATCCTCCAGCCCCATTCACGCAACTCCTCGCCGGTCAGGGTTTGCTGGAGAATGACTACGGTCATCAAGGCCAGCAATTGGCCGGCAATGATGGTGAAGTACTGAAACGAGCCATAGAAACAGCGCCGGCCCGGTGTCGCGATTTCGCTGATGTAGGTGGCGCCAGTGCCGTATTCCGCACCGACCGACAGGCCCTGAATCAGCCTGGCAACCACGAGCAGGATCGGCGCCGCGACCCCTATGGTTGCGTAGGTCGGCATGACGGCGATCAGCAACGAGCCGGCGCACATCATGAACACCGAGATAATCATCGAGACCTTGCGGCCGCGAGTGTCAGCAATCCAGCCGAATATCCAGCCACCGAGCGGGCGCATGAAAAAACCGACGGCGAAGACGCCCGCAGTCGCCAGTAGCTGGCTAGTGGTGTCTCCCTTGGGGAAAAACGAAGCGGCAAAGTAGATGGCGGTGTAGGCGTAAATGAAAAAGTCGTACCACTCCACCAGATTGCCCGAGCAGGCACCCATGATGGCTTTGACGCGGTTCGGTGCTCTCATCGGAGCGGCTTCGGCAGCGTGATCTTTGGTGTCTGTGATTGATGCGGACATGTTATTCACCCTTTCTTCAAGGCGAGGGGGGACGAGGAGCGCGACTGACTCGATGGTTTTTTGGGTTTAACGAAAAGGCGTGTACCCGCTCACGGCCGGTTTTCTGAAGAGAAGGGGGGAGGGAGGATGCACGAGCGTGGCGAACTGTATGTGGCCCGGGGAAATCGGTAAGGTCAGGTAAGACGAAGCATTGAACATCATGGCGCGAGCCCTCGAATCTTATTCTTGTAGTGAGTCGAGCGCTCTTTGGCGCCGACGTTGATTGCACGCTACCGCAGAGTCAGGAGGGTAATAAGCCGTCAGGCGGGCCTAACTGATATACCTAAATTCTATAGCTTGGCGTGTAGCCCCAGCGGGCTGGGGCATACAGCCGGCTCGAAAGTCTTGAGGCCTCACGACACGCGGTTTGCGGGGCATTCCAAGGTGCGCAAATGCGATTACACTCACACCACTTTCGACGCATATCGCGCCGAGCCCGATGCTGACTGGCCTGGTAATGGATGTCGTTCAACTCAAAACCCTGATTCATGTGGCCGAGCTGGGCAGTCTCAGCAAGGCCTCCGACCGGCTACACATCGCACAACCGGCACTCAGCCGACAAATTCGATTGTTGGAAAAAGAGCTTGGCACCTACCTGTTTGATCGACATGGGCGAGGCATGGAGATTACCGATGCCGGTCGCGAAGTGCTGGCGCATGCCACCCGCATCATGGAAGAAATGGAGTCCATTCGAAGTTCTGTTGTAGGCGGAAAGACCTCTTTTCGGGGAACGGTCGTTATCGGTACGACGCCGACGGTAGCGGAAATTGTCACAGTCCCTCTGGTGCGCAAGATCAAAGAAGCGCATCCGAATCTCGCTGTCAGGTTTTCCTCGGCCTTCAGCGGCTATCTGCTGGATTGGGTGCAGCGAGGCGAATTGGAGCTGGCGATTTCTTACGATCCCCAGCCCCTGCATACGCTGCGTATCGTGCCGGTGATGATGGAAAATCTGCTGTTGGTCGGCCCCGCCAGCGCCAACCTGCGTCTTGATACGCCGGTGTCGTTCGAGTCTTTGGCTGAGCAGCAATTGGTATTGCCGAGTGCTCGACATAGCCTTCGCGTGATTCTGGATGATTGCGCGCGTGAAGTCGGGATCAAGCTGAAGACCAGCGTTGAAGCCGACTCCTTTGGCGCGATGATCGCCTTGGTCTGCAATGGGTTCGGCTTGACCGCTCTGCCTTTGGCATCGATTTACACGCAAATCGAATCTGGCGTGCTCAGTGCCGCCCCCTTGGTCGACCCCGTTCCAATGCGCAAATTGGTTCAGGTCTTTCCTGCAGACAGACGGGTCAGTCCGGCTGCCAAATTCGTCGGAGATGTCTTCATCGAAATTGCTGCAGACCTGGTCAATCGCAAGATTTGGGCCGGACACATGCTTTGAATTCTCGTTCGATCTGTTAGCCCCTCCGTGTAATAGTTTCTCACCACTGATGACACTGTCTTGAACCAACAAACGCGATTGCCTGGCGTATTCGGCATTTTTATATTGGGGATGCTGCAAGTTCTGGTCTGGGGAGGTTCGTTCTTCCTGATGGCCGTCATGGCCGATCCGATTATGAGAGAGACCGGTTGGGCCAGCCAATGGGTGTATGGCGCACTGTCTCTGAGCATTCTGGTTTCTGCGATGCTGGCGCCATTGACCAGTCGGCTTATCGCCCGCTACGGTGGCCGCCCCATCCTGGCCAGTAGCGGCCTGGGCGTCGCCATCGGGTTGTTTCTGATGGCCAGCTCGACCTCGTTGCCGATGTTTCTTTTGTCCTGGGCAGTGATTGGCGTCGGTATGGCGCTGGGGCTGTATGAAGCGCTATTCGCCGCTTTAGGTTCCCTATACGGGGAGCGCGCGGGTAGTGCGATTACCGGGATTACGCTTATTTCAGGGTTTGCGACAACACTGTCGTGGCCCGCGGTTGCACTGGTCATCGAGCACGTTGGCTGGCGCACGACGTGCGTGGCGTATGGGGTGTTATTGGTCATTGCCGTGGCACCGCTTTATCTCTGGGTGCTGGCGCGAGGTGCGGGGCCTCTCGCAAAAAGCCAGGCAATGGGTGATGAAAACCTCTCAATCGATCGTAGGATCTACCTGCTGCTCACGCTGATTTTTGCGCTGGGTGCAGTGATCATGACGGCGATGTCGGTCCAGCTGATTTCATTGTTGCAGGGGCAGGGCTACTCACTTGCAGCTGCCATCGGACTGAGCGCCTTGCTGGGGCCGAGCCAGGTAGGTTCGCGCGTTCTACAAGTGTTTTCGCGAAAGCGACACCCGATCTGGACGACGTTGATCTCCGTGGTATTCGTGGCAATCGGTCTGCTGTTGGTGACGATCGCGCCGGCAATGACCGCGCTAGGTCTGGTGATCTACGGCGCGGGTAATGGTTTGCGGGCGATCGTTCGAGGCCTGCTGCCACTGACCCTGATGTCGCCCACCCTTTATGTTTTGCTGATGGGGCGTATGGCGCGGCCTTCGCTCATTGGACAAGCCTTGACCCCCATCGCGGGCGGTTACCTGTTGCAGACCTGGGGTGCTGGCAGTGTGCTGGCTGGCCTGACTTCTCTGGCCGTATTGAATGTGCTGTTGGTCTTGTTGCTCATTCGGCTGGTGTGAAAAGAACAGCGTTGAACCAGCGACAGGGTCAGCCATGCACGTTGCTCAGATACTCAAACAACTTGGCCGCTTCCGGCGTCAGTTGCGCCTGACTCGTGACCCCCACGAACAAGGTACGGTGCGCCCAGTCATCGCTCAAGTCGACAGCGATCAGGCGGGTACCGAGCAGTTCGGCACGTACGGATGACAACGGCAGAATCCCGATGCCCAAACCGGCTTCGATCATGCGGCAGATGCCGTCGAAGCTGCTGACCTGGATTCGGACCTTGAGGATTTTGCCCGCACTCACGGCGGCATCGGTGATTCTGCGCAGCAACGAGCTGCCCTGGTTGAGCGCTACATAATCGAAGCCAAGCGTGTCGGCAAAGGACACGCTGCGCTCATTGGCCAGTTCATGGCCGACCGGCACCAGGAGTACGAGTCGGTCGTCACGATAGGGCAGTTTGTAAAGACCCTCAGCCGGTACGTTATCGGCAAAAATGCCGATGTCGGCACGCCCGTTTTCCACGGCTTGAATGATGGGTTCGCTGAGTGCTTCTTCCAGTCCGATACGCACGTTCGGGTTCGCCCGCAGGAACGACGCGAGGTCATCCGGCAGGAACTGGACGACGGCGGAAGTGTTGGCGAACAACCGCACATGCCCACGCACCCCGACCGCGTAATCACTGGCGTCGCACGCCATCCGGTTCACACCTTCCAGAATCGTTCTGGCATGTTCAACGATCCCTTGTCCCGCCGCAGTCAGTTCGAGCCCCCTTGGCAGACGCACGAACAGCGGGCACTGGGTCGTTCGCTCCAGCTCGGCCAGACGTTTGCTGGCCGCAGAGACCGTCATGTTGGCCTTTTCGGCGGCGCGGGTCAGGTTGCCGGATTCGGCGGCGAAGATCAGCAGGCGTAACGACAGCAGATCGAAATGCAGGGGATTGATCATCAAGAGGATCCAAGGTTTTCCATTCTGGAAAGGGTAGTGGCGAAATATGAAATTTTCATCTGCCTGGTTTGTGTCGATTATCCATGCCACAAGTACTCAACAAGAACGGGAAACGTCATGAGGTTACCTCTGCAAGGTGTCAAGGTCGTGGAGCTCGGTCAACTGATTGCCGGGCCATTTGCGGCGAAAATGCTCGGTGAATTTGGCGCCGACGTGATCAAGATCGAACCTCCGGTCACCGGTGACCCATTGCGCAAATGGCGCCTGCTGCATGACGGTACTTCCGTCTGGTGGGCCGCGCAGTCTCGTAACAAACGTTCGCTGACCCTCGACTTGCGCCAGCGTGAAGCCCAACAGGTTGTGCGCCAGTTGCTGGCCGATGCGGATGTGCTGATCGAGAATTTCCGCCCAGGCACCCTGGAAAGCTGGGGGCTGGGCTGGGAAACACTGCACGCCCTGAATCCGAAACTCATCATGCTGCGGGTCTCCGGTTACGGCCAGACCGGGCCTTACCGTGACCGCCCCGGATTTGGCGTGATCGGTGAAGCGATGGGCGGGTTGCGGCATCTTTCCGGTGAGCCTGGGCGCACGCCGGTCAGGGTGGGCGTTTCCATTGGCGACTCGCTGTCGGCCTTGCACGGGGTGATCGGGATTTTGCTTGCCTTGCGTCATCGCGAGCAGAACGGTGGTGACGGCCAGCAGATCGACGTGGCGCTGTACGAGTCGGTGTTCAACATGATGGAAAGCCTGTTGCCCGAATACTCGGTGTTCAACGTCGTTCGGGAGCCCGCCGGCAGCAGTTTGCCGGGTATCGCCCCGACGAATGCCTATCGCTGCCGTGACGGTGGTTTTGCCTTGATCGCCGGCAATGGCGACAGCATCTATCAGCGCCTGATGGAAGTGATTGGTCGCCGTGATCTGGGGGCCGATCCCGAGCTCGCGCAGAACCACGGCCGAGTGCTGCAGGTCGAGCGCATCGATGCCGCCATCTCCGAATGGACCGCGCGGCTCAGCCTCGACGAAGTCTTGTCGATCTTGACTGAAGCGCGCATCCCGGCCGGCCGGATTTACAACGCTGCCGACATTGCCCAGGACCCACATTACCGGGCGCGCGACATGCTGCTCGATAGCCAGCTGGACGACGGCACGCCGGTGACCTTGCCCGGCATCGTCCCCAAGCTGGGTACCACGCCTGGCAGCGTGACTCGCTCGGCACCGACCCTGGGCCAACATACCGCCGAGATTCTTGGTGAGCTTGGCATCGACGCTGCGCAGCAAGCCGACTGGCGCCAACGCGGCATCATTTGAACCGGAGAATGAACATGCAACGTCTTTTTTTGCAGGAAGTCGCGACCCGTGACGGCTTCCAGAATGAAGCGCGGTTTATCGAAACCGTCGACAAGATCGCCATGATCGACGCCCTCAGTCAGTGTGGTTTCGCCAAGATCGAGGTCACCTCGTTTACCTCACCCAAGGCCATTACCGCGCTGCGCGATGCTGAAGCGGTGATGCAAGGCATCCGCCGCAACCCGGCGGTGGAATACACCGTGTTGGTGCCTAACGTGCGTGGTGCCGAGCGGGCTCTGGCGTGCAACATCGATGAAGCCAACCTGGTGATGTCGGTCAGTGAACCGCACAACCGTTCCAATCTGCGCATGAGCCGCGAGCAGTCGTTTGCCCAGCTCAGCGAAGTGGTCAGCGTCATCGGTCAGGGGCCGGTGGCGATCAATGTGTCGTTGTCGACGGTGTTCGGCTGCCCGATGCAGGGCGATGTGCCGGTGGGGGAGGTGTTGCACTGGGTCGAGCGCTTCGCCGACCTGGGTGCTCGCGGCGTGACCTTGTGTGACACCACTGGCATGGCGTACCCGAGTCAGGTCGAGGTGCTGTCCCGGGCAGTCCGTGAGCGTTTTCCGGCGCTGCAACTGACCCTGCATTTCCACAATACCCGTGGCATGGGCCTGGCCAATGCGCTGGCGGCCATCGAGGCCGGGGTCGATCGTTTCGATTCGTCCCTTGGTGGCCTGGGCGGTTGCCCTTATGCGCCGGGGGCCAGCGGCAATGTGTGCACCGAAGACCTGTTGCACATGCTGCAGTTGATGGGCTTCAACACCGGGGTTGATCTGGACCGGGTGCTGGCAGTTGCCGCGCAGTTGCCGGGTTTGGTCGGCCACGACATTCCCAGCCAGATCCTCAAGGCCGGCAAACGCCTGGACTTGCACCCGATACCCGCCCACGTCGCCAGCCTGGAAAAACAGGTGCCGTCGGTCCGAACCCAGGAGCTGCGCCCATGATCGACCATCTCGACCATTTGGTGCTGACCACCATCGACCCTGTGGCTGCCGAGGACTTTTACGTGCGAGTCATGGGTATGCAGGTGCATACCTTCGCCGGTGGGCGCAAGGCGTTCGCTTTCGGTCAGCAGAAAATCAACCTGCACGTACGTGGCCGCGAGTTCGAGCCCAAGGCGCACTTGCCGGTGCCGGGAGCGTTGGACCTGTGTCTTATCGCCTCGATCCCCCTGGACCAGGTGATTGCCCACCTGGCCCGTGTCGACTGGCCAATCATCGAAGGCCCGGTGTTGCGCACCGGTGCCACCGGGCCGATCCGTTCCGTGTATGTGCGTGATCCGGACCTGAACCTGATCGAAATTTCCGAACCCGTCCAGCCGGAGCGTGCAGCATGAAAGTGGTGTTTCTCGACAGCGACAGCCTGCCCGTTAGCATTGCCCGGCCGGCCTGGGTTACGGACTGGCAGGACCGCCCCGACACGACGCCGGACCAAGTGGTGGACGCCGCCCGGAATGCCGATGCCGTGATCACCAACAAGGTGCGCATCGGCCGGGCTGAACTTGAGCAACTGCCGAACCTGCGATTCATTTGCGTCGCGGCCACCGGTTATGACTGCATCGACCTGGCGGCCTGCCGCGATTTTGCCGTGACGGTGTGTAACGTCCCGGCCTACTCGGCGCAAAGCGTCGCCGAGTCGGTGATTGCGTCAATCTTCGCCCTGCGTCGACAGCTGTTCGTCTACCAGGCCGCTGCGCTGCGGGACTGGCCAGGTTCGCGACATTTTTGCGTCCATCGCGCGCCGATCCGGGATGTTCAGGGCAGCGTGTTGGGCATCATCGGCCGAGGTGGTATCGGCCTGGCCACGGCGCGTCTGGCGAGCGCCCTGGGTATGCAGTTGCTGTTTGCCGAACACCGTGACGTGATCCCGGTGCGCAAGGGTTATCAGGCTTTTGAAACGGTGTTGGCGCAAAGCGACGTGATTTCTCTGCACTGTCCATTGACAGCGCACACCCGACACCTGATCGGGGCTCCTGAACTGGCGCAGATGAAACCCGGCGCGTTGCTGATCAATACCGCTCGCGGACCGTTGGTGGAGGAAGCGGCGGTGCTCGATGCGCTGGACAGCGGCCGCCTCGGTGGCGCGGCCCTCGATGTGCTTTGCCAGGAGCCACCTCCGGCCGACCACCTTTTGCTCAATAGCCGCCATGCCAACCTGATCGTTACTCCCCACGTGGCCTGGGCCAGCCAGAGCAGCCTGCAACGGCTGGCCGACGGCATCCTTGGAAACCTGAAGGGCTACCACTCGGGGAACCTGATCAACCTCGTGTCGTAAATGTTTCACCACCCAACAAGAAGGTCCACTCATGAAAACAATAACAATCACACCGGTCCGCCAGCTTGTCTCGTTGTTCATTGCAGCGTTGTCCCCGGGGCCACTCGCTCGGTGTACCGGCGTGAGCCCTATCTCAACCTGATCGAGATTTCCGGGTACGTCCAGAAGTAACCATCACCCGAAACAATCTTTCCCTGGCGATCGGTCGCGCAGCGATAGGGCGATCGGCTGCCTGGGGAAACGCATCACGCCTGCGAGGAAGCCATCATGACAACAACAATTACACCCTCGATTGCCGAAAAACCACCGAGCCATTCGCGTCTGCGCCGAGTGGTCCGCCACCTGTATGTGCAGGTGCTGCTGGCGATCGTGCTGGGCATCATCTTTGGCCATTTCTACCCCAGCCTCGGCGAAGAAATGAAGCCTTTGGGCGACACGTTCATCAAGCTGATCAAGATGCTGATTGCACCGATCATCTTCTGCACCGTGGTCAGTGGTATCGCCAGCATGCAAAGTCTCAAACGCATCGGCCGGGTCGGCTTCAAGTCGCTGCTGTACTTTGAAGTGCTGACCACTCTGGCGCTGGTGATCGGGTTGGTCGGGGTCAACCTGATGCAGCCGGGTACGGGGATGCACATCAACCCGGCGACCCTCGACGGCCATGCCATCGACAGTTACAGCAAGCTGGCCCATGAACAGAGTGTGGTGGGTTTTCTCACCCATATCGTGCCCAGTACCGTGTTTGGCGCCTTTGCCGAAGGCGATATTCTCCAGGTGCTGTTCATTTCCATCCTGTTTGCCTTTGCCTTGCAGATGCTCGGTGCCGCCGGCAAGCCGCTGTTGAACCTGATCGACTTGGTGGCCCAGGCGTTCTTCCGTATGGTCAAGATCGTGATGTATGTCTCGCCGCTGGGGGCCTTCGGCGGCATGGCCTTTACCATCGGCAAGTACGGCGTCGGTTCCCTGGGGGCGTATGGCAACTTGCTGATCTGCTACTACGTGACGGCGCTGTTTTTTGTGTTCGTGATTCTCAACCTGGTTGCGCGCCTGGCCGGTTTCAGTCTGTGGCAGTTTCTCAAGTACATCCGTGATGAGCTGTTTCTGGTACTTGGTACCTCATCTTCGGAGTCGGCATTGCCTCGGTTGATGGGCAAGCTTGAACGCCTGGGATGCGAGAAATCGGTGGTGGGGCTGGTGGTACCTTCGGGTTACTGTTTCAACCTCGATGGCAGCTGTATCAACATGACGGTGCTGGCGATCTTCATCGCCCAGGCGCTGGATATCCCCCTCGACCTGTGGCACCAGGTCACGTTGTTGTTGATTCTGCTGCTGACCTCCAAAGGCGCGGCCAGTGTCACCGGCGGTGCATTCATTACCCTCGCGGCCACCCTCGGCAGCCTGGATGTGATTCCGGCGGCGGGACTGGTGTTAGTACTTGGGGTCTACCGGTTCATTTCCGAGGGCGGGGCGTTGATCAACGTCATCGGCAATGGTGTCGCCACGCTGTTCATTGCCAAGTGGGAAGGGGCGCTGGACGAAGAGAAACTGGCGGCCGAATTGCACAAGGGTTGTGCCCGTGAGCTAGAAACACAGCCCTGAACGAGTTGTCGCAAGACAGCCCCAAGACCACTCAGTCCACGAAAGCTGGGTGGTTTTGGGTTTCTAAATCGGGTGGTTTGAAGGTGTTCGCAAAACCGACCGACTGAATTTGGCAGGTTGACCGTCTGCTTTGGCCGATTTCTGCCGGTCACGACGGGCCGGAATCGACCCGTGCAAGCACTCAATGAAATCTGCTAATCGTTCCACGTATAGCTACGGAAAGCCAAGAGCCAAGGCATGGGCTGGCAGGTTTGTCCAAAAGCCAGAAACGACAAAGCCCTGAATAATCAGGGCTTTGTCGTATAAAGATGGCGGAGGCGATGTCTTTTGTTTTGATGTTCATTGACGTCCATTAAGGTTCTATTGGGAGCGTAAAACAATCGCAAAAACAGTCAGTTATGACGAGTTTTGTCTTTTGTGTTCCGCCTACAACCACGGAAAGCCAGGGGCCAAGGTATGGGCTGGAGTATGGGCTGAGACTCATCTAGATTCAGTCATCATCCTTTAAATCGGAGGTGACAGATGGCATCACTGACGACAAAAACCGTGGAGAAAATAATCAGGCCGGGTTGGCTGGAATGACCAATGATGGCGACGGCCTCTACTTGAAAGTCGGCCGCTCCGGTGGCGCCAGTTGGATCTTTCGCTACAAGATTGCTGGCAAGAGCCGAGACATGGGCCTGGGCGGGAGCCCCGAAGTAAGTCTCGCGAAAGCTCGTGAGAAAGCAGCAGAGGCCAGAAAGCTGAGCAAGTCAGGCGTCGATCCGCTCACCCATCGGGATGAGGAGTTGGAACGGCAACGGCTGGAAAAAGAAGCCGAGAGTTTAGCTCAGGCCACAGCCAAGGCCAAGGCAACCCCCTTCAAAGACGTTGCTCTCGACTATATTGCTGCCCACAGGGCGGGCTGGAAAAATGCCAAGCATGCACAGCAGTGGGAGAACACGCTGGCTACCTATGCGTTCAAGGTCATAGGTGAGCTTCCTACGCAGGAGGTAGGCATTGAGCATGTGCTGACAATCCTTAAGCCGATTTGGACAGTAAAACCTGAAACCGCCAGCCGGTTGCGAAACCGAATCGAATTGGTCCTTGATGCAGCAAAGGCCAAAGGGCTGCGCGATGGTGAAAACCCCGCTCGATGGCGGGGGCACTTGGACAAACTTTTGCCCCCTCGCCTAAGGTGCGCGCTGTAAAACATCATTCAGCCATTCCATGGATCGAGCTTCCAGCGTTTGTGGCAACTCTTGAGAAAGCACAAGATCTGATTTCCAAAGCCCTGCGCTTCACCATCCTGACAGCCCGCCGAACCAGTGAAGTGCTTGACGCTACCTGGGCGGAGATTGATCTCGTGGCAGGGATATGGACCATTCCGGCGTCGCGAATGAAAGCAGGGAAAGAGCACCGGGTTCCTTTGTCACAAGCGGCGTTGGATCTACTGATCGCTCTTCCAAGGGTAAAGGGGAACAATCATCTGTTTCCGGGTGCTCGAAAGGGGAGACCGCTGAGCAATATGGCGATGCTGATGGTGTTGCGTCGAATGAAGCGCAACGATCTCACGACTCACGGATTTCGCTCGACTTTTAGGGATTGGGCGAGTGAGGTCACCCACTATCCTCGAGAGGTCTGCGAGCAGGCACTGGCACATGCAGTAGACAGTGCGGTTGAGGCGGCTTATCGCCGTGGAGACCTTTTCGGCAAGCGGCAAATATTAATGGATCACTGGTCACGATATGTGTGTGGCATACAGGAAGTACAAGACAGTGGGACGGCTACCAATTGAGGCACAGCTTCCTACTAATCCCTGCTGATGTCGGTCGGTTGTGACTAGCATGGGGTGCTAGGGGGCGAGTGTTCGAATCACTCCGTCCCGACCACATAATYCAAGGGGTTGCGAGATTTTATCTCGCGACCCCTTTTTATTTTTAAGGCGTTTTCACCCCTACAAAACGACTGGCTCTCGGTGGAGCCTTAGGTCGCGCGTAGTTTCTGGAACGGCTGAAAAAGGGGGGCGCGTAGGAAATTCCACTCGAGGTTCGCCCCAAGTCCGAACGTTATGCTGTAAATCGATCAGGCACTCAAAGAACAGGTGGCCGACGCACTGAATAGCACCTCGGATAAGATATGTTCTGCGCAACTCACAGTTCACCGAACTGTAGCGAGGAGGGTAAGTAACTTTGGGTTCACGCCTATAGAGCTTTGGATGTTCGATGATCAGCACTGGAATGATTTCGCTCTGCAGTCCCAGTGACCGAACTGGGGACCGCGGGGCTTTGGGTCTGAAACAGTCTCCGGACGAACGCCCGAAAGCGGCCGTTCATGAATGACCGCTATTGGCTGTGGATTACTTGACCAGTTCAGATTGGCTCCCTAAAACATGCAGGGGGATTCGGCGCGCGCAGGAAATTCAGTGCGAGCGGCGCAGTTACGGTTCAATTCGGCACCTTACTCCTTTGATGCTAAAGAAACGAAGATTGGTTGTTGAGGACCAGTGAAACTCGACTTGATAGTCGACGACCCCCGGCACCCACCAGCCGCGCAATTGATTGACCGGCCCGTCTTTGTCGATGTTGACGTTCCTGAATGGAAACAATGGGCGATTCGCGGGTAGCGCCACATCAACTGATGAAGCCTCGCTTCCATCGCTCCTGAAGTAGGCTTGTGGTGTCTCGACGCGCTGTTCTTGCGATATCGTGATGCTGAGATCGTGTGATCGCCACTGGCTTCCATCCGTGAGTATTGCGTGTAGGCCGTTGAGGCCATTGTTGTTTGTGAAGTCGTGTGTCGTAAGCAGAAGCTCTGAGACTAGTTGCTCGATGGTAAGCGAGCTTGCTGCCAACTTGATGGGTTCGTTCTGATAGACATCGACCACCGCTTCGATTGACAGTGGATCCGTGTTCGAAAGCCGTTCGCTGCTCATCCCGAAGTCCGGCGCAAAAATGCGCCCCGGTGCAGCTCTGCCTGGAGTCATCGAGTTACGGGTTTGCAGGGCTTCGACCTGGTAACTCTCCCACACCGGCAGCTCCGCAAGAACGACCAGGATGAAAACACGTGCGGCCGCGTCTGTGTCATTGCGCAGTAGATGGGCGGTCACCCCTCCATCCTTGTGCGGCCACTCGTTGCGGACGACCTCAATGTCAATTGCATTGCCGGCCGATGAAGTTTTGAAATTGAGGGCGAGCCACTTGTCGCTTTCCTGTAGCGACGGCACTGGTGCAGGCAGCGCATTTTCACTCATCTGTTTGAAGATGCCAGGGGATATTGCGAGATCGAAATCCTCCTTGGCACCGTTGAAATCGACTGTGTCCGATAGCCGTTTGGCGAAATCGCTTTCGGTCTTCTGGGCGAGGTATGAGTTTTCAGGTTGATCCAGCGTTGCGGAGCCGACATTGATTCGCAGGGAATCGCTGTTCAGGCTTTCCATAAGCGTCTCTTCGTCGCCTTCGATCGTCATGATGAGGGCGACCATCGGATCGTCGAGTCGTTTGCTCAGGGTGACTGGGGATGAGGATCCGATCCAACGATACGAGTTGTTCTCATCCTTGTCTTTACCCTCGAGGCGGCCGCGTTTGAGCGCCGTGAGACCGAATACCTTCGTCCTGTCGAGGTTGGTCCAACGCGACACTTCTTCAATTTTGATCGGGAACGTCGCCAGCAGTTGAGGCATCTCGACTCGCTTTCGCGACGCCAGGAAAATGGATGGCTTAGTGGCCGTTCCCATTACCCCATTCGGAATCGTGCATTGCGCGATGGGAATCGCAACGGTCGGTGAGTCTTTATCAAATTGGCCGAGCGACTTATCGATGATGGCTTCGAAGGTTTGAAGCACCGGCAAGGCCACTGTGAATTCTTCGTCATAGCGGCGATCGGACAAGGGTTCGAGGAAGCCGAACTGCTCGACGGTTGGGGAAAAACTTTCTGACACAGAAAGTGTGACCTGATCCTCGACGGCTGCCGTAGGACCATCCTCTTTCGCGATCTGCCTGGAAGCCGACATTCGAAAGAAACTTGCGGGCAGTATTTTGTTAGCCGCTTCATCACCCGCGAGGCAGGAGTAGAGATAGGCTTTGGAGTCGAAAAATACGCTTGGATCGCGTTTGAAGTCCATTGAGATACGCGCGACCAACTGGGCCCGGACAACACCGCCGGTCGCCGTTGCTCGTGCAAGATCGATAATGGCTGTTGGAAAAATCGGCTTGCCCTGGAGGTCAGCGGAAGCCGGATCGTGCATCGGCCACGCCAGCACGGCGAGATTATCCATAAGTGCTGAATAGCCGTGAGCATCCTGGCCGTAGTCATAAAGCGCCTTGAAGTATTGCGACCAGTCTGACGCCGTGTTGGCCCCCGCGAGCTCTATGTTGCTGCAGTTGATCAGGCATCCAATCCACTGCAGGTAACGACGGTACATCGTGTCGGTTTTCGCGCCAAAGAGGGGATGAAACTGGAGTGGCCGGAATCCGATCGGCATCAGCGTGATTTCCGCTTTGCCTGGTGCCGGGTCGACCGGCCCCTCGGGCACGATCCAGTCGTCAACGTCTACAACATCTTGAGGCAAGAGCCTGGTATCAGCGTTACTCGCCGCGCCTCCGCCGATGAGACTGCGAAAAACCCGTGTTTCGGCCGTTTCTGAGCTGTCTGCGTCGATGCCATCCGATCGATTCTTGAGATCGCCAAGCCAGGCTGCGAACCCTGCTTTGATCCGCGAATCATCCGGGTCCGTTGTATCGATGTTGCGCACCAATCGGCCTTCATGATCGTAAGTGTCGTCCAACGGCAACGGTTTACCGTCATCTTTCGTTGTCACAAGACGCACCAGCGTCCAGGAAGACGGCCCCCCGGCGGGAATCTTTTCCGCCGGCCGCTCGATTTTGAGCCGGAACTCGACCGCGTTTGAAAGCCGGTAGATGCGGTTCGCGTCACCGCTACGACTAAGTACTACCTGGACTTCCAGATCATCTTCCGGGATGGCGTCGTTGCGAATGCTGTAGAGCCTGGAGAGTTTGCTCTGCACCGCTGTCTTGATGTCATGAACGAATTGGCCAGGCGCCACCGGCTGGAGGGTGTCTCCCAACCTGAACTTGCCCTCCGGGCCAAGACCGAAACGGAAATCGTAGCGGACGAGGTGAGGGGCGAGAAGAATTTTGTCCGCCGCGCAAAGCTCCGCCACCGCATTCCAGGCCTCGACAAAAAGTGCCTGCCGATCAGTGTTCGCGCCAACGTTATCTGCTTTCAAAAAGCGTTGTCTGAAAATCAGCGTGGCGATCTCGTCCTCCGTGTATGGCTCGGCTGCCGGACTCGAGAATTTTACAGTCAGGAACTTGAGCGCTTCCTGACTTGCGCCGCTTTGAACCTTGGTGCGGACAGTCGTCGCCAAGTTGATGGGGAAGTCGAGCGGGCGCGCGACGTCAAGGTCTGGAAGCATGACGTTCGCTGCGCCGGAGATGTCGTTGTGTCCGACTAGCTCGGGCCCGAGTACGTGGGCAAGACGCGGCGACAAGGTGTAGGCCGTGGGCAGAGACGATGCACGGTCATAGAGCGCCTTGAAATGGTCTGGAATCGAATGGAGATCCAACTTCTTTCCATCTGTGGCCATCGCTCTGGCCGCTGTCGAAAAATGATAGGTGTGCAATCGGCACTCCGCGTCCGCAATGTTCTCTTGGTAGACGGGATAGAGGTTCCCTCGGCCGGTCAGATCCTCAATCGGTTCGCTTGAAGCACGGCCGGTAAGCCGCAAATTGACGAAACTCACAAGATCGTCCTGGAACTCCTCGGACGGCGTGACCGCTTCTATCGCATCGTGATTGTCGTGGATGAGTGGATAAGTGACCTTTGCCACGGCCTCGACACGGCTTGACGATTGTGCGAAATGGAAAGTGATGTCCCCCGCCAATCCGATCGACGGAATCAGGTACTTTCGTTCGTCTTCTGGCACGAGCGTGACAAGCTGGAGACGATGAAATTCTTCCGTGTTATCGAGGCCTCCGGGCGGTACCGGATATCGAGTTTCCCAATAGGGCGGATCAGCAGAGCGCTGCTGTGCGGTCAGTCGTATGGATCTGCCGATAAGTAGCGTGACCCCGTTGCCGTTCAAGTCGGAGTCTGCTTTCGGCCTTACAAAGAACAGAAGTGTCGGCAATGCATCGCCGTCGACACCATCCCAAAGCAGCCACCCCCAGAAGACAAACTCGGGCTTTGCGCCCAAGGGGACGTCGTTCTCGTCCTCCCAGCGAACCTCATTGGTGAAGAGCTGGTGTAGCCTCGCCTGTTGCGCGGCCCAACTCAGGCCTTTTGTGACGCGATCCAGCTCCGCGAGGAAATCGGCACGATCCTCGGCATGTGGTACCAGGCGCATGAGCACGAAACCATTCGGGCCAGCTTTCTTGGGGAAACCGCGATAGAGGCGTAGCCGACATTGCAGTGCAACAAATGGCTGAAACTCCAACAGAGGCGGAATCACCGAGAGCCCGGATGCAGTTGATGGTGTGCTAGCGCTCAACTCGTCCGGCAAACGGACATCGACCCTCAAGCGCCGGACATCAGCCAGAGAGAGGTCATTCTCGGGCATCCCGGGCGCGGCTTCGCGGCGGCGCACGAAACATTCACCGGCGGCGCGATAGGGAAATGTCATCAGCCCGTCGTTTACGTAGATGCGGTTGGCAAGATCCGGCATCCAGTTCAGCTCCACCTTGCCGGGATACTGTGTATCGAGAGTGGCGAAGAAGCTTGCGATGCTGTCCTGTCCTGGTGTAACGAGGGCCGAAAAACGGAACTCCTTCAATGCCACACCAGCGCTTTCGAGCGTGATCTTGAGGTCGGTGACGGTTTTCAGTTTCGCGAGGTCGGATCGTGACCCCAGGCGTAATGTATGGCCAAGCAGGCTATGAAGGCTCGCAGCCGTTAATCCTTCACTCGGTGCAGTAATCGGAATGATGGCTGTGTCTGTCGACACTCCCGAGATCATCGCGTCGGTCGCGAGAAATGTCCGTCCGAGTGTCTGAGCGCGCATCATCTCGTCGGCGAGGGTCGCAAGCGGCGCATTCTCGCTCAAAGCATCCTTGAGACTCTCGATGTAACCATAGGCAAACGGCTTCCCCTGTTCCGGAGGCCGAGGGGGGGCGGACGTGATGTTGTTCTCGCCTTCGCCGTCGACACCAGGTTTATTCAGTTGCCAAAGCTCGTCGGGATCGACGACGCTCAGGCGTTGCGATCGCTGAACAATGTCGATTTCCGACCACGCACCGCCGTCGTATTGAATGGCAACCTTTATGTCCACATCGCTGGGAAACGTAACCGGCTGGAAGCGTGCTGGATGGTAGGGCACCACGACTTCCGAGACCATCTTGTAGTCGACGCCATTGCCGGTATGGCCGGCGACGATCCAGTCCTTGAAGTGTTCTTCGAAGGCTTCTGGATGGTTGACGTCGCCAATGATCACATGCGGCCGGAAAGAGAGCCACAACCCGCCGCGGACAGGGCTCCCCCAGTCGGCAAAGAAGAGGTCTGAGGCGATCAGAAGAAGAGGGCGGCTCATTTTTTACCTCAGAACGAGGCGATGCCTGAACGGCATCGAGATTGAAGTGCTGATGCCGCGACAAACCTTGAACCAGCCTGAGCCGATACAAGCACTTGCTGACGCGCGCGCGGAAAGCATGAAGTCGAGCTGTAAGGCGACATCGTCAACTCTGGGGAGGTTGACGTTTTCCGGATCTATTCCCCAGCGAATGGTCGCACGCGCTTCCGCCTGAGCAATCACGGAGACATGCGCCGAGATGATCCACCAGCGTAGAGATCCATGACCTTCTACAAGAATGCCGACTGCACCGACGAGCCGGAGCCCTTCGAGAGCTTTGTTGTCAAGGTTGAACACCACGGCGCCTTCGGCGACGACGTAAATCCCCGCTCTCACCCAGACTTCGAAAATCCCACCGCCGAAGCTTGCTCCCAGACCCGCCTGCAGCGCGTAGCCGCCAGCGAAAATGAGGTGCTTGTCGGTAGTGTGGACGACTGTTGTCTTGCGATATCGAACGTAGAGGCCGCCAGAACCCTGAAACGGCGTGCAGATCGCGCCGAAGGTCCGGTTCCATGCACGTATTCCGTTGGGTGTCATCCACGGGAAACCGACGTCGAGTACAAAGCTGCCATTCGCTGCGATCTCAACCGACACCACACCGCCCATGAAGCGAAACGACCCCGTCTGGACCGCCGGCACCGTAAAGGAAACGATGAAGCTGTCTTCCTCGGGTCGCTCGCGCTTCAAATAGAGGCAGGAAATCGCGAATGGGTAGCCGAACCATTGATCGAACAGCGTGCCGCGCAACATCAGGCCGTAGAAAGCCCGATCCTGGAACAGGAATTTGCCGTCCAGAAGACCTTTCAGAACCGAAAAACCGGCGGCGAATAACCAAGGCTCCGCATTCTGATTGATGTCGAGCGGGAAGATCCTTTCGTCTTGTATCGCTTCCGCGATTCTGGTTCTGGTTTCGGCCGGAGTACTCCATTCGCTGGTATCGGTATCAATGCTGATCAGATCCTTCGCGAGCGCTTTATCCAGCGTCAAATTGTTACCGACGAGCAGCCAGGAGAAGTCCAGGAAATTGTTCCCCGGCGGCGGAGGTTTCGCCGTTCCATCCAGGGGGTTGCCGAAGAAACAGACAAATCCACGGCGTCCGGTCTTTGGCACTGAGAAGAATGCAAGCGTGAGATCCGAGATGATGGTTTTATCCAGAATCTTCAGCTCGACGCCTTCCATGATGATCCATGGCGTTTCGGTGCMGTCCTTGTAAGTTTTCTTCTCGAGTGCCAGCTTCGTGATATGCAGTTCGATAATGCGGGCGAGATCAAGATGGAAATTATCGAAGCCGGCGGCGGAGAGTCCGATCTGCAAAGCGTCGGGCGAAAAGCCGAAATTGGGCCCTGACAGCAACTGTCCAAGGCCGAGCGAGAAGTCGAGGTTCAGTTTGTCGAAAAGTTTGCCTGCCAGTTCTGGCAGATCGGCGGCGGTGAGGCGGATGTCGACGAGGAAGATGCGCTTTGGATCGGGGACATTCCAACCTTTCAAAACCAATGTCTTTCCCCACCCAAACTTATTCTCCCAATCGACTCCGATGCTGCGGATCTTGAGGGCGAGCTGCGGCAGGTTGAACAACTGAAAATGCGGAACGTTGACGTCGAGCTTGATGGCGGGGTAGCTGATCTGTAACCAACTGAGGTTCAGGCTCATTGTTTCGGGCAGGCCGATACCGAGCTTCTCGAATGAGATCCGGCCATTGCCGCCCGAGCCGACGTTGAAGAAATCGTTGAACTTCGGATCAAGATCAAGCTTGCCAAGCTTGATGTCTCCATCGAAATCTATCCGCGAGCCGTTGGCCGGGTCGTAAACGACTTCGGCCCCCTTGAACCAGATCTGCTCAATAAGGCCAGGTGGATTGCGCGGCTGAAGAAGCGGGATCTCTTGATCGATCTCGCCGCTGAAACGGATGCGGGGCTCCCCCTCGTTCCTGGGTGGCACTTCCAGGCGCCCACGCAGCTTGACACTGCTCCATTCTTTGGGCTGGCCCTGATGTTTCGGGTGCTGCATACCGAAGACACTTTGGAAAGATAGCGTTGCTCCGGCATCGAAGCGTACGAGCCGACTGTCGCGCCACAAGGCGTCGACAAAGTCGAACCTGTAGGTCGTTTCGTCGTCGTCCCGCTGGACAGGTAGTTTCGGATCCTCTTGGTTCTGGTACCAGACCCGTCCGTTAAGACTGGTGCCATCCCCATCCCCTGTTTTCGACGGTGTCAGGGCGAGATAGCGGAAACGAAGAGTTGGGGGGCTGCCAGGAGGGGGAGCGGGCAGCAACGACCGAATGATTGGGTGGTCGGAAAAAACGAAATCCAGGTTGAAGAGGATGAGTCCGAGCCAGGCCTTGGCTTTGATAGGTTGATCGACCACGTCGTTTAGAAAGTCTGCTGAACGCCCTTGGATCTCGAGATCGTGTACTGGCTTGAGACCGAGGCTTTCGCGCTCGAAAATCTCTTTAAGCGAATAGCGTTCGCTGAGCTTCAGCACGGCGAGCGGAAGATCGGTTTCGGGCTCATCGTGAGCCACCGGCATTCCGACTTTTAACTCAGGGAATCGGTGCGAGTCTGGTGCAAAGGATTTGGCTGGTGGGTGGATTGTGAAGTCGGCAGTGCCTGATTTTCGGAGAATCAGGTAGTCGGGCGCTTTTCCCGCCGGAATTTTTACCTCAACCTTGAACAAGCCGTAGTCGCGAATGACCTCATAGGCAGCGGGCTGCAAACCGTCTGCCTGAATGTTCACGGACGCGACTGCGACTGTTCCCGCGGAATGTATTCCTGGCGCGAAGAGCTGAGTCAGCATCATCCTTTGTGCGCCACCTGCCGGACGCTCAATCAGTGAGGTATCGTGCCTGGCAGAACCCAGCTGATGCGACAATGTGGCGGCGCGAGCATTCAGGTGGGCGTAGTACAGTTGGCGGACATCGTTCGTTGTGGTTACCGCGTGACGAGCGAGATTGTCCGCAATTAAAGCGAGGCCGATCTTGCCGTCCGCGAACTTCCAGACGTCTACAGATTCAGAACCCGCCGTGTAAGCATCGCCCGCCTTGGGGTGCTCAAGACAGGTATCGAACTCGATCCACGGCAACGTGACATCGCGCAGCATCCGCGATGCGACAGGCGGAAACACTGCGCCGGGGAACGCGTGGGATTGCGTTTCATGCTCACAACAGAGATGGGCGACTCCTTTCGACTCTACGCGCGCCTTGGCGAGTAAGCCGTGAACCGCTCCGCACACCAGCTTGACGCGAACACCTTTGTCGGTGGGAAGTGACGCCGCGAGCAGCAATGAGCCGATCTGCTTGTTTTGATGCAGCCTGGCCGACAAGTACAGCGGCTGACTCAGTTCTACTTGGATCGGTTTGTTGTCCGCCGACAAAAGCCCGAACAGTGTCATCGTCGGGCCACCGGCTCCGCCAGATCCGGCCAACGTGGCGGCCGACAAAATCGTGCCGCTGCCGTTGCGCTCCAGATCGATGATCAGCCGATAGTTATCCGCCCGAATCGGAACCCATACTGGATTTTCGGCCGACACAGCGTCTGCCCGGTCGTGGATATCCGCATTGAGCGGCAACCCGAACTTGGCCGGCTGCGAATCGAACTCGAGTTGCAATGTTCCGATGGAGGCTGATAGATCGAGAGTATGCGCGCGAGAGATATGCGTGCGCTCGAACAACCAGTCAGGTATACCGTCCGGACGCTTGGCGACGATCCCTGTCTGCGCGGCACAGAAATTTTCTTCCAGCTGGATGCACATCGCGCCGAGGTTGGGCACGGCTCGGCCCTTCTCCAGACTTATCTCCAAGGGTAGTTCGCTGGGCTTCAGGATGTGGGTTGCCGCCGAGCCAAAGCTTTGCCCGATCCAGCCCCCCTTCACGGTAACTGCATTCTTTGCCGCCGCATCTCCTGCGAGTTGCAGTGGGGCGACGAAGAGAGAAAGGGTGCCGCTTCCTTGGCCATTTTGCTCGATCGTCAGGCGACTGACAGACTCCGGAACGCCATCCTCAAGACGCCAGGTACCACCATTTTTCACGACACGCATCGTGGCGCGCATGATGATTTTTGTGGATGAGGCTTGGACCTTGAGTTCGAGGTCGGTCTGGAGTTTTTTATCGGCGATGTGGACGGCCCAAGTGTTCACCGTGAGGCCGTGAACCGCAGGGGGGGTGACCGTTCCGTCTTGTTCGACGGTGAGATCGAGACCGAGAAGTGAAATAGTGGACATAGAACTCCTTTCCCCGCCCGTGCGTTATTGAGCCCAGAAGGAACCAAGGATCTGTTTGCGATGGCCTACAAGCAGGACGTCGCGGTGTGCGAGCAGCACGCTTTCCGGGCAAGAGTTCATCTCTGCGCAGAGATTGGTTGCGTCGACCAGCTTGCCGCCGGGTGCGGCTGTCGCGCCAGAACGCAGCTCGATGGAGTAATAACCGTCGGGGCTCACTGTCGATTTATCGCTCCCTCTCAAAGTGATGAGTCCGTCAGCGGTTGCGTCGCCCTCTTTGCCCTTTAACGCAAAATTGGATTGTTCTCGCCAGAGGCCAACAATCTCGACTCCGAACATGCGCTCTATATCCGCGACCGTGGTGCATGGCGGGACATAACGTACTCCCTCCTCGCTGCTCAGGCGAACGGCGATACTTAGCTCGATATTGTTGCGCGCGCGCGAGGGCGTAGAGAGCGTGTACCTCATAAATTCGCTTCCCCGTTTTGCATCGATGACACCAACTTGATCGGCGTAAAACCAGTCGTCCGATCCAATTGCAATAGTGCGTGTACCGTCTTTCTCGGAGGGGAGTGTCACATGCAAAGTCCGGCTCGCAAGGCCGTTCCCTATCGTATGGTCTCGCGCATCGGCGGAGCAGAACACGCGCTTTGCAAGTTGAGACGTGGTTCTCCTCGGGATACCGCTCTTCTCTACAAACTGATAGTCGACACGCATTTTTTCCAGAAATGGCTTGAGAATACTGGTGGCATAGGTTCCTGGCGCAGTCTTCACTCGACTGGAATAGGATTCGCTGTCGTTGCCATACATGAGCTGCCACGCGCCCGGATCATCGCGATCCTGTTCGGACATCGAGAGCAACGTTGTCATGAAGAAGGCATTTTCGCGCCCAAGAGCGAGGCCGTCGGTCATTGCTCCATCCACATCAGGAAACGTGTAGGTGTACGACGAAGGGAGGGTTTGTTGCTCTACTTTTTCGTTTCCGGAGGGGAGGGCAATTGAGTCGAGGCGGATCCTCATCCCGGCTCCAACATCAAGCTGACAGGAGCGCGCTGATTCCTGATTGTCGGGGTTCCAACAGTTCTTGTCGTTCAAACCCAGATAAGCGATGCGCTGATTCAGTGCATCCACTCCACCAGTAAGTCTTGCTGTGCATCCGGTCAAAGCCACTGCCATGACCACAGCAAAAAGAACTCCGTTCTTCATTATCGCCTCCGTTCCAACTCAGGAAATGTTCGCCACCATCGTTTCTCTAAATAGCGGGCAAGCTTCGGTCAGGCTGTTATTGATGTCTGTGTAAACCGACCAAGAACGGCAGTCGTTTTCTAACAACGAAATACGGATGAAATTGCTCTGTTGGGTTTGTTCTTTCTAGCGCTGCGCAATATTAAAAAGTAAGCGACGACGCCAATCCTTGTCTGTAAATCTATGCCAATGTGCTTTGCAATCCAGTTCGAGGACTGCACTTCTCAGATGTAAACCAGACCTGGCCCTATAAAACGTCGGATGCGCCCCACCTAAACAACGCCCCGACTGGCGTAGGTAACACTATCGCGAGAAGCTTGATCCCAGGCCCAGTTCACTGTCTTGTTGAATCCGGCATTCGCCGGGTCATTGAGCTTGCCCCAGTAGGCAAACGGGTACTTTCCGTGTGCGAGGGGGGAGCCTTCTACAACAACCACAACGTGTCCGTTACCCGTCTCCTTCCGCGCTCCGATCACGAACTCGCCTCTTGCGGCAGCTGCAGCAGCTCTTTGTCCAGCCTGAGCATCCGATCCCAATTCTGTCCAGCCATTGGCTGAGGTCAACTGACCGACAATGTCATTGGCCTGTCCGGTCAATGTGATTGCAAATTCCTGAGCTACTGCCTTGGCGAAACCTGAGCAATCGGAAGCGTTTTCAGGGATTTTCAAAAGCTTCTCGCAGCTTTGCTTGATTCGGTCTGTGCTTGAGATGGTGGTGAAGAACTCGGTAGTAGAATGCAGGGAGCGCGGACTCATGGTCGGGACAAATGGTTGCCCCCCCCATTTCGGTAGTTGTGTGCGGACAAATCCCTCAATGAAATCGGTACCCGCATAGCCAACACCCACAACACCGAAGAACATCTCGGCAGAGATATTGACAGCGGCGCTTGCTTGGAAACCAGTTATGGTGAGGATGCCAATGCCGCCAGCGATCGCCCCAATAAAGAGACTGAAGATTAAACGAGAAACGTCCAGCCCTTCCGAGCGAAGTGTCGTTCCTTCTGCCGCTGCTTCATCGCTCGCCTTCTTGAGACCGACGATCGTGCGTAGCCCTTGCCCAAATGCGCCGGCAATGACACCGATCACGATAAGCTGCAAAAGCTCATATCCAGCCATGGTTTTTTCCTCTCATCCTTAATGTTTGGTAGATGGTAGACGAACCTTTCGATTGGTCAAAAAAAGACCTACCAGAGATGGTTTGAAGTAACCATGTATTTGGGCCGGCTTGATCCATCAAGCGATTCGGAAAGAGTAGAATCCACCGTAGCGCGCCGACACACCGCTCGACTCTGTGTTTCAAGCCGATGCAAGCACCTCGTAGCAGCCATGCCCCAGCATCGGTACGGAATAGTCCTCCGGTAATGTTCAGGCGCCACTCGGTCCGGGGTGTTGTTCCTAGATTTGTGGACGACTGGCCACCTTAGGTTAGGTTCAATCGGTTCCAAGAGGCAGCTATTGGCCGACTCTGTTGAAAAAGTCGGATTTTCGGCTTACTTGAACTCAGGCACGCTAACCAGTGGAGAACCTTGCAGACCGCTGGTAATCCGTCGTCGGTGCTGAATTCACTTGCCCCGCAACCCATCCACACCCCTTATCACTTGCACAAAAACGGCACCAGGGTACGCTTCAATCGGATCCAAAGGAGGGGTTGCGGTGCCGAATTTTTTTGTTGAGCAAGCGGGGACGCTGAATTTGTTTCAACAGCAGCGTACTCCCAATCATGGATTCAGACCTGGACAGTTGGGTGCGTTGCACGCCGTTTTGGCGCATTTCTCCGTACAGGACGACCCTGCCATCGTCTGTTTGCCCACAGGCTATGGAAAGACCTCCTTGATGATGGCGCTTCCCATGTTGCTGGGGCCGGCGCGTGTACTGATAGTGGAACCTTCAAGCTCCTTGAGAAAACAGGTGCATTCACATATTTCGGTCATGTCCACGCTGCGCCGGATTGGTGCGCTGTCTGAAGATTGTCCGCTTCCCTACGTGCACCTGCATATCGGCCGTCCTCAGTCCCTTGAAGAATGGCAATCGCTTCGAACCTACGACGTTGTCGTTTCGACACCTTCAAGCTCATCACCCGACCTAGCCCCTGGTGCGCCCCCGGATCTCTTCGATTTTGTGATTTTCGATGAAGCGCATCATGCCCCGGCCGATTCCTGGATGGCCTACGTCGAACACTTCACAAAAGCTCGGTTCTTGTTTCTCACGGCAACGCCCTTTCGACGAGATGGGCGCATCATTCCAGGGAAGCTCGTTTATCGATATCCCGTAATGCGGGCTGTCGATGAGGGGGCCTTTGAGCCAATTAACTTCTGTGCGGCGCCGATCGAGGACGAACTCGATGATGAACATGTTGATCAAGCCATAGCTCGGGCGGCTGTTCAGCAGCTTAACGAGGACAGGGCAAACGGGTTCGATCATAGGCTGTTTATACGCGCAGGGACTATCAAGGCCGCGCAGGATCTAGTGCCACTCTATCAAGGCCTGGGCATAGCGGTCGAGGCCATCAGCAGCAAACTTACGAAGCGTCAGCAGTAGGCGATTGAGGAAAGGCTGAGCACCGGTGCGCTGGAAGCGATCGTTTGCGTGGACATGTTCGGGGAGGGTTATGACTTTCCGAAACTCAAGGTGGCGGCGCTCCATGCTCCCCACCAGTCTCTGGTGCCCACAATTCAATTCATTGGACGCTTCGCCCGTATGGACGAAACTACAGGCCCGCCAACGCTGATTGCACCAACTTTCCGTATCAAGGAGGCAACTGCGTCTCTTCTCAAGGAAGGCGTAAATCTTGCGCAGATGATTGATGAGGCTGCGATCGCTCAACTCGCGGGATCTCTGGAGGAGCAGGAGTTTATGGAAAGGCTCCCCGTGAGGAAGATTGCCGAATCTGACTATGAATCTGTCTCGCCACTGTCTTTTAATTTATATGCCCATGTACGTGTTTTCGAGTGTGACGAGCCACCGAATTTTGGGCTCCTTGACTCCACGATTGGGCGGCATTTGCGGATTGTGAAGCAGTGGGGAACTCAAGACGGGACAATCTCGTTGGTTTTGACGGCAGACGAGACGTCTCCCAATTGGGCCATCTCTGATGCTCTGATCGATGTGCGTCATGACGTATTTCTCTTGATGTTTTTCGAGGTGGCAAAGCTCTGCTACATAGGGTCGACCCGTCGAACGGAAAAGCTTTACCTCAGCATCATGGATACGATTTCTCCCGGTGGCTGCAGACCGCTCAGCTACCAACAGACCAGCAGGGCGCGCGCGGGCTTGGAGGAGGTCAAGTTTTACAACGTTGGGCTGAAGAACACGACGTTCAACTCGCAGGGAGAGACTTATCGAACCCTCACTGGCCCCCAGGCGGAGAGGGCAGTGACAGCCGGCGACAGTCGAGTCTTCTCCCAAGGACACTTCTTCGGCAGCGGTATGAATGGGCAGGTCAAGGAAACGATTGGCGCAAGCAGCAGTTCCCGGATATGGAGCAATCAGCGCCTCTCGATCCTTGATTTCGTTGAGTGGGTGCAAACCCTGAACGGACGCCTCTCCGGTAATGCACCCTTTAGCGCAACCCAGTTAGACATCGTGCGCTCTAGCAAGCCTTTGAGTCGGTTACCAGATGTGGTCATAGCGGCGAACTGGCCTAAAAGCGGATTCAAAAACAACCCGAAAGTCCGCTTTCGGGCTGCCACCCAGCAGCGCGTTCAATATTCGAGATTGGTTGAATGGGACATCCAGAACTTTCAGTGCGACCTACAGGCGGGGCAATTATCCTTTTTACTGGTTAGCGCCTTCGGCGTGGTGCCAATGCGATTTCACTTGGCAAACGCACGGATGGTGACGTGTCTGGATCCTGACGTCTCCATCGAGATCGAGTCTGCCCACGACTCCTGGGTTGCAATGGCGGACTGGCTCTGCGAGCACAGTCCAGTGTTCTACGCCGCCGACAAATCATCCTTTGAGGGGATGAATTTGATGGCCGCACCGTTGCTGCAAACCGAGCGTTTGGCTCCTGGCGATGCAGAGATCATCGACTGGAGGGGCTGTGGCATACACATCGAATTTCTACCCCAGGATCAATCCCCCGAGACATTGCGAAAGCGAGCCCTGCTCGCCGGAAACCTGACCGTGCAGGAGCACCTGGAGCGACACCTAGTCAACCTGCCGGATGTTCAAGGACTATTCTACGACCACAGGGCGGGGGAGGCCGCCGATTATATCTGCGTAACCAAGAATGCTGAGGATGAGGTTAACGTCAGCTTCTACCACTGCAAAGGTGCGGGTGGGCCACCAAGTGGAGGCCGTGTGGGTGATGTCTACGAGGTGGCAGGACAGTTGGTCAAGTCGGTCTATTACTGCAACGTGCCGACGATTGTTCAGCACATGGAAGATAGGATGCTTCCAAGGCACACATCACCCTCCTACTTTGTTCGCGGCAACAGAGCCGACGTTACTCAGCTGTTGAAAACTACACCGGCCACCAAGCTCACGTTTTCCGTGATCGGCGTTCAGCCTGGGATTCGCCGCTCGGCGATCAATGCTCACCTGAGTGATCTTATGGCGTTCTGTATCAGTTACGCGAGGCAGGGAGGGGCAGCGAAGGCTTACTGGCTGGTCAACGAACCAGAGAATTGATTCCACAAAGCGGCTGAGGAGTACGCCGGCCGCTTCTTGTATTTCGCCATCGTGGATGACCTAGATTTGCCTAGCGTTTAGCTCCCCGGGTGGACTTTCGGTTCTTCGCATTTCCAAATTGCAGTCTTTACAGACAGTCGCGTGCTACCAGCATGTGATCAATGCGGGATTTTGTCTAGGCCGATCACAATGCTTTTCGCTCCACTAGCCGAAATACGAGAATGCTTCAGCGACGTCAGTCGGCGACAGTTATTTACTTGGCGTATATGTGTTATCGCAGGTAGGTGCGTTTGGTACGCGTCATATTGATCATGAACGTATCTTCGTACAGACCATTGGTCTCTAGGACAATCTTGTCCTTCGTTGTGCTGCGAATGTCATATCGTTGTGACTGGGCGAGCATGATTTTTGGGCCAAGGTCCAGCGCAGGGCTGTCTGCGGGTAGTCCAATATCGCTGGCTGGAATGGTCGTTCCTCCGCGGTCTACGCGAGATGCTGGAGCCTTTACGTTTAGAGCTTTTATCACGAGTTCAGTGTCGGTCGCTTGCCACTCTCCATTTCCGTCATAGTCGTAGTGGATGACGAATGGAATGCCCGGTACGGTACTGGTCGCTTTCAAGTCGCCGATGACCCTGTAGGTCTTGTTCGTGAAGTACTGGATGGTGCCTTGGAAATGGACGATGAAACCACGGTCTGGAAACTCGAACTCCTGGTACCAGTTTCCAAGCAGTGCAGGATTGATGTCGTCGGGTGATTTAGGTGGGAACAGGTATGGCAGAAGTGGGCCAGAGATGGTGGCTGTCGTCTCCAGTACCGATACAAGAACTATCACAGCCGGCAATGCTGTCAGCCACATAGCGCGGCTCTTCAACCATTTATTCATGTGTTCCCTATTTTACGGAGTCAAAGGTTTGCGCTTCGTCGATAGCGTTCTTCCCGCGCCCGCAGAATCTATGGGACGGGGATTGCCCGCCCTTTAATTTTTCAAGCCCGTTACTGTATCTCCTTCGTTTGGATAACGATCTGCACGCGGCGATCCATCGCCAAGCATTCCTTGAGTTCTTGTTTGGGCAGATTGCGTGCGCAGGTTGAGATCGGCATGTGAGAGCCTGCCGCCTTGATTTTTAACTGCAATTCGGGGCCAAGGGTTTTGAGTTTTTCGACGACACTCTCAGCCCGGCGGCGTGACAGCTTCTCATTACTATCGTTAGAAGCAAGCAGCGGGTTCCGATCACTGTGACCGGTGACGGTGACTGCGATGACTTTGCGCTTGGACTCTTCCAGATAGGTTTTTACTTTCTCTGCAAAGGCTGTAAGAGCCGCGTCGCTATCTGGCGTCAGGGTGGAAGCAAAACTTTCGAACAGCAAGTCATTGCCTAGCGTAAAGCACAATGGAATGCCGGCCTTGTTGTCCGGGCGGCGAACGACATTCACTCCCGATCTGTTCAGTTCGAATTGGTATGCCGATCCGCTGCTGTCGGTCAGAAATGGCATTTCGATCAGAGTGCGCTCGCCCATTCCATGCCAGAGGACGTTGACATGGTGCACAACCTGTTCAGGGTGACTACTGTTGYCGCAGCTATGTAGCGTGAGATCTAACTCATCCACTAAGCTCTTTATGATGTTTTGGTTGGCCGTATCCAGGCTCAGCGATACATCCATCTGCCGGAAGCCGAGGCGTTGCATGGAGTTGGATATGATGTTCGCTGTGAGGTCGGGTACGAAGACCATTGGCAAAATGATTGCCGTCAGTACGATCAGAATTTTTAGGCGCTGGTGTTTTTGCACTTGCGCCACTGGTGTGTAAAGCGGCAGGGGCGTCCAGTACCAGGGAATGATCAAAAGGATCATCGCACCCAGGAGTGGAGCCAATATTTTCACATTCTGGGCAGCCCAAGCGGCGATGCCGAGTACGGATGCCAGCGCGATGCCGAGAATGAAGATACCACTGTCGAACTTGATCTGATCCGAGCGCCAATGGAAGAGGCCGTGAACTGCACCCAGTGCGAGCAGATACCAGAGACCGTAGAAAAGTCCGAACATCAAGGCGGCAAAAACGAAGAGCAAGCTTTCACTTATCGTTATGCCGGTCGGGTAAAAATTGATGATGAGAGCCCAGTAGGCGAAAACCACTATAACGCCAAGGGTGATGGTGACTTGTAGCAGTGTGGTGGCATAGGTTTTGAACAGGTCGAGCAGATACTTCAACGGTACTTCCTTGTCATTTTTGTGTGGCGCTATGCCACTATACCGTTCGCTCCTTGAAAGCTACCAGGCGTATTGAAGGATTAATCGTCAATGAAGCTCACCACTGGTTGGTTGAAACCGCCTTATGCCAGTACCGGAATCGATCATCTGGGGACTCAGGCGCCCTGCGGGATGATCTATAGCCAGTTGCTTCCAGGCATCACCAACGTTACTGATCGGGCGCGCTACTACTCTTTCTACCCTTGGCTGGTCTGGTCTTATGACCAGCGCTATTTGAAAGACGACCATGCCCATTTTGTTGAGCGTTTCCGGCGGGCAGATTGCCTGTTCACTTTGATTGCCGAGCGGCACTCGCAGGTTAGTGATCAAGAAGGTGAGCAGCATGGCATCGCGATGGTTGGCCGCATCAAGCTCGTTCCGGCATTGGCTCGTTTGAAGGCTGGTGAGTCTCTATGTTTGTCGCAGTACGCAACGACCGAAAACTCTGCGGACCGGTACTTTGTGAACAGGTTGGGTGGTCTTTCTCAGTACTACGCTGGCACCTTGGCCAATCTGTTGATCATGGAGTCTTCTACAACGTCATGGGCCAGATACAGCGAGGAGTACGGCACTCTGCTTGCGCAGAACTTCGATACCTACATTCCAGGCAAGCGTTTCTGGGAGATTGTGGAAGGGGACAAAGTCACCCAGACGAATCTGGATGAACTGAGTGAGTTTTGCGCTTGCAACATTCCTTCGAGCCGCGCGGAGTGCCAGCAGCTCACCGATATTTTTTTCGACAGTAAAGGTGTGTATGCAGAGGAAGGCGAGCAGCGCCGCCGCAGTTTGGCGCTGATCCAACAACTGGCGGATGCTCTTCCGGATGGCGAGGATCTCACTGAGGGGGTTTTTCGTGCTTGTGTCTATACCGGCGCATTGCCCGCAGGTGAGCCTTGGACTATACCTCAGGCGCTGCAGAGTACCCGCGCACATTGGGTCGTATACGTACGAAACGATCTTCTGTCAGTGGCTTTTCAGACGATCCTCGCGGTTTGCTTACAGGAGCTACAGCCACAGACGTCCGATGAGCGATGGGGGTTCGGCTCGATCGAAGCGTTCGCTCATTGGTTTGCTCGCTCGGAAAAGATGGATGAAGTGTTGAATGTGCTAGGGCAGGAGACCTTTGAGGAACTTGTAGCTCACTCAAGGGAGCTAGGGTCGGGCCTAGCTGATTGGGAAGACATGGGACATGAAATCCAACTCGGCAAGCAGTTGATTGTTGGGTGGGCGGGTGGAGCGGAAATCACACTATTGCTCGCTAAATGCCTTGAGTTATTGGCCATGCTCGTTGCTCGCGATGATCCGACTCAGTTGCCGTATTCAGGACTGGCGATTACTTCGGAGTCGTTGCGGGATTACCCGATTAACTTGGTGAGCTTCCGTAATCGTTGCGCTAATTGGCAGACGATGTCCGTTCAACAGGTGATGAGCGAGTTGATGCTTTGGTGCATGGATACTCATCTGCGTGTGGCATTGCGCAAGCTTCGGCAGTCAGGTCGATCAACGTTCCAGTTGCATCCATCGGAGCTTGGTTTGGAAGTTGTGTGCGATCAGGTTCCACCCCCCACCCATACAACGCCGAGATTCCGGCAAGCAGTACGCATCTTGCGCGATCTGGGATTGTTGATTCGTGATGATGAAGGTAAGACACGACTCACCGATTCGGGCAGGAGTCTGATGGAGGCGGCCAGTGTCTGAAGCCGTCTCGATTCTGGACGTGATCAAGCGGGGAGGGTACGAAGCTTCGCTGATCACCACCTTCAACGCGACACTCCCCTTTTACGAGGAAGTGTTGCTGCGTAAGTTAGTGAGTGCTGGATGCCGGCATAACGTGGTGCTCATGGATCGACAGCAATGTGCTGTTGCTTGGGAGAGTCAGGCGACCCGACCTCGTTTGGCTGGACATGCTTACACGCTATTGCCAATTGGTGTGAATGGGGCCTTCCACCCGAAGATCTGCCTGTTGCTGGGGGCGAAGAAAGCCTCAATCCTAGTTGGAAGTCACAACCTTACTCTGTCCGGATTAGGCTTTAATCGCGAGATTACCAATTGGGTTGAGGTGGATGGCGTTAAGGATAGAGAGGGTGCCGCTATTCTCAGATCGCTCTGGCAGATGCTTCGGCAATGGATCAATCTGGAGCATGGCAAGGTGCCTGCGCCGATTCTGGAATCGGCACTGGCGATCAATCGCTTCGTCACGCCTTTGATCGCCACAACCAAGCCTTCGGTTACTACGCCGGCTGTGCTAGGGCAGGGAGCAGGTTCTCCATCGCTCATTGATCAAGTTGCCGCGCTTGTTACGGCACCGGTGCTGAGGATTGCAGTGCTGGGTGCTTTCTTTGATGCCAGGCTACTTCTGATTCACGAATTGAAGAATCGCTGGCCTGAGGCCCAAGTCGTAGTTGGTATTGACCCCGAAACGGTCCAGCATCCCGGCATTTGTGATGTCAAAGGGGCGCGGCACGTTGATGCGCGTTCGTTGTGGATCAAGCAGGTCGGCTATCTGCATGCGAAGGTTTTCTACTTCGAGTGCTACGATCCGGGTGACGATATATTTGTCAGTGGGAGTGCCAACCCGAGTAGTCCTGCCTGGATGAGCGACGAGGGGCATGGCAACGTCGAAGTCGTTCTACTACAGAGCGGTAATCGCGCCCGCGAGATCGCAAAGACCACGATGATGAATGGCCTGTTCGATCTGCCTGATTTAAGCCTTGAGGCCTTCGCCCAGATCCGTCAGCGGAATTTGCCCAGTGAGAACACGTATCAAGAGGGGGGGGGGCCGATCCTCTCTGGTTACTCCATCCCGCAACAGGGTCAGATACGTATTGCTAAACGAGGAGTTCCCCTCGTTGTCACCACTGCGGTATTACTCGGTCCTAACCAAGAAGAGCTGGAGCGGGTCTATGTGATCGACTGTAGCGGCGAGGAAATTGCGTTCAGAGCGACAGTCGAGCTTACTGACATTCGCTCCTGTCTACTGGAGGTAGATGATTGCCCTGTTGCTCGTGCGATGATTCTGCATCCCTCCGTCATCGAAACGACTGCACAATCTTCCAGGCATTATCTGGTCCGTTCAGCGCTCAGCGAGTTGGGGTCTAGTGATGCTGATATCTCCCAACTCATTGCGAGTGTTGAGCGTGTCATTTTTGCTGAGCAGACGAACCACGAGATCGTGGAAGCTATCCGTGAACATCGTACAAGGACGGACAGTTCTGCATTTGGTGCGTCTCCGGATACGCTGTCGATCAGTATCAATGACATGGCAAGAGGCAAGCACAAACAGCGTCTGCTGAAGTCTGGTGATTTGGCCTATCTGATCGATGTGCTGATTCGACGCTTGAATGAAGGTCTCGAAGTGCAAGGCAATGTGGTCGATCACCATGGACGAACCGAAGAAGAACAGGTAGGGCAAGAGGATGAAGCGTCAGACGATGATGCTGATGTCCCTACTGAAGAGACCAAGCTTTCAGATGCTGACATCGCGCTTATTGTCGCGAAAAAAGCACGGTCATTGTGCAGGAAAATGGTTCAGCAGTTAGAGCTGGCAAGTCGGGATACATCGCGACAGATCGTTGCTCCAATTCAGTTGATAGCGGTGTTAGCACTGATTCGAGAGTTGCGCCATTTGGACAAGCAGAAACGCTGGGCGGCCACGGGGCTGACTTTTGTCGAAGTGTGCGATCGCCGCCATCTGCTCGATGAAAGCCTCAAGTATCTGCTGGGTTCGCAATCACGATTGCTTGCTGCGATAGACGAGGCCGCTGGTGATTCTGTTGATGAGACAATGCAGTTGCGGACGCTGCTTGTCTGGCTCGCGTGGGATCTGGGGGACGAGCTGACGGATCATGCAAATCGCATCTGGGACTCATACGAAAGGCTTCCCATGTTGCAGGCCAATGCTATGTTTTTGGCACTTATGCCGGCTATCGCGGCTGACAGACAGGCCAGTACGGGGCTGCATGACAGCATTCAACGAACAATCCAAAGCACTCCAGTTGCCTCAATGCGGGCAGAGAAGTGGTTGAGGCGGCATATGGCCTATGGTATCTCTTGGTCGGTAGGTGCACAGGAGTGTGAGGAGATGAAGGTGGGTGGGTATTGCAGAGTGAAAGGTTTATACGAGGAACCACGGGTAGTCTTGGAGGTTACTCAACTAGCGGTGGGATTTTGGGATTTTGACCAAGAGCGGAAATTCATGCGGGAACATGTGGTTGCAGTGGTGCCAGGTCATTAAGTGGGAGAGGCTGCGAAATTGCTTATAATGTGATTGGTGAGCACTCAGATTTCACGTAGCAGCGTTAAAAAGGCGTTTTAACAGTCAATGACCAGGCCGTTTGGGCGAGCCCGACTGTTTTCAACAGAATCGGCCAAGAGCGGTCGTTAGCCTAATCTTCTGGCGCAAGACTCGCTAGTGATACCCAACCGGCGGCAGAAGGTAGACGCGAATGGGTTACAACAGACTCTCAAAGCCCGGTGCCCTCGAAGCCGCAAATGTGGCTACACTGGGCCATCACGATCTAGGAGCCATATCCATGAAAACATGTACCGTCTTTGGAGATATGCAGTCCGATCGTGCCGCCGAACAATACCCGACCGTGACCTTGTGTAATGAATGCGTCGAACAGGACTCCCTGGCCAAGGAGGATAGTCAAATTGTCAGCCGGGGAGCCTACGACGAGTCCTTCGGCGACAGCTGTGAGTGGTGCGGAACCACAGCCGAGGAAGAGGTTGCAGTGTAAGGTGCCTCGGACCTAGGCCTCTATCGCAGAGCCTCGCCGAAACGAGCCGCCAAAGAGGGCGGCGTTTCTGTCTACGCTGGCTCAGTTTCCGTTGCCGTCATGCACCTCGAACGGGGTAAAGCAGATTACTACTTGGCCCAGCCATTCATTGATCTGCAGCAGCCTCGCCTGCTTTGGCTCAAGCTAATTTATAGTCAATGCCTGAGTCGCGTCACGTCACGCCCCCCTGCGTTCTGCGGCACCACGCCCATCAACTCCGGCGGTATGCGCAGCGTGGTCGCTCGATTTACCATCCAGCTCGGAGTACCTATTCCCTGAACTGAGTTCAACCCTGGTTACACAAAGTTCGGGCACGCCTAGGTTAGAACACGGAAAACTGATCGAGAAGGCCAGGGTTGGTTGTGTATCGATGGCCCTCGGCGATATCTCCGGCTGGATCCTGTTTTAGCTTGATCTTCACCTTGACGCGCTGCAGAAGGAAGCTGCTGCGGTATTTTTTGTTCACGCCGGTCGCCCCCGCAACGGACTCGTTAACGAGAGCAAGAGCTTCCTCGAACTTACCCAGTTCGAGTTTCACCTGTGACAGATTATGAGCCAACCAGATCCGGCCGCTCTTGTCTTTGATCGTTTCGAGGATAGTTTCTGCCTCCGCGTAGCGACCAAGTTTATAAAGCGTCTCGCCCCATTTGCGCTTCTGATAGGGGGCCGGCGCTTTCAGCGTCTCAAAAGCTTCTAGAGCACGGTTCAGGTAAACGGGTTTGTCGTCGACGCCCGCTGCGAGCAGCATGATCTCCGCATACGAACCGCGGCTCTGGTCATCGTCCAGCATCAACGGTGTTGGTTCGGGTAGGCGCGCCAGTACGCTTTCGACCCGCTCCGGTGCGTGCCAGACCATCGCACGGACGAAGCTCGCGACAGAGTGATAGCCTTGCGGTATACCGATTGCGGCACTGTACAGCGCTTCCGACAGAAACAGCTCCTCATGCTGTTCGATGAGGTCGCTCGCCCAGGATTGACGCGCACCATTGAGCGCATCACCTAGTGCCATCAGCAGTGAGGGAGACACGGTGCCGGTGTCCAGCTTCTCAGCGATGATCTCTGACGCATATCGCTTAGCCGTCTCATAGCTTTGATTCCTGAAACCGGCAAACCGTACCAGTTGAAGTTTGGCGTCATTCAGCGAATGGCTGGCTACCACCTCCTCGAACAAGCGTTCGGCTTCAGCATGTTTCCCCAAGCCGCGTAGCGTCTTTGCATGGTGGTGCTTGATTTCAGCGGCTTGACGGGCACCAAGGTTAGCCATGGCTGCAAGGTCGCCATAGGCTTGCACGACCGTTCCCAACCATTTGACGGCAGCCGCGTTCCCTGCCGTTTGCCGCAGATAGCGTTCCGTTGCTTCGATCGACTCGAGGACCACCAGGATGGCCACGTCGTTGTTGGCCGCGCTCAACGACTTGAGCCGCTGTGCTTCTTCCAGTGGGTTGGGCAGCAAATGGATCTTAATGGCGCTGCCCATCCAGACCATCGACAAGGCGTATAGGAAGGCCGGACGTCGATTACCAGTCTCGACATTGCTGGCGATCTTGCCCTTCAACTGCGATGCGATCAGCTGTAGGCCATGTCCGTCCTCGCGGATCTGCTGGAGAATGAACGCCTCGAGCTTAGCGTCGAATTGTCGCGCCTTCTCGTCAGTTAGCCAATTCAACGAGTTCAGGGCCGTAAAGACGATATCGTGGATGCGGATCGACGCTTCGCTCTCGGGCGCGGTCAGTCCATGACGCTCGAATGCTCTCAAGCGCAGCGGTCCGACAACGTACTTGAAGAACGCGCGATCGCAGTGACTCTGGCCCGCCCACTGGAACAGGCACAGCTCTTCCCCTAGTGCCGGTTTCAGCCGTCCGAGAATACGGTCAGCAAGTCGTGCGCCGCCAACCGGTAGATTAGCGACATTGGCGCAGTCCTCGGCGAGTTCGTTCCACGACACGCCCTCGTACGCGGCGGCATTAAGCATCACCAAGCTAAGAGGATGACCGCCGACTGCGCGCCAGATCGTCTGGAACTCCCCCATAGACGGCTGGGTATCAAGCCCCTTACCAAGCAATTCGCGAGCCTGTAGCTCTTTCATAGTAGGCATAGCGAACGCTCCAGGTGACGGGTTTTGCCGTGTGATCAGAATCCGAGAGTTCGGTCCACATAATGCGGCTAACTGTTCGACCACGAGGCTCGGGTTTGCATCGTCTACGACTAGGAATGTGCGGTTCCTGCGCAGCAGCGCGCTGACGTTACGCTCGGCACCGCCGCGCTGGACCGGAACCGACGAGAGCCGTTCGACACTGTCGATGTCGCGACCGCTGACCCAGAACCTGTACTCGAAACGGCGTTCGCTACGCAGTAGACAGGCGGCTGCGGCTTGTGACTTGCCAATGCCGCCAATGCCGCCGATCTCGACACACGGCGCTGTTTCTAGGAGCCGGTCCAGTTCTGCGTCAATCGCCTCATTCTTAACATAAAGCGCGCTCAGCGGTGGAGCGTTCAATGACGCGGGGTGGTCATCGCGGATCTCGGCTAGGACGGGTAGATGCTGGGCCAGGTCGTCGATCGCGTCGTCACGTAGCATCAGCGTGTCAATGATGGCCTCGGCGATAGCGCGGCTGTCCATCAGGTGGAGGCGTCGCCCGACCATGCGATCCTGCTGGAGGGCCGCATTTACCATCGCTTCGATTGCGCCAGTTTCTGCGCGCTGCGAACTCAGCAGATAGATGTCTTCGGCCAATGGTGCCAGCGCGAGAGTGTGGTCGAGATCGCTCCAAGGCTTTTTCATTGCGCCCGAAAAGTAACCCTTCACGATCGACGCCTCGACGACGATCCGGCCATCTTCGGAAACGGCATCCAGCGCTCCCCCGACGGGGCTGCCGCCTACTGACGAACCGCGCTGCACCAACCTGACATCGTTCATTCGCTCAATCAGGATGACCCCAAAACGCTCGAAGATAGAGCCAGGTGCCAAGATGCCAAGCGAGTCAATCACACGCTGGATGAGCAGATTGCGGGTTTGCGGATTCATGAAGTGTTCCGGGTATTAGTAGATCTGAGGCGACGTGCCACGACCGCTTAGCGCGTTGCCCGAGAGTCTCGCAGCAAAGATTCGATCAATTGCCAGATATCGCGCGCAACCGCACTTGGCGACTGGTCCGCGTCGATGAGATGACAGCGTCTCGGGTGCTCAAGTGCCACCGTTAGTAGCGCGTCTTGGATGGCCGCGAAATCCCGCGTCGCTTCCGCCGGGTCGGCAACGCCGTCGTGACGCTGGCCCCGCCGATGCTTTGCGACCTCGATCGGAAGGTCGAGGATGATCGTCAGATCCGGGAGTGTGGATCCCACGACGATGTCGCGGGTCGACCGGAACAACTGGTGCAGGTCGACGTCGGACACCGCAACCTGAAACGCGTAAGTCGAATCGATGAAGCGGTCGGAGACGACCCACTGGCCATTCGCTAATGCTGGCCGGATAATACTTTGTACGTGATCAAATCGAGCAGCGCTTACCAGCAAGAGCTGCTCTACGGGGTCGAGTCGGCGGTCGGGCCGTGTCAGGATCGCCCGCACTTCCGCACCCAGTTGTCCACCATCCGGCTCCTTTGTCTGTAGCACCGATTGACCGGCGCTTCTCAGGTGCTCAACAAGTAGCTTAACCTGCTCGGTCTTCCCGCTACCGTCGATGCCCTCGATACTTATAAATGGCATGTGCGTCCTTTCTGCTCAAACACAAGGAAGTGGTACTTAATGAAGCGTTCGAATACAGTTGCATTCGTATCTGCCGGTATGTTGTCGCCGAAGAAGCGCGATCATATGCTTGCGCGCCGGCAGCTATATCTCAACTACGGTGCATTATCGCTGGCAACGATCCTAGATGCCATGGGGACCGAGACCCTGCTGTTGCATGGCGAGCACAGCGAACCCGCCGACGTGCTTGGCGTGCTGCTCGATAAAGGCGTATTTCCGTCTCGGTTGCCAATAATGCTATCCATCCCCAGCTTCTATGCCCTTCCGTGGGCGCAGACTTTTTGCCGGCTAGTGCGTAGCGTTGATCCAGACGCCAGAATCATTGTTGGGGGACGTTGGGTAGTTGGGCCGGATCCTGACTGGTTGCATGCGAAACTGCCCGAGGCGAACCTGCTCGTCCCAGGGCTGGCAGAACCGCTTATAGCAAGCCTCCTTACGAACTCGCCGGACTTGCGTCGCCTGCCTGCGCCAACACCAGATTTCGTCCTGAAGCATCCCTTGATATCAGGTTTCGAGCGCTATCAACCGAGTATCGAGGCATCGCGCGGGTGCGGCATGGGCTGCGCCTTCTGTGAGGAGCGAGATATCCGGCTTGAGAAGCTACGTGCGCCGGAGCAGATTGCCAGTGCATTTGCGGCGGTTGCTAGCCAGTATGGCGACAGCGAGATCCGACCCTATTTCCAGTCATCGATGTTCGCGCCTAATGAGAAATGGGGAACAGGCCTAGCGAATGCCTTTCGGGCAGCGGGCCTCAATGTCCAGTGGCGGACGGAAAGCCGCGTCGATGCGCTCACGCCTGAAACGATCGCCTGTCTCGCCGAGGCAGGTATGAAGGTACTCGATCTCGGGCTCGAAACGGCGTCACCGACGCAAATCCTGAACATGCGCAAATCGCCCAATCCGGATCGCTACTTAGAGCGAGCGTCTACTTTGCTCAAGGCATGCAGCGATCACGGCATCGCCGCCAAGGTCAATGTCTTGCTTTATGCCGGGGAAACGACCAAGACTTTAGACGAAACGCGTTCGTTTCTCGATGAGCACAAGGGTTCGATTACCGGAGTCTCGGTTGGCCCGGTCGTGGCCTATGGCCCACCGAAAACTGCGGACATTCTTTTATGTGAATGGTCGAGGAGCGGTGCCGCGCCGGTCGACCCAAGTAGCGCGAACGACAGCGGGATATCAATGATTCATCTCAGCCATGATTTCGACGCAAAGTCGGCTGAGGCCGCAAGCTTGGAATTGTCTAGGCGCTACATGGATGCAGACGCATATTTCTACCTGAAGAGCTTCTCTTATTACCCGCGCGATTATACGCGTGCGGACTTTGATCGTGATGTTGCGGCAGGCGATACATCGCAGTTGCCGTTTCGCGCCTTTCCACGTCTCCCGTCCTGACTGGAGGAAATATCGATGGGCAGGCATCTGTATCGCTGAGCGTGAACAAACTGATCCTGCCTCGATTCCACGTACGGCAACAAGTTGGAAGCTTCAGATGTATAGGGAGTCGAGATGAGAGATAGCAATGCGCCCAAGCGGGAGTACACGGACGGGTTTAGTGCGGAGGCGGCAGGCTGGCCAAATCAGTAGCGTGCGCGTTTAGATGTTTCGCTCGCCGAATTCGATGGTATTAGCAGTCTTCGTAAGCCATGGTTTTACAGAGCTAGCTGCTACCGCGGACGCGGCTTAGGCCGCAATTAGCCTGAAGCAGTAAGGAGATCTATAAAGGGAACGATCAGCACCGTACTGATCGCCATCGAAAGCACATTACCAATATATGAAGCAGATATTTCGGTAATCGCCCAGTAATTGTGCAGAGTAATGGCGGGCGATCAGCGCATCCAGCAGGGCACTTGTGATGATGACGGTAGCGCTGCCGCCGCTGGTCAATACGGCGGCGGGCACCACGGATACCAAAGGTAAGTAGGTCGGGTATCTATCTGGGCCCGATCCGCTGCGCGAATATCTCAAAAAACTGGATTTAGCCGGTCAACACGTCTGAAGAGCAAAGTAATGGAAAAGCTCGGTGGCCGGCACGTCGGCGTGTGGGCTAGCTCATTTTTTTGTCCTATCCGGTCGCAAGCACGCCTGTGTCAAGTCGGTGAATATTCGTTATTACACCAGGCGCCGCGTTTGGACTTTGTCGACAAGTTGTCAGCTCTGGTAGCAGGCCGAGTATCGATGAGCGGGATGAGAGGGACTTCGTCCCCACCGTTCTCAGGCGTAATGATTGATGCACCAATCACTGTGGCCTGATCAGGAAACGGGGGAGTAATCCCCCCCTCAGGATGAAGACTCCTAGTCGGCGATGAAGCCCCGCGTTCTCCATGTAGCCCGGACATAATCCGGAAATTTGTAACCATCGCCTAGGGTCAGCCTATCTGCATGATCCGAGACGATGATTTGCGGAGTTACGCCTGTCTTCTTGCCGGTCTCATCACAGAACTTGGCCAACTGGGTGAACATGTTGGTCACAGCACTCATGTCTGCGTCGACTGCGTCTTCACGCTTGGCCTGTTTTGAAAGCTCTTGGGCATCGAAATCCTCTGCGTCATCCAGTGAGGCAGGGAAGTACACCTGGGTGGGCTGATCAAGAAACAGGATTGGAGGGATCTTGCATCCGTTGTTCGATAGCGCTGCGAACTGGTAGTGCAGGGACATGAACAAGGCGAGGTGGGAGTACAACCAGTTCGCACCGCTTCCCATCGAGCGCAGATAGACCCGGGTATTATGATTTTGCTGATACCACAGGTCGAACGTTTCAACGTCAAAGCGCAGCTTCGAAGGCTTGTACGTTTCCTCGAAATCGAAGTGGTTGCCAAGCTCACACATCTTGGCGTCGATCTCATTGCTTAGCGTTTTCAACCTGTCCTTGATGTCGTATTTCTCAAGTAAACCAGCCAGGCGATCAACCTCCGAGCGCAGATTTTTTTCTTCAGTGGCCAGCTCCGACTCAGGTTTGTCCAACTGATCTTGAATGGCGATTTCAAGCCGAAGCTTGGCCTTGGTGGCCTGTTCATCGATCGATTTGGATGTCTTGAGCTTGGCAATTTCTTCATCGAGTGGCTGGATGTCGGTCTGGATACGACGCAGCTCTGCGTTCACCTTATCGAGCGCTTCCTGAATGTTTCGGCGCTCTGCAGCGAAACTCTCCCGGGCATAGGCGGACAGCTTGAGCTCGTCATTCAACCACTCGATAGCGCCTACGAGCTTATTGGCTTCCATGGCGGGGGTGCTGGTGTGAGCCTCGCAAAGCGGGCAATGAGCTTCGGACAGCTCAATGGAATCGGGCAGTGTCTCAGCTGTCATGCTCAAGCTGAATTGTGTTGCAGAGGTCAGAGACTCATTGACCAGCCTCATCTGACCCTGCAGCTTGCGCTTCTCGATGAGCTCAGCAATTCGTTGAGCGTGAAGTTCAGCCCGGCGCATTTYGACCTGATCTGAGAGCACGTCGATTTTGACGGAGCGCCCGGAAATCATCTTCAGCATCGTCGCGGGTTTGCTGTAGATGTCCTCAGCCGTGGCATCGATTAGAGGAAGACCTGCCAAGGACTTGAACTCGGTCAGGTAACGGTTGTAGCGAGCTATCGCAGCTTCTTTGCGATGCGCTTGCTTGGGAATCTGCGCCTGGATTTTTTTGAGTTCGTGCTTGGCAACCTCATGATCCCGGTACAGATCAAAATAAGCTTCGTCCACAAGACCCATCAGGATCTTGAAGTGATTGATCGCCTGGTCACGTTTTTCCTTCTCATCGAAACGGTAGAAAATCGCGTGCTTGTTGGCCACTAGGTTTTGATGCTGAAGCATGAAGGAGGAAAAACTGCGTACCGATGGAGTGGCAGATTTGTTGCGGCCGGCCGCTTTCAGGTACGGGTCTTCATCGATGTTTTCCAGCGTGATCGCAAAATAACGCCCGAGGCTTTTCTTGAAGTCTGCCAGTGGCATGTAGTGCTTGGGATCGAAGAAGGCCTTTGGTTGCTCGATTAGTTGGAGCAATCGATCTGGGTCGGAGCCTTGCACCTCAAGCAAAAAGCATCGGTCGGATTTTTTCTTGCGTGCGGCCACGATGAAGTAGCTGGGAAATTGCAACGCGATGAAAAAGGTCTCGGCGCGCTCAGTGATCGTGCCCACCGGAATTGTGTCTTCGGTGCTGCCGAGGCAATAGTCGAATATTTCCAAGATCGCACTTTTGCCAGTGGATGACTTGCCAGTGATGACGTTGAGCCCAGGCTCCAGTCGCACCTTGTGAATTTTGTCTTGAGTGTCGACTACGCCGATGTACCGCAGAAAGCATTTCATAGAGACTTGAATCCTAACGTCCTGTAGATGGAAACGACGTCTGCCTCTGCGCAGACCATGGAAAGACGGCGGGCGGCTTCGAGTTGTTTGGGGTTGGCATTGGAGGCCCTGACGTCCCCGACCGACTTCACAGTTAGGTCGTCGGTGATCTCGATGCTTTGCTCTGCTTGAAGGACAAGCAGAGCGGCGTTGGTGAGGGATTTGAACTGCTGGGTGTTGTAGGTGAGCCCTACCAGCCGCGACTGCTCTTTGCAGAGCGTGCGCAGGTTGCTGGTCTTCCTCACGGCCAGCAGGTACGTCTGCATGGCCGGGTACAGCACCATGGGCAGAACCAGATAGCTCAACAGCAGGTCTCGTTCCCTAGGTTCGGAATGGGCGAAGAAGTTGTGGATCACCGGTGCCAGTGCGATGGGGGAACGCTGAAGCGTGAAAAGGTGTTCAATGGGTTTTGCACTCATTTCCAGAGCCTCCAGTGAAACTCCTTCGCTGAGCTTGCGGGCACTGCATCTGCGAGCATGTGGTAGATGCCATTGCGGAATTCAACGGGCGTGTCTTCGTAGTTTCGGAAGCCCACGACATCCAATTCACAGCGCGCGTAGTAGAACTTGAGGGATTCCTGCTTCAGTTTCGAAACCGACCAGGTTTCGTCGCAACCGATCATCAGTTTTGCCCTGCTGGCACTATGGGTGCGCATATGGTTTTTGCTGTAGCTTTCCACGTCGCTCTGTGACGTGGTGCAGTCCTTGATCAGCTCGGCAATGTATTCGTGGGCATGAAGCAGATCGGCAGTTGCCTCAAGAATAAGCTCCTCCTCGCCGCCGATCTCATCTAGCTTTTGGGCGTAAATGCGGTCACGCACATTCATCTCAGCAGCTTCCCGCTCGATCTCCTCAGTGTTGACACGGGGAAATTTCACCGAGCCAATCAGGTAGCGGGCGGTGAGCTCTGTGAATTTTCTGTCGAATTCCGCGGTGGTGAACCGCCATCCTTCTGTGACCTTGACGGCGCTGGTCATGAAGCCAAAGAGGTCATTCAAGAAGTCGTCCATGCGATGCTCATGGATACTTTTAAGATGGGCTCTCTTGTACCTGGCGATCAAGCCAAGCAGGTCAGGTTGCTCGGTGATGATCTTGACCTTGGGCAGGGCCTCCATCAGCGATTCACGCATGGCTTTTGCCATCACCTTACGCTGTAGGGTCAGCGCCTTAGAAGGCCCAGGAGTTTTTCCTCCTGTACCACCTTCCTCGCTTTGGTCAGCAGTTGCCTCTTTTTCCTGCTTGGCCTTTTCGAAGCGAGCCTCGGCATCCTGGAGGATACTTTCCAGCGCAGCCAGACGCTGATCAGCATTCCACTGATGCCAATCTTTGATAGCTGCTCGCTCACCATAGGCTTGAGTCGTCAGCAGGATCAGGTTGGCGTATTGCTGATGATTGAAATCAGGCTTTAGCCAATTATTGAGAGTGTTCCAGAGGTTTTCATGGCTGTCGGTCAGGCTGTCGCTGTACTCCTTAACCTCAACCTGATCACGGCCTTCGACGGTGACATCGCCAAACACCTCGATCCAAAGGACATCGTCCTTATCAAGGGTATGGCAGTAGTCGATCGCTACGTGGATTTGGTACTTCAGGGCTTCGTAGAGCTTTGATGCGTCAAAATCGAGCTTCGCGTTCACAGCAACTCCAATCTTGGAAAACAAGATTGGCCAGTGAGTAGCTAACTTCGCCATCCTGGCCAGGAAAATCCACGATACTGTATTTATATACAGGTTAAATGCTTTCAGAGCGCAATCTTATCAATCCAAACTGGCTAAACGCCATCTGATTGAGTCATGCCGTTATTTTTTAGTCGAAAAGGTTAGAAAGACTTCTCGATCAATATGCCTCTGCGACCGTCAAATAACTTTTCCGCCGCCAGAGCCAGGTCAAGGGATGCAGAGCGGACCACGTCTTTTCAGATCCCGTGTGCTCGCCACGCAGCATCTTGCGCTACGCCGTTGAGCGGTAACTAGCGAGCCAGATTGTCATAATCAGATTGGTGTGGTTTCAGCGCCTCGGGCTCAGTCAATTGAAAGGGGGGGCAATCGTACGCCGGGTTATTGGTGAGTTCGAATCAGTTCCAGTCTTGCAGGGCGGGGGGGGCACGTCGAGAACCTGGAGCCTGAGGAGGCTCGGGTTTGCGTTGTCGCTGCTTTTCCGATTTGGCCCAGTGGTCACGGCCAGGGAGGGATAGGGATGCCGGCTTTGCGGCAAGCTTTGGCGACGGCGACGTCGGAAGCACCAATGTCGTGGGTCAATTTGACCATGGGCGTTTGCCTTACTTTGTCGAACAGTTCCGCAACGGTGAAGCTCACGAATATGTACATGCGGTCTGTCACTTTTGCTCATCGCGAATTCAAGGTCACAACACCGGGTTGTCGCGGACGTTAAATTCCGGAGAACGCAGGGTGCAACAGCCCTATGAGGGTGCCCGCGTCTCTGTTGCCGCGTACGCTGGAAAAGACAACATCGACGTGTTTGGCGCGTGCTCGTAAGTTGAGGACAGTACCGCACTGAGTCGATCACCCAACAGGTTCTAGGCACATTTTTCTCTTCGGCATAGTCGTGATGCGGGTAATGGCGCCTCRCCCGCGAGCCCGCCAGCACATGGTTTTGGCCGCGGTCGACGACGTCCAGGCTGCCCCCCAAAGCCTGCATCATGGCCGCGCCCGGCATTTTATTTGGTGCGAAAAAATAACTTAAAAAACAGTCGATTATGAATTGTTTTGTGTTTTGTGTTCCACGTACAGCTATGGAAAGACAAGAGCCAAGGTATGGGCTGGTAGGTTATTACCAAAAGCCAGAAACGACAAAGCCCTGAATAATCAGGGCTTTGTCGTATAAAGATGGCGGAGGCGATGGGATTCGAACTCATGGACCTGTTACAGTCGACGGTTTTCAAGACCGTTGCCTTAAACCACTCGGCCACACCTCCGTTTGCGTTGCGGGCGCCATAATACCTGAATGAAACACACTGTCAAACTCTCTGCATAGCTAGTTACAGAGCGTCTGTTATGATCTTTGCGACTGAACGTTTCAAACCAACAGGAGTGTCGCCATGCGCGAACAGGATTACGCAGTTAATAACAGCGTGCAGGCTGAGCAGCTAGAGGTTAGCCGCGTCCTGCGCAACACATACGGCTTGCTCGCCCTGACCCTCGCATTCAGCGGTGTGACGGCCTACGTTGCCCAGCAGATGCGTGTTGGCTACCCGAACATTTTCGTGGTGCTGATCGGCTTCTACGGTCTTTTCTTCCTCACCAACAAACTCCGTGATTCGGCCTGGGGCCTGGTGTCGGCATTTGCCCTGACCGGTTTCATGGGTTTCCTGCTTGGCCCGATCCTCAACCGTTACCTGGGTATGCAGGGCGGCGCTGAAGTGGTCAGCTCGGCCTTCGCGATGACCGCGCTGGTGTTCGGCGGCCTGTCGGCCTATGTGCTGATTACCCGCAAGGACATGAGCTTCCTTGGCGGTTTCATCACGGCAGGCTTCTTCGTGCTGCTGGGTGCGACGCTGGCGGGCATGTTCTTCCAGATCAGCGGCCTGCAACTGGCGATCAGCGCAGGTTTCGTGCTGTTCTCCTCGGTCTGCATTCTGTTCCAGACCAGCGCCATCATTCATGGCGGCGAGCGTAACTACATCATGGCCACCATCAGCCTGTATGTATCGATCTACAACCTGTTCGTCAGCCTGTTGCAGCTGTTCGGCATCATGGGTCGCGATGACTGATCGTCGGCCTTGAATTAAAAAACCCGCTCAGGCGGGTTTTTTATTACAGGAAATCCAGGGTTACTCCGTAATGACAATGCTGCCGTCGGCTTGTTGCCGGTAGATGGTGTAGGGCAGCAGCAACGTATCCATCGCCCCGGATACGACCACGTCGAGCAGCACGATGGCGGGGGCGGGACCATGTACCTGCGCATCCCGACCCTCTTCGAGGGGCGCGTTGAGGTAGCAGAAGTCGTAGGTCACGCCGCTGTAGATTCGCGGTACCGCGCCGCAATAACTCTTTTGGTCTTTCAGGCCCTTTGCGGCCACTTCGTCGCTGCGCACAACCGTTTGAATTGTGCCGCAACCCGCAAGCATCGTAGCCACCAGTAGCATTGCCTGAGTTTTCATACCGTCAATCCTTCGCCGGAAACAGTCAATCTACTTCAGTCTGAAACAAATATCACTCACGCCATGGGCGGCAACCGGCGCTTGACCGGGGTTTTCTTGACGATCGCCGTATTGGTTTCAGCGTGGGTGTTGAGGCGGTCGAGCAGGGTGTCCAGTTGTTCCATCGAGCGCACATGCAGGCGCGCAATGAAACAGTCATCGCCGGTCACCTTGTCGCACTCGGTGAATTCGGGAATCGCCATGATTTGCCGTTCCACTTCCTGCAATTGCCCCGGCAACGGGCGAATACGCACGATGGCCTGAAGTTGATAGCCAAAGCATTTCGGGTCGATTTCAACGGTGTAGCCCTTGAGCACGCCACGCTCTTCCAGGCGGCGCAGGCGCTCGGCAACGCTGGGGGAGGACAGACCACTGATTTGCGCCAGGGCCTTGAGCGAGCGTCGCGAGTCTTCCATCAGGGCCGTGATCAGCACCTGGTCGATGTCATCGGTCATGGCGAAAACCTCTGTTAGGCATTTTTTCAAAACAGCCTTGATAAAAAAGGCAGATCTAGAGTTTAGCCTGCTTTTTGCTCTGGAATGGCGTCCGGGTGCATTGGCATACTTTGGCCACAAATACAGGAGTCTGATGATGGACAAAACCCTACGCCGCGGCTCGTTCGAAATGACGGCCGCCATGCTGATCTCCGGCACCATCGGCTGGTTCGTGCTGGTGTCCGGGCAACCGGTGCTGGATGTGGTGTTCTGGCGCTGCCTGTTCGGTGCCGGCACCTTGCTGTTGATTTGCGCAGTTTTCGGCTTTCTGCGCCCCGGCATTTTGACTCGCACGACCTTCCTGCTGGCGGTGCTCAGCGGTGTGGCGATTGTCGGTAACTGGGTGTTGTTGTTCGCATCCTATTCCCGGGCGTCAATTGCCATCGGCACCGCCGTTTATAACGTCCAGCCGTTCATGCTGGTAGGGCTGGCGGCGCTGTTCCTCAATGAAAAAATCACCACGCAGAAACTTGCCTGGCTGGGCGTTTCGTTTCTCGGGATGCTGGCCATTGTCAGCGCCCATGGCAGCCAGGGCGAGAGCGGCGGCGATTACCTGATGGGCATTGCCTTGGCGTTGGGCGCGGCGTTTCTCTACGCGATTGCCGCGCTGATCATCAAGCGCCTGACTGGAACCCCGCCGCATTTGATCGCGCTGATCCAGGTCAGCACCGGCGTGTTGTTGCTCGCGCCATTCGCGCATTTTTCGACACTGCCGCAGGCACCGGGTGCGTGGGCCAGCCTGGTGACGCTGGGCATGGTGCACACCGGTGTGATGTACGTGTTGCTGTACGGCGCGATTCAAAAACTGCCGACTGCGCTGACAGGCGCGCTGTCCTTCATTTACCCGATTGCGGCGATTTTCGTCGACTGGGTTGCCTTCGGCCATCGCCTGGAGGCGCTGCAATGGATCGGGGTCGCGGCAATTCTGCTGGCCGCTGCCGGCATGCAGCAAGGGTGGTCGCTGAGATTTCGGCGCGCGGTGACGCCGTAAGCCGCTACACAGGCATCAGATGTTCCAGTGCGGCGCGCTCCTGACCAGCCGCTGGCGCATCTCGCCGATGTTGGCGGCCAATTGTTGAGTCAACAAGCGATACCCGTCCAGCGTGTTGTAGACCGGCGCGTCGAGGCTGACAGCCGACAAACTGATGGGGCGATCGAGCCGCTGGCAGGCGCCGGATTTCAATGCCCGGGCCATGCCGATCAATTGCACGCGAATCTGCCGGTGTTCAGCTTTCAATGCCGTTTGCAAGAGCGTCATCGCCTCGGGGTCATTGGCGTCCGGTCGGGTATTGCCGAGGATTTCCAGGGTGCTGACGCACATGCGCAGGTTACGCTGGATGGCATCCAGGTCAGTCATGGAAATCTTCACTTCCTTGGACACTGAAGGCATCAGTGAGCGCAACTGCACCATCACCGCGTTCAGGCGAGTCATTAGTTTGAGGTGTTCTTCGGCAGTGATGGCCTGGCCGTCAATGATGCGCCCGTAAATTTTTGCGCAATCTCGCAGCGCATCGGCCAGGTTGTAGCGCCAGGAGTAAACCGCGTACAGCGGCAGGGCGAAGGAAAACGCCAGGGCCAGGGCGATGCCGATCAGGATGTCCACCCCTCGCCACAAGCCATCGGTGACCGGGTTGTCGCCGTGCCCGGCGACGATGAACACGGTAATCGCCGACAGCAGTGCGGTGTAACCGCCCTTGCCGATGGCGTGATACGAGAAAAACCCGCAGACCACCGACATTGCGAAATAGGTCAGCCAGGGCATCCCGAGCCAGGCCTGTTGTGCCACCAACGCCAGGCCGACGCCGGCCCCGATCAAGGTACCAATGGCGCGCTCGGCGGCTTTCTTGCCGATGTTGCCGTGGTGCTGCAAGCCACCGATCACCACCAGCATCGTTACCGACGCCCACTCACCGTGGGGCAGATGGATGCCGGTGGTCAGCAGGATCGTTGCCAGCAACCCCAGCGACACGCGTACGGCGTGAATCACCCGGGCGTGGCGATAGCGCCGATACGGGTCCAGCAACGGACGCAGCAGTCGGCGCAGCAACGGTGGCAGCCAATGGGCTCTGGATGTGCTCAGGCTTGCGCTCCTCAGAAGATGTAGTCGGTCGTCAGGAAACTCGAACTGCGGCCGCTGATGATCTCGCTGATCAGGTCCTTGTTGGTCTCCTGGAATTTGGTGGCGACCAGGGTGCGGATCGAAAACACGCGCAGTGCGTCATGTACCGACAAGGTACCCTCGGCCGAGTTCTTGCGACCATTGAATGGATATGTGTCGGGACCACGCTGGCATTGGGCATTCAGATTGATGCGGCCGACCTGATTGGCAAACGTGTCCACCAGCCGGCCGACGGCGACCGGGTTGGTGCCGAAGATGCTCAACTGCTGGCCGAAGTCCGATTCCAGCACGTAGTCGATCACGGTATCCAGATGACGGTACGGCACGATGGGGACGACAGGGCCGAACTGTTCTTCCTGATAAACGCGCATCTGCGGCGTGACCGGGTAAAGCACCGCCGGGTAGAAAAACGACGCTCGGGCCTCGCCGCCGTTGGGGTTGACCACCTTGGCGCCTTTGCTCTCGGCGTCCGTCACCAGTGAGTGCAGATAGTCGACCTTGCTCGACTCCGGCAGAGGCGTCAGGGATACGCCACTGTCCCAAGGCATGCCGGGTTTGAGCGTAGCCAGTCTGGCATTGAATTTCTCGATGAAGGATTCGACCACGTCTTCGTGGACAAAAAGGATTTTCAACGCTGTGCAGCGCTGGCCATTGAAAGACAGCGAACCGGTGACCGCTTCGCTGACGGCGTTGTCCAGATCCACTTCCGGCAGGACGATGCCCGGGTTCTTCGCATCCAGGCCCAGCGCTGCGCGCAAACGGTGTGGTTTTGGATGGAGTTTTTTCAGGTCACTGGCGGCCTTGTTGGTGCCGATGAAGGCAAAGATGTCGATCTTGCCGCTGGCCATCAGCGCACTGACCGTCTCGCGGCCGCTGCCGTAGATGACGTTGATCACACCGGCGGGGAAGCTGTCGCGGAAGGCTTCCAGCAGCGGGCGAATCAGCAGCACGCCGAGTTTGGCCGGCTTGAACACCACCGTGTTGCCCATGATCAGCGCCGGGATCAGCGTGGTGAAGGTTTCGTTCAACGGATAGTTGTAAGGCCCCATGCACAGGGCGACGCCCAGCGGCACACGACGGATCTGGCCGAGGGTGTCCTGTTCAAGTTCGAAACGGCTGGAACGGCGGTCGAGTTCTTTCAGCGCGTTGATGGTGTCGACGATGTAGTCGCAGGTGCGGTCGAACTCCTTTTCCGAGTCCTTGAGGTTCTTGCCGATTTCCCACATCAGCAACTTGACCACGGCGTCGCGCTGCTCGCGCATGCGCCCAAGGAAGGTTTCGACGTGCTGGATACGCTCGGCCACGCGCATGGTCGGCCACAATCCCTGGCCGCGGTCGTAGGCGCGGACAGCCGCGTCGAGGGCGGTCAGTGCGGTGTCGGCATCCAGTAGCGGCGTGCTGCCGAGGATCACTTGCTCGTCGCCATTGGCGCCGGTCAGGTACACCGGGCTGCGGACTTGGGCCAGTGGCCCGTTCCAGGTTCTCAGTTTGCCATCGACCAGGTACTCACGCTGCTCGGTCTGGCCGTCAAGGCGGTACTTTTCCGGGATGTCGGCGGGGCTCGGGAACAGATTGTCGAGAATATTGGCTGTGGTCATGTCGCTACCCCTCTGGATTGGGTGATGCACTGATGAATCGTTTTAGCAGACCTCAGCAACGCTTGTCATGACTCATTACAGCGTTTTGCCATTCGCGGATTTATCGGTGCCCTCCGTCATGGCCTCAGAAGCGCCCCTTGTTGGCCCCCAATGCCCTCAACCCGCCCGCGTGGAGTGCCTTAGTGTTGAGCTCTCCTTGATCACAACAAAAAAGCTGCACCCGGCCGACCGGGCAGCCACTGAGAGGACAGCCATGCGGGCAAGCCGATTAACTGAAAAGCCTAGCCTTTGTTTGGCCTTGGCGGGGGGCGTCTTTGCGGCGTTGCTGGCGGGGTGCGGCGAAGAGTCGAAAAACCCGCCGACCCGCAGCGAAGCAGGCGCCGCGAGGCCCGCCGACGTCGAGCTGGCGCAGGTCTACGACAACAGCTGCAAGCTTTGCCACGCCAATCCGGCGGCCGGGGCACCGCTGACCGGCGACATCAAGGCCTGGGAGCCACGGGTGCTGCAGGGCGCCGACTCGCTGCTCGATCACGCGATCAACGGCTACAACGGCATGCCGCCAATGGGCATGTGCATGCAGTGTTCGCAGGAACAGTTCATGGCGCTGATTGCCTTTATGTCCGGCCAGCAATTCCAACAATAAGAACGGCAGGGTGCGATTCATGACGATGGATTTAACACGGCGTCAGTTGCTGCAACGGGCGAGTGTCATTGGCGCCTTTACCGCGCTCGGCTCAACGCCGGCACTGGCCGAGCTGCTGCGCGCGCCACGGCTGATTCCCTGGCGCAACTGGTCGGGCGGCCAGAGTTGCCTGCCGGCGGCGCGGCTGGCGCCAAAGAATCTGGATGAGTTGACTCAAGTGGTGCGCCAGGCCCCCGGCAAGATTCGTCCAGTGGGCTCGGCGCATTCCTTCAGCGCACTGGTGCCCACCGACGGCACCTTGCTGTCGCTGAGCTATTTCACGGGGTTGCTCGATCACGATCCGAAAACCCTGCAAGCCGAGTTCGCCGCCGGCACCCCGATGTCAYGCATGGGCACCCCGCTCAAGGACATCGGCCAGGCCCTGCAAAACATGGCCGATATCGATTACCAGACCCTTGCCGGCGCGATCTCGACCTCGACCCACGGTACCGGCAAGCACTTTCAATCGTATTCGGCGCATGTCTGTGGCTTGCAGTTGGTGACCGCCACTGGCGAGGTATTGGACTGCGACAATACGCGTCATCCGCAAGTGTTCAACGCGGCGCGGGTGTCGCTGGGCGCACTCGGGGTAGCCACGAAAATTCGTCTGCAAAACCGTCCGGCGTATCGCCTGAGGGAGCGCCAGTGGATTGCCAAAACCGAAGAGTTGCTCGAAGACCTGGACAAAAACACCCGGGAAAACCAGCACTGGGAAATGCTCGTGGTGACCCACTCCGACTACGCCCTCTCGATTGCCCTGAACGAAACCACCGACCCGGCCACACCGCCGGTTCCGGCGGATGAGGAGGGCGGTAACGGGTTTGTCACGCTGATCGAGATGATCGACAAGTACGCCAGTGACTTCCCGGACCTGCGCCGCACCATGCTCAATAACCTGCGCCACCTGGCCAGTTTCGATGACCGGGTGGGCGACTCGTTCGACATCTACGCCAATGTGCGCACGGTGCGCTTCAACGAGATGGAATATTCCGTGCCTGCCGAATACGGGCCGGCCTGTTTGCGCGAGATCCTCAAGCTGATCCAGGACAAAGACCTGCGCACCTGGTTTCCAATTGAATACCGTTACGTCAAAGCCGATGACATTCCACTGAGCATGTTCGAAGGCCGCGACAGCTGTTCGATCTCGGTCCACCAGCATTACCAGATGGATCATCACAACTTCTTCGCCGCCATCGAGCCGATTTTCTGGAAGTACAACGGCCGGCCGCATTGGGGCAAGTTGCACACGCTGAACGCGAAGAACCTGCAGCCGCTGTACCCGCGCTGGCAGGAGTTCATTCAGGTGCGGCAGGCACTCGACCCCGGCGGCAAATTCCTCAATGCGCATTTGTCATCCATTCTGGGGGTGAGCTGATGGCCGTCAATCGCCGCAATTTTTTGCTCGGAGCCGCTGGCGTCGGCGCCTTGTTGGTGGGTGTCGGGGTGTGGCTGCGGCCGGGTGACCGAGGTGCGCCGTACAGCGATTATTTCCGCGCGCTGAACCGCGAACTCAAGGATCACGGTCCGATGCGACCGGTAATACTGATCGATCTTGATCGGCTGGATCACAACATTGATGTGGTGCTGCAATCGGTCAAGCGCAGCGGCAAATACCTGCGTCTGGTGGAAAAATCACTGCCGGCACAGGGGCTGTTGGCCTACATCGCCAAGCGCGCCGGCACGCAACGCCTGATGTCGTTTCACCAGCCGTTTCTCAATCATGACGCCGTACAGTTTCCCGAGGCCGACATTCTGTTGGGCAAGCCGCTGCCGGTGCGTTCGGCCGAGTTGTTTTATCAGTTGCACAAGGGGCCTTTCGACCCGTCGAAGCAATTGCAATGGTTGCTCGATACGCCGGAGCGTTTGCAGCAATACCTCGCCCTGGCTCAGGGGCTGGGCACGCGAGTACGGGTGAACATCGAACTGGATGTCGGGCTGCATCGCGGTGGCGTCAGCGACCTTGGCGTACTCGGGCAGATGCTGGCGCTGATCAGCCAGCACCCGCAGCACCTGGAGTTCGCCGGGTTCATGGGCTACGACCCGTTCGTGGGCATGGGCGTGCCGGGGATTCTGGGCTCGCCAGAAGAGCTGTTCGCCAAAGTGATGGTGATTTACAACCGCTGCGTCGATTTCGCGCGTCAGCAATACCCCGGTTTGTGGCACGAAGGGCTGACCCTCAATACGGCCGGCAGCCCGAGTTATCGCATGCATGAGCACGAGCAGCTCAGCAGCGAAGTTTCGGTGGGGACGGCAATGCTCAAGCCCACTCACTATGATTTGCCGTCACTGGTGGAGCATGTGCCAGCCGCTTATATCGCCACGCCGGTGTTGAAAAGCACCGGAGCGGTGAATATTCCGGCGCTGGATGACAGCTCCAGGCTGTTTTCCTGGTGGGACACCAATCAGCGCGAGACGTTTTTTATCTATGGCGGTAACTGGATGGCGGAGTTGGAATCGCCACCGGGGTTGCAGAGCAATGGGGTGTATGGCCGCAGCTCGAACCAGGAAATGGTCAATGGTTCGGCGGCGGTGGGGCTGACGGTTGAGGATCAGGTGTTTTTGCGGCCTGCCCAGACGGAATCGGTGTTGTTGCAGTTTGGGGATCTGATGGCGGTTCGGGGTGGGCGGATTGTGGATAGCTGGCCGGTGTATTCCTGAAGGATTTTTGTGGATGCGCCACCGCCTTCGTCGGAACGCCGCCCGGAGCAAGCCCGCTCCCACAGGGGAGTGCATTCCAAATGTGGGAGCGGGCTTGCTCCGGGCGGCGTTC